>DEHX01000118.1 GCA_002352145.1 Chitinophagaceae bacterium UBA2789
GTAACCAACCTGGAACAAGACTGGGATGTGCCCCATGGCTTTGCTGTGAAAGGCGCCAACAATGCTGAACTGCTCATTATGCCCGGCGAAACTCAGACATTGGCATGGAAACCTGAAAAAGTAGGTATCTACCCCATGTATTGTACAGACTTCTGTTCTGCCCTTCACCAGGAAATGCAGGGATATGTCAGAGTAAGTCCCGCAGGATCTAATGTACCTCTTACGTTTAGTACGGGTAAAACAGCACCTGCTCCTACCAAGGATACCACTCAAAAGAAATAATCAACTGAAGAGCAACCGCAAAAGCGGTTGCTCTTATCCATTTCATACTTAAATATAAGTTTATGAAAAAACTAATCTTACTGCTGCCGCTGGCACTCATCATTTTTACAAGTGCCTGTAATAATGAAAAAAAAGAAACGGCTGATACTGAAGATACAGTAACTACCGGCGGACAAGAAGCTGTGAAGGACGATGTATCACAAAAAGATATTGTAAAAGTAGCTGTTGGCTCACCCGATCATACCACATTGGTTGCTGCCCTAAAACAGGCTGAATATGTTGACGATATTTCAAACGCAGGTCCTTTTACCGTGTTTGCACCAACTAATGCTGCTTTTGATAAACTACCAGCAGGAACTGTTGATGGTCTAATGAAAGATGATAAAAAAGCCGATTTGCAGAACATTCTTGAATACCATGTTGCGCTGGGTGTATTTAAAGAAAATATGCTGCAGGATGGTCAGCAGATAGGCCAGGCCAACGGAGATAATATTACTATCAGCAAATCTGCAGATGGTAAAATAAAAATAAATGGTAAAGCAAATATTGTAGCTGCCATACCCGCCAGTAACGGGCTGGTATATGTAATTGATGAGGTATTGCTTCCCCCGGCTAAAAAATAGCTTTTCTTGTTGAAGGTTTAAAAATTGAAGCTTCCGGGGTGTAATGCCCCGGAAGTCATTAAAAAAAGGGTTATGAATAACAAATTAAGTGTTGCTTCCAGAATTTTAGTAGCATTTGCATCAGGTGCATTGATTGCTGTTTTCTTTCTGCCCGCCTGGCGTATAGATCTTTTTGCCCCGCAATATCCGGAAGGTCTGACTATGAACATCTGGATTAATGGCCTTACTGGTGATGTAGATATTATAAACGGTCTAAACCATTATATCGGAATGGAGCACATAACGGTTAACATGTTCCCTGAATTTAAATACCTGCCCTACGTAGTTGGTTTTTTTATGCTGCTGGGTATGATAGTCGCCATTACCGGCAACCGCAAGTTCCTGCTTGCTTATATAGGTCTGACCGTTCTGGGTGGCATATTGGCTATGTGGGATTTTTACCAATGGGGTTACAAATACGGACACAATCTTGATCCAAAAGCACCTATCCAGGTGCCGGGCATGTCCTATCAGCCACCACTAATCGGGCATAAACGGCTGCTAAACTTTGATTCTTACTCTTTCCCTGATGTGGGTGGATGGATTGTAATTGGAGCAGGCTGTCTTGCATTTGGCGTTTGGTTTGCAGAATGGTATAAAAATCGTAAGACCTCCAAAAAACTTAAAACCACCACTTTTGCGGCGCCGGTTATTATTCTTTGCCTGTTCTTTAGCTCCTGCTCTGCAAAACCTGAACCTTTTAAATATGGACAGGATAATTGCCACTTCTGTAAAATGGGCATTATGGATCCCAAATACGGTTGTGAAGTAGTTACTAAAAAAAGTAAGGTTTATAAATTTGATGACCTTGTATGCATGATCAATTTTCTTAAGTCTGGTACCCTGGAGGAAAAAGAAATTGCTCAAAAAGTCGTTATCAACTTTGAAAAAGAAAATGATTTTCTTGATGTATATAAAGCAACCTTTTGGGTAAATCCACAGCTAAGAAGCCCGATGGGAAGTAATGCTGCTGCTTTTGCAACAAAGGAAGCTGCTGAAAAAGCCAATAGCACAAAAGAAGGTACATTGCATACCTGGGATGAATTGTATAAAAATCAGCAATAAAATGCATCGCCTCGCACTGATATTATTACTCTTTTTGTCGGCAAACGGATTTAGCCGTAATATCATCGTAGGAAAGAACCAACCAGTATCATCTATCCGGAAAGCCATTGAGATAGCCAAAGATTTTGACAGTATAACAGTACTGCCCGGGGTCTATAAAGAAGGAGCTTTGCAATTAACCAAATCGTTAACCATCATTGGTCAAAATTATCCAATACTGGATGGAGAAAACAAATACGAGATTCTTCTTATAAGTGGACAAAACATCACCGTTACAGGACTTGCTTTTCGTAACTCAGGTTATTCTGCGCTGAATGATTATGCTTCCATAAAACTGGTGGACGCCTCAAAAGTCACCATTGCCGCAAATAAAATAACCAACGCTTACTTCGCAATACATGTGTCAAATACCAGTTATGCCACTATTAAGAACAATAACATTACCGGCACCCCGACATCTGAACAATTGACCGGAAATGGCATTCATCTTTGGAAATCGAGATACGCATTAATTGAAAACAATACTATTCAGGGACACAGGGACGGTATCTATTTTGAATTTGTGACCAACTCTACTATTCGAAATAATCATAGTGAAAAAAATATCCGATACGGCTTACATTTCATGTTTTCCAACGATGATGCCTACCTGAATAACACTTTTAAAGATAATGGTGCCGGTGTGGCCGTGATGTATTCAAAAAAGGTAAAAATGGAAAACAATCATTTTGACCAAAACTGGGGGCCATCAGCCTATGGAATACTATTGAAAGATATTTCTGACAGCTATATTAGTCACAATACTTTTTATAAAAACACAGTTGGCATACATATGGAGGGTACCAGCCGTATGACAATTGAGCGAAATAAATTTAAAGAAAATGGCTGGGCTATTAAAGTACAGGCCAGTTGTGAGAATAATAGTTTTCAACGTAATAATTTTACCGGCAACAGCTTTGATGTTGGCACCAACGGGTCGTTGTCACTAAATGAATTCAGCAACAACTATTGGGATAAATATGAAGGATATGATATTAACAGGGACGGCGTGGGTGATGTTCCCTACCATCCTGTAAGTATGTACTCTATGATTATTGAACAAAATCCAAATGCACTGATGCTGTTGAGAAGTTTTACCGTTCAGCTGCTCGACAAAGCAGAGAAAGCCATACCAAGCCTTACCCCTGAAAATCTTGTAGACAAAAAACCAATGATGAAATCACTGAAGTTATGATCAGTATTGAACATATCAGCAAGCGGTTCCGGAAGCTCCAGGTATTGGAAGACATTAATGCCAATATGGAAAAGGGACAGGTTATTTCACTTATCGGGCCCAATGGCTCCGGAAAAACTACCCTTATTAAATCTATACTGGGTATGGTACGGCCCGATAAAGGCAAGATTACGGTTGATGGTCATGTAATCAGTGGTGATCATTCCTACCGGGCTAATATTGGCTATATGCCGCAGATTGGCCGCTATCCTGACAATATGAGGATCGGGCAGCTCTTCCGCATGATTGAAAATATAAGAGGAGTAGCAGCAGATAAGCAGGATGAAACACTGATCAGGCAATTTGAACTGGAAAAAATATACGATAAGCCCATGCGAACATTGAGCGGAGGTACCCGTCAAAAGGTTAGCGCCGCACTGGCTTTTTTGTTTGATCCTGCTATATTAATTCTTGATGAACCTACCGCTGGTCTTGATCCGCTTTCTTCCGAACTTTTGAAAGACAAGATCATTGCAGAAAAGAAAAAGAATAAGCTGATCCTGATCACTTCTCATATATTAAGCGACCTGGACGAACTGACCACACATGTAATGTACCTGCAGGAAGGCAAACTGCAATTCTTTAAAGACATGCAGACACTACAGGAAGAAACCGGGGAACTTAGACTTGGCAAAGCCATTGCAAGGATCATGAAAGGAGAAAAACTCACCAATGAGTGGATTGACAAGATACTGGAAGTAAAAAAAGACGAGAAAATCTATTAAACCACACAGCTATGATGAAGGTATCCAAATATGTGCTGTATGATATACTGAGAAGTAAGATCGTTTTAGCCTATACCCTGTTTCTACTGATTGTTTCGTTGAGCATGTTCAATATGGAAGAAAACAGCAGCAAGGCCATGCTGAGTCTGCTGAATATTGTATTGATCGTTTTACCGCTGGTGAGCCTTGTATTTACCACCATTCATTATTATAATTCTTACGAATTTATTGAGCTGATGTCATCGCAGCCAATGAGCCGAACCCGTATCATAATAAGTGAGTTTGCCGGTGTCAGTGTCTCTTTACTTAGTGCCTTCCTGGTCGGCGTTGGTTTACCCATCTTACTTTATGCACCGGATGAAACCGGCTTTGCCCTGCTTTTAACCGGGATGGCCCTAACGGTTGTTTTTGTTGCCATTGCATTTTTTGCATCAGTCAGGTCAAGAGACAAGGCAAGAGGCATTGGCGCAGCTCTCCTTCTGTGGTTCTATTTTACACTGATTTTTGACGGGCTTATATTACTGATGATCTTTAACCTGAGTGATTATCCCCTCGAAAAAATCACATTACCGCTAATATCGCTGAACCCAATTGATGTTGGAAGAATTTTTGTCACACTGAAAATGGATATCAGTGCATTAATGGGTGTCACCAGCGCATTATATAAAGATTTCTTTACAAGCAGCACCGGTCTTCTGTTTACCATAGGCATAATGCTGCTGTGGACTGTATTACCACTTTGGCTGGCTATACGCAGGTTCAATAAAAAAGATCTGTAATAAGTTTAATACGCTAAAAGTATTTGGTGCCAGCAAAATAGTATAGCTTTATAGTCCATAAAAAAAGTAGAATAATTGAGAATTATCAGCCCAGTAACTGAGTAAAATCAGCATGGTCTGAAAAGCCGGAAAATACATTCGCCCCTTCAAACAAAGTGCTGATGATCAAAATAGCTGTCTTTCTCATTCTCTTTACCAGCTATGCTATTTATAGTACTGTTATTTATTCAAAAGGAACAGAAAGTGGGATACAGTTAACAGGACCACAAGCAGAAAAAGTATCTCAAGGCAAATACCTGTACGAGCAATATAACTGCGTTGCCTGCCACCAGCTATATGGATTGGGGGGATATCTGGGTCCAGAACTGACAACTGCCTACAGTGATCCGCAACGGGGAGAAATATATATGAAAGCATTCCTGCAGGCCGGTGGACCTAGAATGCCCAATTTTCATTTCAAAGCAGATGAAATAGATGCTATTATCAGCTATTTAAAATATGTTGACTCAACTGCAGTCACCTATAAATCCATGCCTTGATCAGTTATGCTTACCAATTCCAGTCAATACGTTTCTGACAAAACCGCAAAGGCATTTCTGTTGCTTTCTATCAGTTACCTTTTTTTTGGTTTGCTGCTGGGTATTATTGGAGGGATACAATACATTCTGCCCCCATTTTTGAAAGAGCAACTGGCCTTTCAAAAAACAAGGCCGCTGCATGTATATCTTGTAATCAGCTGGATATTCACAGCTGCACAAGCCGGCTTGTATTATTACCTTCCAAGAATCGCCAACAGACCAATTTACTGGCTGCAAGGTGCCCGGATACATTTTTATCTTCACGCATTAGTTTCTTTTTTTATAGTTGCTTGTTTTTTCCTTGGCTATTTTGGCGGAAGGGAATACCTCGAATTTCCACCGTTGCTGGGAGCTGTAATCTTGCTGTCTTGGGTACCCTTTGCCATCAACTTCTTTTTTACCCTGAAGCCTGATTATAAAAACGCACCTGTTTATATCTGGAGCTGGTCAACGGGCATACTTTTCTTCTTTATTACACTGTCTGAGTCTTATTTATGGTTGCTTGATTATTTTCATACCAATATCGTAAGAGATGTAACGGTACAGTGGAAAGCCCTGGGCTCTATGGTGGGCAGTTGGAATATGCTGGTGTATGGTACCGGCATGTATGTCATGGAAAAAATGAGTGGTGACAACAAAGCCAACCGCTCACCTCTTGCTTTCTTTTTTTATTTTCTCGGACTGACCAACCTGATGTTCAACTGGGGCCATCATACTTATATTGTGCCAGCAGCACCCTGGGTTAAGACAGTAGCATATGTGATAAGTATGACGGAGTTGCTTATCCTTGGATATATCATTATGAAATGGAGAAAAACCATGACACAGGCTCGTAAAAATTATCATAACATACCTTATCGCCTGCTGTCTTATGCCGATATCTGGATATTTCTGAATCTATCACTGGCTATTGTCATCTCCGTTCCTTCCTGGAATTACTATACCCACGGTACTCATATTACAGTAGCCCATGCTATGGGCACTACAATTGGCATCAATACTATGTTACTTTTTGCATCTGTATTCTATATTATTCAAAACGAAAATAAACCAGTATTTGAAAGAAGCAAACCTACAATCGGCTGGGGCATCCTCATCACAAATGTTTCGCTTCTACTGTTCTGGAGCTCTCTGCTAGGTAGCGGTCTGCTGAAGATTAGTGCTAAGCTCAACAATGAAGTATTTGCTTCTATAATGCAAAAAAGCCAGCCCTGGTTTAAACTTTTTGCTTATAGCGGTATCGCTATTTTCGTTGGTCTCTTTCTTTTAATTTTTACGGTTTATAAGACACTGGCCATCTACATCCAAAAGAAGCAATCAGTTGAAGAAGAGCTGGTTACCATCCACTCTCTTCATAAAGTTTCCGAAGAAAGGACCTGATAAAAATCAGTTTACTTTTTGAGGTTGCTCAAATACAGTGTTTTAACAGAGGAATACTTTAGCGCCTTATTTTGGAAAGATATGCTTTCACCTGATCGTGTTACCAAAGAAAAAATTAGCTGTTATCACTGTGGTGAAACATGTCCAAACGATAAGATACAGCTGGAAGAAAAGCATTTTTGCTGCGAAGGCTGTAAAATGGTTTTCCAGATTTTAAATGAGCATTCGCTCTGTGATTATTACTCACTGAATGAAAATCCTGGTCTCAGTCAGCGGATTAAAGTACGAAAGGACAAATTTGCTTTCCTTGACGATGAAAAAATTCAGCTCCAGCTGGTCAGTTTTAAAGACAACAAACAAATACATGTTACTTTCTACCTCCCGCAAATGCATTGCAGTTCCTGTTTGTATTTGCTGGAGAATTTGCATCGGCTTGATCCGGGTGTAGTTTCCAGCAAGGTCAATTTTACCCGCAAAGAAGTTGAAATCGTTTTACTCACAGCAAATACCAGCTTGAGAAAAGTAGCCGAAGTACTGACCAGCATCGGCTATGAGCCCTATATCAGCCTGAACGATTTGAAAGAAAAGCGTCCGGCAATTAACAAGAGCATGGTGTATCAATTAGGTATTGCTGGTTTTGCTTTTGGGAATATTATGCTGATGAGTTTTCCGGAGTACCTGGGCATAGATGCCAGTGAAACCGGGCTCAGAGAAATATTCCGCTGGCTGAATTTCGGGCTCGCCATTCCTGTTCTTCTTTATTCGGCACTGCCTTTTTATCAGTCATCCTGGAAAAGCTTAAAACATAAATTCCTGAATATAGATGCACCTATTGCATTAGCCATTATCATCACCTTTGTAAGAAGTGCCTGGGAAGTACTAAGTGGAACTGGTGGAGGATATTTCGATTCAATGACAGGGATCGTTTTCTTTATGCTGGCTGGCAGGATTGTACAGGATAAGACCTACCGGCAGCTTTCGTTCGAAAGAGATTACACATCTTATTTCCCTATTGCTATTTCAGTACTTAAAGACAATAAGGAAGTTCCAACGACATTACCGGAAATAAAACCTGGTGATACGCTACTGATACATAATGAAGAACTCATTCCTGCGGATGGTATATTGACAAAAGGAAAAGCATTTATTGATTATAGTTTTGTTACAGGCGAATCGTTACCTGTTTTAAAAGAAGTGGGAGAGCTGGTTTATGCAGGTGGCAAACAGACTGAGGGCAATATTGAAATATTGGTAGTAAAAGAAGTAGCACAAAGCTATCTGACTAAACTCTGGAACAGGGATGAGTTCCGGCAGGAAGAAACGAAATCAGTTTCATTTGTTCACCTGCTCAGCCGTTACTTTATATATGTAGTACTTACCATTGCCCTGGGCACTGCTATTTACTGGCAAATCAATGATCCTTCGAGGATATGGCCTGCAGTAACCGCCATATTCATCATTGCTTGTCCCTGTGCCTTGTTACTATCCAATACTTTTACCAATGGAAATATTCTGAGAATACTCGGGAAGAACCGCTTTTACCTGCGTAATGCACAAACCATCGAAGACATTGCAGATATAGACCATATAGTATTTGATAAAACCGGTACCCTGACCACTACACAGCAACAGGATATTTCTTTTGAAGGCGAACTCCTTACCAGCAGTCAGCAAGAACTGGCAGCTGCATTAGCCATGCAATCTTCGCATCCGCTTAGTAAAGCCCTCTCTCTGCATCTTACTACTGGAATTCGATACAATGTAGAGAACTATAAAGAAACCCCCGGGCAGGGAATTGAAGGATTTATAGATAATATCCATGTAAAACTTGGTTCCTATAGCTTCGTAACCGGTAGCCAGAATCGCCAGGGTGGCACTGTAGTTTATTTAAGTATTGAAAACGAGTTACTGGGTTTTTTCAAATTCAGTAATCACTACAGGGATAATATATCTGCCTTTCTTGGCCAGATAAAAAGAAGCTACAGCATATCTGTTTTATCCGGAGATAATGATGCCGAAAAAGTAAATCTCCGGAAACTTCTGGGAGAAAAAGCCACTCTCCTCTTCAATCAACAGCCGGAAGACAAATTGCAGTATATTCATGAATTACAGCGCTGCGGCAAAAAAGTAATGATGATTGGGGATGGCCTGAATGATGCAGGGGCTTTAAAACAGGCTAATGTTGGCGTTGCTATTTCTGAGCAAAGCAACAATTTTACTCCTTCCAGCGATGCCATTATCGGGGCATCAGAATTACCAAGACTGACCAAATTCATCAGCCTTTGCAAGGCTAATAAGAATATCGTGATAGCCAGTTTTGTTCTTTCTATTGTTTACAACATTATCGGTTTATCATTTGCTGTACAGGGCACTTTGTCGCCCTTGATAGCTGCCATACTGATGCCGGCAAGTTCATTAAGCATTTTGTTGCTGACTTTTGGTAGCAGCAGTTGGTTAGCAAGGCAGATGAAACTNNCCAAAAAACAGGACATGAGTGTAATCTTAATACTTCTTATCGCCAGCATTTCTGTTGCCGGCCTTTTCCTTGCTGCCTTCCTGTGGGGAGTACGCAGTGGTCAGTTTGAAGATGATTATTCGCCTGCTTCCCGTATCCTGTTTGATGATAAACCTTCCAGTAAAACCAAAACGCAATCACAATAAATCAAAAACAATCCAGCTTATGCAAGTAGAAAAATTTTATTATGACAATAAGATTGTTAAAGCCTTTGGTTTGGCAACGATCTTATTCGGTATTGTAGGTATGCTGGCCGGCTTATGGGTTGCTATCCAGATCTACTATCCGGAGAGCAGCCTCAATCTTGCCGCTACTACATTTGGACGTCTCCGTCCGTTGCATACTAATGCCATCATTTTTGCCTTTGTAGGTAATGCATCGTTTGCCGGCATTTATTATTCCTTACAACGTCTTTGTAAAGCCAGAATGTTCAGTGACAAGCTGAGCTGGATTCATTTCTGGGGCTGGCAGCTTATTATTGCTGCTGCTGCCATTACATTACTGATGGGTAAAACAACCGGTAAGGAATATGCCGAACTGGAATGGCCTATTGATATCGCTATTACCCTTGTATGGGTAATCTTCGGTATCAATATGTTTGGCACCATTATTAAAAGAAGGGAACGCCACCTGTATGTAGCTATCTGGTTTTACATTGCTACCTGGGTTACTGTAGCCATGCTGCATATTGTTAACTCTATTGAGATTCCTGTTTCAGCATTGAAAAGTTACAGCTGGTATGCCGGTGTGCAAGATGCGTTGGTACAATGGTGGTACGGACATAATGCTGTGGCCTTCTTTCTTACTACCCCGGTTTTAGGTTTGATGTACTACTTTCTTCCCAAAGCAGCCAACAGGCCGGTATACTCTTACAGACTTTCTATCATTCACTTCTGGGCACTGATATTTATTTATATCTGGGCCGGCCCTCACCACCTTTTATATACAGCTTTGCCTGATTGGGCACAATCACTGGGTGTGGTATTCTCCGTAATGCTGATTGCACCGAGCTGGGGCGGTATGCTGAATGGCTTGTTCACTCTCCGTGGCGCCTGGGATAAGGTAAGAGAAGATCCTGTTTTAAAATTTATGGTGGTAGCGATTACCTGTTATGGTATGAGCACTTTTGAAGGCCCGATGCTGAGTTTGAAAAATGTAAATGCCATTTCTCACTTTAGCGACTGGACCATAGCCCACGTACACATTGGAGGATTAGGCTGGAACGGATTTCTTGCTTTTGCTATTCTTTATTACATGATTCCGAAAATGTGGGGCACCAATCTTTATTCAAAGAAATTAGCCACTAATCACTTCTGGCTGGGTACTATCGGTATCATTTTATACGCTGTTCCCTTGTACTGGGCTGGTTTTGAACAGAGCCTTATGTGGAAACAATTTACCCCGGAAGGCCAGATCAAGTATGACTTCCTGCAAACGGTAACCAATATCAAGCCCATGTATATTGCCCGTAGTGTGGGTGGTTCATTATACCTGATCGGAGCATTAATGATGGTTTATAATATTTATAAAACTATCGTCAGCGGTAAGTTTATTGCCAATGAAGCCGCAGAAGCAGCACCATTGGTAAAAGAAGCTCATCCTAAGAAAGAATACTGGCACAGGGTAATTGAAAGAAAACCTGTTACCATGCTGGTATTGAGTCTGATCCTTGTGGCAATAGGCGGCCTGGTACAAATGATCCCGACATTCCTGGTAAAATCAAATGTGCCGACCATTGCCAGTGTAAAACCATACACACCACTTGAGCTGCAAGGTCGTGATATTTATGTGAGAGAGGGTTGTTACACCTGCCACTCTCAAATGATTCGTCCGTTCCGTGATGAAGTGGCGAGATACGGTGAGTATTCCAAGGCCGGTGAGTTTGTTTATGATCACCCGTTCCAGTGGGGAAGTAAGCGTACCGGTCCGGATTTGGCAAGAGAAGGACACGATAAAAACAAGAGGCCTGACTCCTGGCATTACACACACATGTATGATCCAAGACTTACATCACCCGGCTCCTTAATGCCAAGATATATCTGGCTCCTGGATAACAAAATTGATACAGCTTCTACACCGGCCAAGATCAGAGCAATGAAAACACTCGGTGTGCCTTACCCGGATGGCTATGACAAAATTGCCAACCGCGACCTGATGCACCAGGCAGATTCTATCGCTTCCAACCTGAAAAAAGATAAGATCGAAACAGCTTCCAATGTTGAAGTGATAGCTCTTATTGCTTACCTGCAGCGTTTAGGAAGGGACATACAAGGAGAAGCTAAAAAACCCATTGCTGAAAACAAATAAAAAACTGAATCATGAAATTCATTAATTATTTAGAAAAAGTAAGCGGTGTGGAAATAATGGGGCTTGTGTCCTTATTAATATTTGTCGTATTCTTTTCGGTAATGCTGACGATGGTATTCAGAACCAAAAAGAAGGAGTTACAGGAAATAAGCCGTATTCCATTAGACAACTAAGCAATTAAACTAACCAATAAGCTTATAATTATGCGAAAGAATTTAAAATACATACTCGGTCTTTTCTCAGGGATATTGCTCTGGGCTATGCAACCCGTTTGGGCTGCAGGGCCTCCAGCACCATCTCCTTTTAGTAATCCCATGATCATCATGCTCGTAACATTGATGTTGCTTTTACTAATTGTCATTGGTATACTGGCTAACATCCTGATCGGTGCGGCTGATGTAAAACTAAAAAGGAAGAAAGCCATGGAAAAAGGCCAGTCAGCTGCTGCTTTGCTGGTGATTTTTATGCTACTCAGCAGTACAGGCGTTTTTGCACAGGGTACAACTCCAGAAACCACTGCTACTGCTGCCAAGACAATAGCAGGCATGTCAGCAAGTACATTTTACATCATGACCGGTGTACTTTTTATTGAATTGATGATCATAATCGGGTTATTAATAAATATTAAATTTCTTCTTAAAACAGAGAAAGAGAAATTTGTTACCGAGACTGCAACTCCTGAACAGATCGCTGAAATCAAAAGAAATAAACTTAGCTGGTGGGACAGGTTCAATAAATTGAAACCCGTTAGCGAAGAAGCCGACCTGGACCTCGGACATGATTATGATGGTATCCGTGAGCTAGACAACCGTCTTCCACCCTGGTGGTTGTACGGTTTTTATTTAACCATCATTTTTGCAGGCATCTACCTGTGGCGCTATCATGTCTCTCACACTGCTCCTTCCAGTAAAGAAGAATACGAAAGATCTGTGGCCAAAGCTGAAGCCCGGATACAGGAGTATATGAAGAAAAAAGGTGATGCCGTTGATGAGAATACAGTTAAATTATTAACCAGTGCTGATGACATCGCTGCAGGAAAAGCAATTTTTACTGATCCGTCTAAATGTGTTGTTTGCCATGGCCCTGAAGGTGGTGGCAATGCAATTGGCCCTAATCTTACCGACGATTACTGGATATATGGTGGCAATATCAAGGATCTGTTTAAAACGATTAAGTATGGAGCAAAGAATGGTATGAAAAGCTGGAAAGATGATCTGTCTCCAAAACAAATGGCACAGGTAGCCAGCTATATTAAGACGCTGAGAGGTACAAAACCTGCCAATGCAAGGGAACCACAAGGCGAATTATACAAAGAAGAAGCAGCACCGTCAACGCCTGCTGCTGACTCTACAGCCACTAAGAACAATTCAGTGACGATGAAATAAGAGGAAAAATGGAAAAGCAGGCAAAGAATAATTTAGATACTGAGAATACATCCAGCGAGTCCTTCAGGGACAGAATAGCAACGGTTGATGAGAAAGGAAAAAGGAAATGGGTCTTTGCCCAAAAGCCTAAAGGAAAATTCTACAATATTCGCACATGGGTTAGCTGGGGTTTCTTTGCTTTGTTCTTTGCACTTCCGTTTATTAAGTTGAACGGACGACCGCTTTTTCTGTTCAATATCCCCGATGCCAAGTTTATCATCTTTGGGAAAATTTTCTGGCCCCAGGATTTTTTCATATTTGGGCTGACGATGGTAACTTTCATCATTTTCATTGTACTTTTTACAGCAGCTTTTGGAAGGTTATTTTGCGGGTGGGTCTGCCCGCAAACCATTTTTATGGAAATGCTATTCCGAAAAGTGGAATATCTCATTGAAGGTGATGCTGCCAAACAAAAAATCCTCAACAAATCATCATGGACAGCTGAAAAGATCCGGAAAAAGCTAACAAAACATGTTGCCTTTTTCCTGCTGGCATTCATCATTGCCAATTTCTTCCTTGCCTATATTATTGGCATAGATGAATTAAAAAAGATCATAAGTGAACCTGTAAGCGAACATTTTGTTGGCTTCATGGCAATTCTGGTTTTTTCTGCTGTTTTTTATGGTGTTTATGCCTTTTTCAGGGAACAGGTTTGTACCGTTGTTTGTCCCTACGGACGATTACAGGGTGTACTTCTTGACAGGAATTCAATGATTGTTGCATACGATTATAAGCGGGGCGAACCCAGGAGTAAATATAAAAAGGGACAAACTGCGGAACTGAATACCGGAGATTGCATCGACTGTTTTCAATGTGTAAAAGTTTGTCCTACGGGTATTGATATCCGTAATGGCACACAAATGGAATGCGTAGGCTGTACTGCCTGTATTGATGCCTGTGACAAAATGATGGATGCAGTAGACAGGCCAAGAGGCCTGATACGCTATGCGTCTGAAAATGGTATCGCCGAAGGAAAGAAACTCCGGTATACTGGCAGAATGAAATTCTATACGATTATTCTGTTTGTGCTTACTGGATTACTTTCTGCGCTGTTGTTAAGCCGTAAAGATATAGATGGCACTATCGTTCGCACAAGAGGCCAGCTTTACCAGGAAAGAGGTACCGACAGTATTTCTAACCTGTACAACATTAAAATCATCAACAAGACAATTAAAAATATTCCCGTTACATTAAAACTGGAGGGTGATTTCGGCAAGACCGGGTATATACAATTGATCGGTACAGAGAATATACTGCTGAAGGAAGAAGACCAGGCAACGGGTTCATTTTTTGTTGTTCTACCGAGAAATGTTATTGACAAAAGGAAACTAAAACTGAAAATAGGCTTATATGAAGGTGATAAGAAGGTAACTTCTATCAGCACAAACTTCATGGGACCTTTCAGCAAACTATAAAAACCAACAATACAATATGAACTGGGGAAATAAATTACTGGTAACATTTATCGTTTTCGGACTTGGTATGGGCTACCTGGTGTATCGCTCTATGAGTACGAATTTTGAACTGGTTGAAAAAGATTACTACAAGAGCGAATTACGCTACCAGCAGGTGATTGATGCCTCTAACCGAACCAACGAACTCAGCACAGCCGTATCCTTGTCGCAATCAGAAAACGGCATTACACTACAACTTCCTGAAGAAATGAAGAACAAGAGTATCACCGGTGATATCTTATTCTATTGCGCTTATGACAAGAAAAAAGATAAAAAATTCACCTTGCGGGTTAATGAGGATGCGTTACAGCAATTCCCATTAACTGACATTTCTTCAGGCAACTATACAGTAAAGATCAGTTGGGTACATGATGGTAAAACATACTATTCAGAAAAAAGCCTGACCGTTTTATAATGCTATGGCCGGTATTAATATCAGGATTCACATTAGGGGCAGCAGGCAGCCTGCATTGTGTAGGTATGTGCGGCCCGCTTAGCCTGGCATTACCTGTGAGTCATCTTTCAAAAGCACAAAAATTTTTCACCTTACTACTCTACCAGTTTGGCAGAGTTATTACTTATTCCCTGATCGGGCTTGTATTCGGCTTTGCCGGCAGAAGAATTTATATATCCGGGTATCAACAATGGTTTTCTATTGGGCTGGGAATTGCAGTTCTGATATTGGCAACTTTATACTTTTTTCGCCGGTTCACTGTTCATCTTGGTTTCCTGAACAGGTTTTATGCTGCTGTACAAAAAATGATCAGCAGAATATTGAAAAATGCCGGCAGCCCTTTTAGTTTTCTTTTAATGGGGCTGGCCAATGGATTATTACCCTGCGGCCTTGTATATGTTGCTGTAGCGGCTACCCTGTCTTTCACAGAAGTTTTTCACAGCATTGGTTTTATGGCAATGTTTGGCCTGGGTACTCTGCCTGCCATGATGTTAGTGGCCTATGCCGGTCAAAAACTGAAGGTGGAAACGAGAGAGCTATTGAGAAAAGCTGTGCCGTATTTTGTAGTGGCTATGGGACTGCTACTTATAATGCGGGGACTGAACCTCGGAATCCCATTTATAAGCCCTGAATTACCACAATCACCGGGAGAAGCGGTTGTTTGCCATCCCTGATCACGGTTTATCCGTATAGCCAAACTCCTCATCAGATTCTAGCTCCCTGCCTTTGTATTCACCATGTCGGATTACAGAATATACCAGCCAAATCACTAAAAATGGTGAGAATGTAAAAATAAAAGCTGCAAAACCAGAGGCCTTACCCCGAAAAACCAGCAGAACATAGACAAGAAGTAAACCACTAACGATCAGAACAGGTATTGATTCAGCTCTTTTCATATAGCATCAACATCTTTGCAGAATTAAAGTTCGGAACAATCACATTAGTAATTCTTCTTGTATTTATAACCTGACCGCAATCAATACTTTAATTGACGATAATCAGTTTTTTACGAGATACCTCATATTAGCTTTGTTTCCAGGTGAAAGTATTACATACACTTATGTAACTCATGAAAATGAGTTATTGTTGGTTTTTGTTTCTACACGACCCCCGGCTCTCCGGGGGTTTCTTTTAGTATAACTTTGAAGAATGAAGGCCGGCTATACCTATTTATTTACAGCGTTAATTTTAGTTGCTTGTTCTAAGAACAAAGAAAGTGAAAGAGACAGAGTCTTTCCGGTTATCACCATCAATACTCCTGTAAACGGGCAATCATTTACGGCTGGCCAGCCTATATCTATCAGCGGCACCATTACTGACAATGAATATATTGCCGAAGTACATATACATGTCAGCAATAACAATACGGGGGCATTATTGATGGATGTACATATCTATCCCGGGTCGAACTCAACTAGTTTTAATGAGTCAATTACTGCTTCAAACGGCATCAACTATAAAATACAGGTGATAGCCAAAGACAGGACGGTGAATGAAAGCCGATCCGTTGTAGAAGTCTCCTGCAACTAAGCAGTTCCTATCTTTGCCGCATGCACATCGATATTCTGACTGTACTTCCTGAGCTGGTGGAAAGTCCTTTTCAGCACAGCATGATGAAAAGGGCCCAGGAAAAGGGACTGCTTACTATTAACGTTCATCAACTACGCAAATGGGCCGTGAATGATTACGGACAGGTGGATGATTACCAATATGGCGGTGGCGCAGGTATGGTAATGATGTGTGAACCCCTGGCAAAAGCTATTGATGAATTATCCTCAGAAAGAAAATACGACGAGATCATTTATATGACTCCCGATGGATTAACATTCAATCAGAAAATGGCCAATGCTTTCTCCCTGAAAGAAAACCTGCTGATCATTTGCGGTCATTATAAAGGAATTGATGAACGTATCCGTCAGCATTATATAACCAAAGAAATCTCTATTGGAGATTTTGTACTAAGCGGCGGCGAAATACCTGCTGCTTTGCTGGTGGATGCAATTGGAAGACTTATACCGGGTGTATTGAATGATGAAACCTCTGCCCTTACAGATTCATTCCAGGATAGCTTATTGGCACCCCCCGTATACACCCGTCCTGTGGATTTTCGTGGATGGAAAGTTCCCGATATCTTAATGAGCGGAAATCATAAACTGATTGAAGAGTGGCGGCATGAGCAGGCTTTGCAAAGAACAAAAGAAAGAAGACCCGACCTTCTTAAGGATTAATCCTGCCATTTTACCATACTTTTAAAGAACCTTCAATAACATCATCTTAAAGTAAGCAAAATGTTATGTCATTTCATTCGGGTTATTGCTGTCAGTTCAATATTGTTACTGATAGTTGCCTGCAGCACAACACAGAAAACAACTACAACCTCAACACAAAAAGTTACCGGCAGTGTAATGAAGGAGTTCAGGGCAGCATGGATTGCCACTGTAGCCAATATCAACTGGCCCAGCAAGCCGGGTTTGAGTACGGAAGAACAAAAAAAAGAAGCAATAGATTTACTTGATTTTTTACAAAAACATCATTTCAATGCTGCCATCCTGCAGGTAAGACCTCAATGCGATGCCCTATACAAAAGCGATCTTGAACCATGGTCCTATTACCTGACAGGCAAACAAGGACAGGCTCCATCGCCCTATTATGATCCACTTGAGTTTTGGGTTGAGGAGGCGCACAACCGTGGAATCGAACTGCATGTTTGGCTGAATCCCTACAGGGCACATCATAAGGATGGAAAAGAAATAAGCGACTATTCCATTGTGAAAAAACGACCGGAACTGGCCCTGTATTTAAAAGAAGGCTACTGGTGGCTCGATCCGGCACAAAAAGGCACACAAGACCACTCCACTGCAGTTGTCATGGACCTTGTTGACAGATATGATATTGATGGTGTTCATTTTGATGATTACTTCTACCCGTATCCTTCTTACAACCTGGGGGCTGATTTCCCCGATTCAGTAGGCTGGAATGCTTATGTCCAAAGTGGAGGTAAGCTATCAAGAGGCGACTGGCGTCGTGAAGCGGTGAATGTATTTATTGAAAATTTGTATAAAAAAATAAAAGTGGCAAAGCCACATGTAAAATTTGGTTTGAGTCCTTTTGGGATCTGGCGTCCGGGTTACCCTGAATCAGTCAGCGGGTTTGACCAGTACGAGCAATTATATGCTGATGCAAAGCTTTGGCTGAACAAAGGATGGATTGATTATTTCACTCCCCAGTTATACTGGCCTATCAACAGGCAGAATGCAAGTTTCCCTGTACTATTAGGGTGGTGGGAATCTGAAAACACGAAAAAAAGACATTTATGGCCGGGAATGAGTGTAGGGAGAGATACAAGTGTAAAATCAGTAAATGAAACACTGAACCAGATTATGATAACCAGAGGTATGGTTCCTGAAAGCAAAGGGGCTGTACACTGGAGCATATCATCTGTAACAAAAAACGCAAGTCTTGCCAAAGCATTACTTGAAAGCACATACAGAAATGATGCAATCGTTCCTCCAAGCCCCTGGCTGGATAATAAAGCCCCGGAAGCTCCTAAGGTAACAACTGCAAAAAATGAAAAATTAACAATCAACTGGACCCATTCCGATGAAAAAGATGTTTTCAGATGGGTGGTTTATTACAAATATGGAAACAGCTGGAGCCATACCATTCTTAACAGGAATGACAGGTCATTTAGTTTAAGCAACAGTATTGAAGCGAATAAAACAACAGTTCCATTAAAGCAAATAGCTGTCACTGCTATTGACCGTACAGGAAATGAAAGCAGCAGAACAGAAATAACCCTTTAAAAAATACAAACAACAGTACTCAGCAAACGATTGTTTCATTTTTTTGATCGCCGCTTTTATTCTGATTAATTCAAGAACTTGCGTTTACACAAATGCTTCCCGTATGAGTACTACCCGCAGAAACTTCCTCCGCCGTATGGCTATTGGTACCGGCGCTTTCGCTGCCGGCCTCCCATCTTTTGCCAAAGTAGCCGGCGCTACTGATGAGCAAATGGACCGCTCCACAGTACTTGAAAGTAATGGTCAGCGCTTTAATATGTGTGGTTACGCCGCACCAAAAATTGAAACTGTCCGCATTGGTATAGTTGGATTAGGAATGCGGGGTTCAGATGCGGTGGAAAGATTAAGCTATATAGATGGATTAGAGATAGTAGCCCTTTGTGATAAATATCCAGACCGGGTAGCAGCATCTCAAAAAATATTGGAGAAAATGGGAAGGCCTAAGGCAAAAGAATATAGCGGTGAAGAAGGCTGGAAAGCACTCTGTGAAAGTAATAA
>DEHX01000159.1 GCA_002352145.1 Chitinophagaceae bacterium UBA2789
GGCATCATGGCACCCAACTCTGCATATACCAGTGCACCAAACAGGGAGAAGAGTCCTGCTATTATCCATACCAATGTCAACCATATCGGTGAACCTAACTGAGCCGCCATGCTGGCCGGCTTCATAAATACACCGGAACCGATGATGCTGCCGATAATGATAGAAGTGGCAGACCAGAAACCTATCTTCTTGGCAAGTGATGAGGTGGTGGACATAAAAGGTAAGATAACAAAAAGCCCCGTTTTAGAACGGGGCTTTTAAAATCATTTATCTCATTTGGCTTCAACCCGAATCTCCCGTATTACTATCGGGACATACCCTCCGGCCGGATACAAGTTTTTCCCGGAAGGATTAACAGGTACGGTAGGTGTTGGATTCCGGTTATAAAAGAACAGTTGGCTTATGACAGCTAAAGTAGAAAGAAGAAATTTCTTTGTCAAGAGCCAGCGCCAAAAATTTGTTTGGAAAGCTTGACCAAATTAACTGTACATCTCTTCTTTCAGCACTTTCACTCTTTCGTCTTCCAGGTATTCATCAAAGGTCATCAGGCGGTCGATAATACCTTTCGGCGTCAGTTCAATGATACGGTTAGCTACCGTTTGCATGAATGTATGGTCATGGCTCGTTAGTAAAACAATGCCCTTATAATCCGAACACTGTTCGTTGAAACTTTGAATACTTTCCAGGTCAAGATGATTGGTAGGCTGATCCAGTAATATCACATTCGGATTTTGCAACATCATCCGGCTGATCATGCATCGAACTTTTTCACCTCCACTTAATACATTGGTCTTCTTTGTCACATCATCACCGCTGAAAAGCATTTTACCCAGAAAACCTCTCAGGAAAGGCTCATCTACATCTTTCACATGATCGGGAACGTACTGGCGCAGCCAGTCCATCAGGTTCAGGTCTTTATCAAAATACTGGTTGTTTTCCTGCGGCAAATAAGCATGGGTTACGGTGCTTCCCCATTCGTAAGAACCACTGTCTGCCATTATTTCCCCGGTAATGATGTTGAAAAAACTGGTGACAGCCAGTGGGTCACGGCTCAGCAAGGCTATTTTATCTCCCTTATTAACCGTAAAGGTTACATCGCTAAAAAGCAGACGGCCATCAACCGATTTTTGCAGCTTTTGCGTATTTAGTATTTGGTTACCCACTTCCCTTAATTGCTGGAAGATGATACCGGGATATTTCCGGTAACTGGGTTCTATTTCCTCAATAGTTAACTTTTCCAATGCCTTCTTCCTGGATGTCGCCTGTTTACTCTTAGAAGCATTAGCACTAAACCGGGCAATGAAGTCCAACAGGGCCTGCCGCTTCTCTTCTACTTTCTTATTCTTATCATTGATCTGGCGGGCCATCAACTGAGATGACTGGTACCAGAAGGTATAGTTGCCGGTAAATATTTTGATCTTTTGCCTGTCCACATCCGCTACATGTGTACACACTGCATCGAGGAAGTGACGGTCGTGGCTCACCACTAATACGATGTTCTCATAATCCGCCAGGAAATTTTCCAGCCAGCTGATGGTTTCAATATCCAGACCGTTGGTAGGCTCATCCAGCAATAGTATATCAGGGTTTCCAAAAAGTGCCTGTGCCAGCAATACCCGAACCTTCAGGTTGGATGGGATGTCTTTCATCAGCGATTGGTGAAATTCTTCCTTAACTCCGAGCTCACTTAACAAAGTTGCCGCATCACTTTCCGCGGTGTAGCCACCCATTTCACCAAATTCATGTTCCAGTTCCCCTGCCCGGATACCGTCTTCTTCGGTAAAGTCAGCCAGCGCATAAATAGATTCTCTTTCTTTAGCTACTGACCACAGTTTGGTATGCCCCATCATAACCGTATTCAGCACGGTTTCCTCATCAAACTGAAACTGGTTCTGTTTCAATACAGCCATACGTTCGCCGGGTGTAATCTCTACCGTACCTTTATTGGGCTCTATTTCGCCGCTTAATATTTTTAGAAAAGTACTCTTTCCGGCACCATTGGCGCCAATCACTCCGTAACAGTTGCCTTTGGTAAAATTCAGGTTCACTTCTTCGAACAACACCCGTTTGCCATAGGCCAGTTTCAGGTCTTTTACACTGATCATGAGTCAAATTTTGAGGCCGCAAAGGTAGGTTAAAACAGGCGGCTATTTTCCTCTATTACAAGAAAAATGATCTAATCCCGTTATTAGTTTGATCCTTTCTAATTAACTGATAATGACTGCCACCCGGACATTAAAATTTTGCAGGCCCTTCATTTTGCTTTTGTTTTTGCTGGTTATTTTTAACAGCCATGCACAGAACAGCAAATCTGTTTTCGTTCATTTTGCATTTAATAAATCCGTGCTGGATGCCACTGCAAGGGCAAGGCTAGACAGCCTGACAGATTCATTGGATGTAAGTGACCGCATAGAATTACACGGTCATTGTGATGCAATCGGTACAAACGATTATAATGATGTATTATCACAAAAAAGAGTACAATCTGTAAAAAACTACCTGCTGAATATTGGTTGGGAATCCGGGGATATACTGATAGCAGCAGGGCATGGTAAACGTATGCCGGTTACCAGCAATGACAACCCGGAACAAAGAAGTCTGAACCGAAGAGTGGAAATAAAGATCATTTACGGAAACCCTGCTGCTTCAAACGCTTCTCCACCGGCCACAAAACCTCCTACCTTAACAGAGAAGATTGCAGATTCAACAGTGAAGTCCGGAACTAACCTTGTACTAAGAAATATCAATTTTGCCGGAGGCCTTCATCGTTTTTTGCCTGAGTCTTACCCGATGCTGGAAGAATTGTTAGAGGCTATGCGGACTTATCCGGCATTAGTGATACGGGTAGAGGGACATATTTGCTGCAATCCCACTCCTGCTGATGGGCTGGATAATGAAACAGGCCAATTTAATCTCTCAGAAGCAAGGGCGAAAGCTGTAAAAGATTACCTGGTAAAAAATGGTATTGAAACAAAAAGGATAAGTTATAAAGGATTTGGTCATTCAATGCCACTGTATCCTTACCCGGAAAAATCAATAGAAGAAGAAAAATTAAACAGGCGGGTAGAGATCAGGATTATCAGCAAATAATATCAGAGGTAAAAAATAAAAAACCGCCCACTTTATCGGGGCGGTTTTTTTAATGTATAACAAAACGGTTATTATTTCACATAAAGAACGCTGACTGCTTTCTTAATGAAACCATTTTGGTTATTATAGATATAAAGCTGGTAAGCTCCTGGTGTCAGTCTGCCTATATTCAGCGTAACTACGCTTCCATAAGTCAAACCCGCAAAGAACTGGCTATGCACTTCCTGGCCCATTGCATTAAATACCCTTACACCTATGTTGTTATACAGATCAGTATTCAACCTGATGTTGAAATTGCCTGTATTGTTAGGATTCGGGTAAACAAACACTGC
>DEHX01000023.1 GCA_002352145.1 Chitinophagaceae bacterium UBA2789
GAAGATATTTCTACTTTCAAAACATTCTTTGCTGCCGTCATCAGAAAAGATGCGAAAGGATGGCCGTCGAATGGTTATCAAACCGAAAATGCACTGACAAGAGAGGAAGCCATCCGGGGCATGACGATATGGGCTGCTAAATCCAATTTTGAAGAAAAGGAAAAAGGAAGTTTAGAAAAAGGAAAGTTTGCCGACTTTGTTATCCTTGACCGTGACCTGATGAAAGCTGCTGAGAATGATATTTTGCAAACGGTTGTGCTAAAGACTTACCTGGGTGGCGAAAAAGTATATGTAGCCAAATAACTACAGTAGATTAACTGAAATCATAAAATCCACATTTGTGGGTAATTGTTGAAACAAACAGGCATTCATAGTCGTTATTTTTTACCTATGTTTGCCGCTATGCATGGTACGGAAAAAAGGTCTGTAAGGGTAGCAATCCTCGATCTCTATGAAGGCGCCCCCAACCAGGGAATGCGTTGTATCCGAACCATCCTGAAAGAATGGGGCGAGGCTAATGATCTGGACCTGCATACCGATGAGTTTGATGTCCGCCTCCAGAACAAAGTTCCTGATACCAGTTATGACATTTACATCTCCACCGGTGGTCCCGGTGATCCGCTGATCACCCGTTTTGATGACTGGGATATCAGCTGGTGCCGCTGGCTGAATGAAATGGAACGCTGGAACAATAACCCTGATAATATTCAGAAGAAATACATCTTTTTTATCTGTCACTCTTTTCAACTGGCCTGCCGCTATTTTAATGCTGGGCTTGTATGCAAAAGAAAATCAACTTCATTTGGTGTTTTCCCTGTGCACATGCTGGTGGATGGAAGGAACGAAGAAGTCTTTCATGGACTGAAAGATCCTTTTTATGCTGTTGACAGCCGCGACTTCCAGGTAATACAACCCAATATTGAACTGCTGGAAGAAATGGGNNATAGAAAACCACGGTGAAGCCAAGCTCAACAGCATGATCGAACACCTGGAAGACCCCGATAAGATCGTATGGACCCACTCCCATGTATTGCCCAACTTTCTGAACTCTGCCATCCCGGTAGAAGAAATGGCTATCTGATTCTCAATGTGCTAAAATAATTTTAAGGGGTACTGCACTTTTCGCCTTCTTACTATATTAACTTGCATACAGAGTGTTTCACCAACTATCCTTCCATCCACCCCTCTTTGCCGACTGAAACACTCGGTAAGGGCAACTGGTTGCTTATTTACTGATTTAAAATCTAAACAGATGAAACTGATTCCTCTGTTACTGCTGGCTACATCCTGCGGATCTGCTTCGCATCAGCAGGTTAGTACTGATACCATCAAAGTAAAAGTGAAGGAAAGTTTTGAAATCAAGCTCGGTACCAATATGGGAACCGGTTATAGCTGGTCATTGAAAGATTCGGCCTACGGGCAGTATATGTCACTTGATACTATGTATACGATCAGTAATCCGGAAGGAAAAGATAATGCGCCTGAAACACAGGTATTCCGTTTTACTGCAATGAAGAAAAGTAACACTACACTTCACTTCCTGCATGCCAGGCCATGGAGAAAAGAAGAAAAACCCGACCAGGAGAAACAATACCGGGTGATTATAGAATAAAAACCATTTATTAAACCTTAAAACATCCATTTATGAAACACATCAAAAAACTACCAGGAATACTACTGGGGCTTGCACTGCTGGGCTGCCAGTTTGGTATGGCACAGCCCATCCAGTTATCGGAAAAATATAAACAAAGGGAATTAAAAGCACCAGAGAATGTCAGGACACTGCTTCTGAATCAGCGTAAGCAAATCACTGAACAGAAGTTACAGTTTAATGTAAGCTTTACAGGAGTCAGTAGTAAAACACTGGCCCAGATAACCGGTGAAAAAGAAGCGCCGGAGCAGGAAGTAAACCGCATCAAACAATATATCGTTACCCGGAAATTAACACCTGCTGCCATTGATATTACTAAAATCAGACTACTGGGTTGTATTGCCAGTTCTAAAAAGTATGATGCAAGAACACAGGGCTATGTTACTCCTGTAAGAGACCAGAGATGCGGCAATTGCTGGGCTTATTCTGCTTTAGGAGCTTATGAAGGCAGTTACAAGAGAATAAACGGCAGCTTTATTGACGCTTCTGAGCAATATGCAGAGAACTGCGTAGACGGCGACTGCAGCGGAGGTTTAGCTTACAAGGTAATGGAATGGATGGTAGACAATAACAAGAACCTGGAAAAAGAAACCGTTGCGCCTGATGCCGGTGTGAACCAGCCTTGTGCAGGCGGTACACCTACCACCAATTACTACGCCACTGACTGGGGTGTAGTTGATCCTTCCGGAGATATCAGCAAAATTGCTTCCGTAGCTTCTATTAAAGATGCCATTTGCAAATACGGCCCCATCGCTGCCAGTGTGCAGGTAACAAGCCTGTTTCAGAATTATGCCGGTGGTGTTTTCTATGAATTTGCGAGTAATTACGGAAGCCCTTCTTCCAACCATGCTATCACCATCGTTGGATGGGATGATGACAAAGGTGCCTGGCTGATCAAAAATTCATGGGGAACCGACTGGGGTGAAGACGGATATATGTGGATCAAATATAACAGTAACAATATCGGACGCCGTGCGGCCTGGATCATTGCCAAAAAGGCAACATTAACTGTTAAACCAATCAAAGATGTGAAGATCCAGAACAAACCTGTTATTCAACAGTAACAGTTTATGATTGAAGAGAAAAGCACAGCCGGAGGGTTGTGCTTTTTTATTGCAGGCACCTATTCTTGTCATAAAATGCTAATTTTATCCATACCCAAACAGACCAACCATGATCGCATCACTGAGAAAATCTTTCAATGATAATTTCACTAAAGAACAATATGAAAAATTCCTGAACGACCTGCACAGCGTACATCCCGGCCAGGTAGATTTTCGGGTGGCTGAGACTCCTTTATTCGTTCCCAAAGATTTTACCGGTAAAATACTGGATGCCTGTGAGA
>DEHX01000041.1 GCA_002352145.1 Chitinophagaceae bacterium UBA2789
AGGCCGGGATTGGTGCAGAATTGTCCTACACCTAGTGTAACGGAAGCTGCATACATAGAAGCAACCGATGAAGCTTCTGTTTGTATTTTCTCTGGTAAAAGAAATACAGGATTCACACTGCCCATCTCTGCAAAAACAGGAATGGGTTCTTTGCGCTGATTGGCCCAGTCGAATAATTGTTTACCACCGGAATAAGAACCGGTAAAGCCAACTGCTTTTGTAAAGGGATGCATTACCAATACCTTCCCGGTTTCAAAAGAATTACCAATCACATGAGCAAAAATGCCGTTGGGCATATTGCATTTCGCAGCTGCATGCAAAACAGCATCCGCCACTATCTGAGATGTCTGCGGATGGGCAGGATGTGCTTTTACTATTACCGGGCATCCGGCAGCAAAGGCGCTGGCCGTATCACCACCCGCCGTTGAATAAGCAAAAGGAAAATTGCTGGCGCCAAAAACCACCACAGGTCCCAGCGGCACTAACATTTTTCTGATATCAGGTTTAGGGGGATTCTTATCAGGTACAGCGTTATCAATGCTTGCTTCCAGCCAATCACCTTTTTCACAGGCCATCGCAAAGCTTTCTAACTGGTAGATCGTTCTAGCCCGTTCATTGCGCAACCTTGCTTCTGGCAAATTTGTTTCCCTCATGGCTGTTTGTATCAGCGCATCACCGCACTCCTCTAGTTCTGCCGCAATGGCCCGCATAAAATGGGCCCGCTGTTTCAATGAAAACTTTCTGTATTCATGATATGCCTTCCATGCCTGCTGCATGATTATGTTGATCTCTTCAACAGTTGCGTCTTTGAACATTAAACATTAGACTTTAAACTTTAAACAATCGGTCTGACTTTTATTGCATCATTGATGACCTTAAGTATGCGTTCTCTCTCTTCCCCTTCCAATAACAATCTCGGCGCCCTCACATATTCACTGCCGATACCGGTTTGTGTTGCTGCCAGTTTGATATACTGCACCAGCTTTGGATGAATATCTAATTCCAGCAATGGCATGAACCAGCGATATATTTTTGTAGCTTCTTCGATTATTCCATTTTTTACCAGGTTATAGATGGCTACTGTTTCTCTGGGAAAAGCATCCACCAGTCCTGCCACCCATCCATCAGCGCCGAGACAAAGTTCCTCCATCGCCAGCGTATCCACGCCGCAAAGAATCTTAAAGCGGTCACCAAAACGGTTCTTCATCCTTGTCAGATTCGTCACATCTCTTGAACTTTCTTTTAATGCAGTAATGTTGGCACATTCAACCAGTTCATCAAACATATCCGGCCTTGTATCAATCTTATAATCTACAGGGTTGTTGTAAATCATAATGGGCAGATCAGTAGAATGAGCCACTGCTTTAAAATAAGTAATGGTTTCCCTGTCATCGGTTTTGTAACGCATCGGTGGCAATAGCATCAGTCCATCCGCTCCCCATCTTTTCGCATTGGCTGCCTGTTGGATAGCTTCTTTGGTAGTACTTTCTGCAATGTTGAGGATCACCGGTATTTTTCCATTGATATATTCAACAGAAAACTCCGTCAGCTCTTCTTTCTCCTTTTCTGTAATGGTGCTGGCCTCTCCCAATGAGCCGCCAATGATGATGCCATGTACCCCTGCATCCAATTGCGCCTGCAGGTTTTTCTCGTACATCTGCAGGTCCAGTTCTTCATTTTGATTAAAAGGGGTAAGCAGGGCGGGAAAAACACCTTTCCATTCAAATGCCATAATTGTTGATTTAGAACATGCTAAAGGTAGCAAATCGGTTNNCCGCATTTCCCCCATGGCAAATATTTTAAACTTCATTTCATGAAACGATTTTTTACTCTCTCAGTAAAAACGCTGTTCTTTTTGTTGGTACCGGGCTATTTATTTGCCCAGGACTTTAATGTACAGCTGCATGCCGGAAAATTTATTCCGCAGGAAAATATCCAAACCATCACCAAGAGTGATCCTGTTTTCCTGAGGAGCTTATTTAACGGAAAACATTATGTTACGATCCAGCTAAAGACAATACCTTCTCAAACATTGAAGGATCAGCTGAAAGCATCAGGTATCGAACTGATTGACTACATCCCCAACTATGCTTATACTGCCGCTGTGAATAGCGGAGTAAATGTGCAGGCATTATCAGCCTTTCCATTGCGTAGTATATTCCAGTTGGATGAAAAGCAAAAAATGCATCCGGCTCTGTACCGCGGTGAAATACCACCACATGCTGTTAACCAGTTTGGTTATATAGATGTATCGGTTATCACCTATGAAAGAATCAGCGCAGCTGCGGTAATGAATTCCATCCAGTCAGTTGGGGGAAGCATTTTAGCCGATGTTCCTGTTTTCAAAACATTACGCTTAAGAATACCACAAACCGCAGTGCAAATGCTGGCTGGCTTACCTTATGTGCAATGGGTTGAAGCGATTGATCCGCCTAATGTTTTAGAGAACTTACCCGGCAGAACATTGCACCGGGTGAATATTCTGAATGACGGCGTCCGCAATTTGAAAGGTGATGATATTAATATCGGTATCTGGGATGGTGGCCCGGTAGATCAGCATCTCGACTTTTCACCCGCCGGCCGTCTTACCATTATAGAAGCAGGCTCACCCATTCAGCATGCTACACACTGTGCAGGAACAATCACCGGTAAAGGCCTTATCAATCCTACTGCAAGGGGTATGGCTCCCAATGCAAGGTTGTTCTCCTGGAATTTCAGCGGAGATATTCAATCGGAAATGACAACCGGTGTGCCTGCCAACAACCTGCTGGTGAGCAGCCATTCTTATGGTTCATCTTCCAGTCCAAACTGTGATATCAACGGACCTTTACTTACTTACAACACTACGGCAAGGAATACTGATATTGTATTAAACACCAACAGTAACCACCTGCAGGTACACTCTGCGGGTAATTCTGCAGGTGTTTGTCCCAATGGTTACCTGACAATTACCGGTAGCGGTAAACCTGCCAAGAACAACCTGGTTGTGGCTAATATTACTTCTACGGAAGCCTGGTCATCATCAAGCAGCAGCGGACCTGTGCAGGACGGAAGGATAAAGCCAGAGATCAGTGCAATGGGTAATGCTGTTTTTTCTACCAGCACTCCTACTAATACCTATGCTACACTTTCAGGTACGTCTATGGCAGCTCCCGGCGTGGCCGGATCATCTGCTTTGTTGTACCAGCGTTACAAACAACTTAACGGAAATGCGATACCGCCATCCACACTGATAAAGAATATTATTTGTAATGGCGCCCAGGACCTGGGAAATCCTGGTCCGGATTATAAATTCGGCTTTGGCCGTATCAATGCATTGACATCCGTAAGAATACTGGAAGATAACCGCTATGTGGTAAACTCAGTAGCTAATGGTGCTTCCAATGATGTAACCATTACTGTTCCTGCCGGAGCTGCCCGTTTGAAAGTAATGCTGACATGGAACGATCCGGCTGCTACTGCCAATGCCAATCCTTCATTGATCAATAATCTTGACCTTACCGTAAACGAAGGCGCCAATACTACTTTGCCATGGATTTTGGATAAAAGCAACCCCATTGCTAATGCTACCCGTGGTGTAGATAACTACAGCAATATTGAACAAGTAACTTTGGATAACCCCACTGCCGGAACCTATACACTGAGAGTAAATGGTACGGCCGTTACTACCGGTCCCGACCAGCCTTATGCGCTTACCTGGACAATAGACCAGCCATATATTGAAGTAATCTATCCTAACGGCGGCGAATCATTTAACCCCGGCAGCAGCCAGGTCATTACCTGGGATAATGCAGGTGTTACAGGTAACCAGACCGTTGAATACTCACTGGATGCTGGCGGAACATGGACTACAATCGGAACAGTGGCTGCCAATGTTACCCGTCTTACCTGGTCAGTACCTGCTGCCAATACTTCAACTGCCCGTGTAAGAGTTACCAGTGGTTCTTTGACAGATGCCAGTGATAACAACTTCAATATTATTGGTACGCCTACCGGCTTAAATACCAGCAGCGCTACTTGTAATGCCGGTGAAGTAATACTTAACTGGACAGCAGTAGCCAATGCCACCCAGTATGATGTGTACAGGCTCGATGCTACTACCGGAAATTATGTTTTAGCCGTACCAGATGTAACGGGAACCACGGCTACCCTCACCGGTCTTACTCCGGGTTCTACCGTGTGGATGTATGTCGTTGCTAAAAATTCAACCACCGGTGCCATTGGCGACAGGCCAACAGCTGTCAGCGGTGTGGTGTCTTCAGGAGGCGGCGGACTCGGCGTTATCGGATCCATCACCGGTCAGCAGAATATCTGTGGCACCCCAACCGGTGTTCCTTATTCTATTGCTGCTGTATCCGGCGCTACTAACTACACATGGGCCGCTCCTCCCGGCGCTATTATCGCCAGCGGACAAGGCACTACTAATATTACCATCAACTATCCCGGTGGAAGCACCAATGGAAATGTTTCTGTATTTGCCAGCAATGCTACCTGCCAGTCAAGCACTGTCACTTTACCCATCACTATCGGCGGCACTTCTGTTCCGTCCCCTGTTAGTGGTGGTCCACAGACTGCTAATCTTTGTCCCGGTGACCCTGTACCTACACTAACGGCTACTGCCACTGTTCCCGGCGGTTATACATTGGTATGGTACAATGCACCTACTGGAGGTGCAATAGTGGCCAGCCCCACATTAAGTGCACCGGGTACAGTAACCTACTATGCTTCTGCAAGGGATAATAATACACTTTGCGAAAGCATTACCCGTACCCCGGTTACGCTTACCATTACACAGGTATCATCTGCTACCATAACAGCAAGCGGACCTACTACGATCTGCCAGGGCAGCTCAGTTATTCTTACTGCATCTGCAGGCAGCAGCTGGTCGTGGAGCAATGGCGCTACCACACAGTCTATTACTGTTAGTGCATCCGGCACCTTTAGTGTTACGGTCACTACCAACAGTCCCAGCGGAACCTGTACCAGTACTTCACCATCCACTACGGTTACGGTGAATCCTGTTCCAACAGCAAGTATTACCCCTAGCGGGCCTACCACTTTCTGCCAGGGTAGTTCTGTAACGCTGGTTGCCAGTTCAGCTACTTCCTATTTGTGGAGCAATGGCGCTACCACGCAGGCTATCACAGTGGGTACATCCGGCAACTATTCTGTTACGGTTACCAATTCATTTGGCTGCAGCGCTGCCTCTGCGCCAACTGCTGTTACTGTTAACCCTAACCCGCAGGCTACTATTACCGCCAGCGGCCCCACTACCTTCTGCAACGGAGGCAGTGTAACCTTAACCGCCAGTGCAGGTACTTCTTACCTCTGGAGCAATGGCGCTACCACGCAGGCTATTACATTGAATGCACCGTTAGGAAGCAATAACTACACCGTACAGGTTACTACCGGCAGTTGTGTCAGCACTTCTGCTGCTACTACGGTTACAGTTAATCCTGTTCCGACTGCAAGTATTACCCCCAGCGGACCTACTACTTTCTGCCAGGGTAACTCTGTAACACTTGTAGCCAGTGCCGGTGCTTCATATTTGTGGAGCAATGGTGCTACCACGCAGGCTATCACCGTTGCCACATCGGGCAACTATTCTGTTACCGTTACCAATGCAGAAGGTTGCAGCGCTACATCAGCAGCCACTACCGTTACCGTAAATGCTAATCCGCCGGCTGTTATCACCGCCAGCGGACCAACCACTTTCTGTAATGGCGGCAGTGTAACCTTAACGGCCAACAGCGGCGTTTCTTATTTGTGGAGCAATGGCGCTACCACACAGGCCATCACCGTAAGCGGACCACTCGGCGCTACCAACTATTCTGTGCAGGTAACACAGGCAGGTGGTTGTGTAAGCAGTTCGCCTGTTACTACGGTTACTGTTAACCCGGTACCAACCGCTACTATTACAGCCAGCGGACCTACTACTTTCTGCGAGCCGAATAATGTTGTGCTTACTGCATCTGCAGGCAGCAGCTGGTTGTGGAGCAATGGCGCTACCACGCAGGCCATCACGGTTTCCTCACCGGCAGCATCGGGCAACTACACCGTTACGGTTACCAACTCCAGCGGATGTTCAGCTACTTCGGCTGCTACCAGTGTTACCGTAAACCCAAGACCTGTTATTACCTTAAGTGCATCACCCTACACAAGCCTCTTCCCCGGTCTTACCACGACGCTGACGGCCAGTGTATCTCCGGCAGGCACTTACACTTATAACTGGTTCAGGAATACAGTGGCCATACCCGGCGCTTCTAATACACTTGGTGTAGACATCAATGGCCTGGGCAGCTATACTGTGCAGGCTACCAATGCAGCTGGCTGCAGCAATACCAGCAATACGCTGGTGATAGCTGATTCGGCTACATCAAGATTGTTCATTATGCCTAACCCCAACAATGGCCAGTTTGAAGTAAGCTATTACAGTCCGGCGGCCACCAGCTTTACACTCACCATCTCTGATTCTAAGGGAGCCGTAGTGTACAGCAAGGCCTACAGCGTTACTTCACCTTACCAGCGTTTGGCTGTGGATGTGCGCAAGAACGGCAGCGGCATTTATACCATTGCACTTACCGACCGCAATGGCAAACGCATTGCCGTTGGAAGAGTGATGGTGCATCATTAATGCTTATTGAGATTAGTATAGTACATACAAAGCCCCGGCAGAATTGTCGGGGCTTTTTTAGTAAGGATTTTGATTATGGAGTAGTATCATTCCTGCCTTAGCCGGAATCTTTTTTTATTTGACCACAGATTAACACANNTCTTCAATCCCTTTTCTTCATTCAGCATACGGTAGTTAACGATGCGGTAACGGTCATTATAGATCAGTTGCTGAAAGGGTAAGGCCAGCAAGGCCCTTAGCTCTGCCTGCCGGTGTTTGCTCATATCTTTCGGGCCACTGGGGTTCAGGTCTTCCATAGCAGCCATCTCCGGTTCATCGAGCCCGATATGAACTACAAATAGTTTGGTGCCGCCGGGCTGCAGGTGTGTTACTTTCTTTAGCAGTGTATCCAGCTTATTGGCCACGGGGGCCGCATAGCCGCCTTCCACATCCACCTCATCATAATAGCGGGAAATGGCCAGGTCGTATTCCGCCGCCAGCTTTTCTACGATGGCCCGGGTTTCGGGTGTTTGCATGGCAGCGCCCATGTGGTAATCGAGATAATCAATTTTTAAACCGGCCTTCTGTGCTTTTTCTATTTGTGCCCTTAGTTCGGTTTCTATTTCCTCCAGCCGGGGATTGTTGGCAAACAACTTACTGCGGGAGGGAAAGAAATGGCCCAATGAATCAACCAGGGAAGGCACCATCGTTACGCCTGCTACAGGGCCCCAGCGATAATTCTTCCACTCCGAATTGAGGGTAAGATGTATACCCACTGATACATGTGGGTATTGCTTCAGTATCTCCACTGCTTCGGTAAACCAGGGGCAGGGCACCATTACCGACATGGAAACAGGCATGCGGGTTTCCAGCACTTCTTTGGCGGCCATATTCACCGAATGGCACATACCAATATCATCGAGCCGGAACAACAACGGTATTTTTTCGCTTTGTGCTTTGACAGATAAAACGGAAATGCCTGCAACAAAAAGGATGAGCAGCTTTCGCATACAACTGGTTTAAATTGAAAATAATATTCAATGTACAGAACTATCAGCAAACTGTTGTCACCCTGAGCTTGTCNNTCACTGTTTCTTTCCTTCTACCACGGTACCAAACGCATTGCCGAGGGCATTGATAAAATCCTTTTGTGCCTCCGGTTTATTCAGCAGTTCATTCATCTGTTTCTTTTGCTCCGGCGAAATACTGGCAAAAACATCCCACAACAATTTAGTAACCTGCCGGTAGGCGCTGCCGATCTTCTTTTCCACTTTTTTATCGAGCCTGCGGTGCAGGGAAGCACTGGGTTCTGCTTTCAAAAAATTCTGCACATACTGTTTCAAAAAATCAATCATGTTATTAAGCTCCGGTTGCAGTTTAGCCAGCGCAGAATCTTTCATGGCGTTGATCTGTTGCATTTGCGGATTGGTCTGTGCAGAGGCGGGCATCAGTGCTTTCCATTTTATTACCGTATCTGTGATCTGTTTTCCGTTGGCCGACTCAAATACACGGTTGTTGATATTGCTGTCGTTGGCCGCCAGCTCTACCCTGTTCCAATGACCAAGGGTGTATTTGTAGTGGTAAGAATGATTGTCAAACACCGGCAGCGTCAGCGCATAACGGTTGTCGCCGATCTTCTTCATGCGGTACAATGAATCGCCGGCATGCCAGTAATTGAAGGATCCTGCGAGGTAGACTCCTTTTGCACTATCGATAGATGGTACCTGCACCGTGAAGGTGACGGCTGCTACCTGTGCGTTGCTGCTTGCTGAAAACAGCAATAGATAGAATAGCAAACAACAACATCTTATACTTGCCCGCATAAGAAAATTTTTTGCGAAAGTAAAAGAGTATTTGCCGCAACGCAATGACGCCTGTCAGCCGTAGCACTACCGGGCCGTTACGCTCTTCACAAAATCGTAAATAGCCTGCTGTGCCGCCAGCGGCTCCTGCCCTGCACTCAATACCCGTATATTATTGGCAGCGCCTGTTTGCACATCGCTGGAAAGCAGAACGGCTTTTTTATTGTCTTTCAGTTGCAGGTCGAGTATATGCTGCAGTTCTTCGCCCATCTGTTTATCATAAATGGGGAAACACACTTCAATGCGGCTGTGCAGGTTGCGGTTCATCCAGTCGGCACTCCCCATGTAGTATTCCGGTTCCCCGTTGTTATGAAAGGCGAAGACCCTTGCATGTTCGAGGTAGCGGTCAACAATGCGGTGTACAACTATATTTTCACTCTGCCCCGGCACACCCGGCGCCAGGCAGCAAATACTGCGTACAATCAAATGTACCTTCACACCTGCCTTGCTGGCTTTATATAGCCTTGCGATCATGGCCCTTTCCTGCAGGTTGTTCAGTTTGATGATGATGCTGGCGGGTTTACCTGCTTTGGCATTATCAATTTCCCGGTCAATCAACTGGCTGAAGCGTTTGATCATATTGAACTGCGAAACCAGCAAATGTTTGAAAGGTATCTTTCCATACTCAGCGGGCTGTTTCCTGGATTGCAGGTAATCGAAGAGAGGCATCAATTCATTGCCAAAATCCTGGTTGAAAGTAAACAGTACATGGTCGGTGTAGAAACGGCCGGTGGCTTCGTTGAAATTGCCCGTAGCCATGAAGGAGTACCATTTATCCTGCTGGTCTTCCTGCCGTTTGATCAGTGCCACTTTCGCATGCACTTTCAGTCTCGGTATGCTGTTGATGATTCGGATACCGGCGGCTTTCATCTTCTTGCTCCACTTCAGGTTATTGGCCTCATCAAACCTTGCTTTCAACTCCACAAACACTGTCACCTTTTTTCCATTCTTGGCAGCACTGATGAGTGCATTCACTATATGCGAATCGGCTGCCACACGATACAGAGTGACATATATTTCCTTTACACCGGGATCAATGGCCGCTTCATTGAAAAAGCGGAGTATATAATTATAGGAATGATATGGCAGGTGGAGCATCCTCTCTTTTTCAGCAATGGTCTGAAAGATAGAACGGTGATTATCAAAGCCCGGATGTGCTACTGCAGGCCAGTTAGCCTGCGTCAGTTGTCCACGCAGCGGGTTGGGCAATCCTCCTAAATCTCTCAGGTTATGATAGCGGCCGCCTTCTACCATCTCCTGTTTGCGCAACATAAAATATTTCTGAACAAAATCTTTCACCTCGGCAGGCATCGTTTTATCGTATAGTAAACGGGTAGCAAGACCGGCTTCTCTTTTTTCTAATTGCTTTTCTATCTTCTCTGCGATGTCCCCGATGAATTCATCTTCAATATTCATTTCGGCATCTCTTGTAAGCTTCACACTGTACAGGCCATGTACTTTGAAACCGGGAAATACTTCTTCAATATTCTCCCTCACCACATCATCGAGGAAAACGAGGTAATGATCATCACCCAGCATGGGCAACTCGGAAAAACGTCTCAGGTTGCCCGAAGGAATATTTAATAATGCATACTGATGTTTGTCGGGCTGATCGTTGGCTTCAATATCTACAATAAAATAAAGAGCATTATTCTCGAGAAAAATAGTAGCCTGGTTTTCTTTCTGCAGGATAACAGGTTGCAGAAAGGATAACACCTTTGACAGGAAGTATTCACGGATGGTTTCCGTATGTTCTGCACGGATGGGCTGATTATAATAAAGGCAGATATGATTTTGCTGTAGTTCCGGTAATATCTGCTCCCGGAGAATACTGCCAAACTCCTCCTGTTGTTCCAGCACCATGTTCTGTACAATCTGAACGAGTTCTTTAGGATATTCTTCTCTCAAAGTAGTTTTCTTGGCTTCAATACTGGTGAAAGCAAAGATGGAAGGCATCCTGACCCTGAAAAATTCATCCAGGTTGGAAGAAAAAATAGCCAGGAAGGCTATGCGGTTGTACAAAGGAACGGATCGGTCGGCGGCCTCTTGCAATACCCGGTGATTGAAACTAAGCCAGCTGAGGTCCCTGTTCAAAAAAACAATTTTCTTTTCTTCTGCCATAGGTAAGTTTTGGTTGTAAGTGAACTAAGATAATGGTTTTGTGCGAAGTGGCGAAGATAGTACCCGAAACAGTTAACTGCCTGACAGGGCTCATTTTTTACTGCTCATAGGGTCACCTACCTTGCTACAGTGAAAAGGGCTGACAACCAAAAAATGCATAGCAACAAAGAACTGTCCCGGCTATTCAGCCAGATGGCGGATTGCTACCGGTATTTAGGTCCCGATGAAAGATTCAGGGCGAATGCTTATGCCGGTGCAGCACAAACGCTGCGCAATCTGCAGGAACCGGTAGAAAACCTGGCAGACGATATGCAACAACTTGAAGATCTCAAAAGTATTGGTAAAAGCATTGCAGAGAAGATCATAGAATTCCTGGCCACGGGACAGATACAAACATTTGAGGATCTGAAAAAGAAAGTTCCTTTTGCTTTATTGGAATTGATGGATATAGAAGGATTTGGACCGGCTACCCTGCGATTGCTGCATGATGAACTCGGCATTACAACAAAAGAAACACTTATAACTGCTATCGAAAAAGGTAAACTGGAAAAGATAAAGGGCTTTGCTTTCCGTAAGATTGAAAAACTGAAACAAGCCCTTAAACTGGAGAGCAGCAAGAAAAGGTTGCCTCTCAAAGAAGCACAACGTATTGCTGATAATTTATTGCAATCTGTAAAAAGTATAGATGGAGTGCTTAAAGCAACAATCGCCGGCAGTATCCGGAGAAAAAAAGAAACAATCGGTGATATTGATATTGTAATTACGGCCGATGAAAGAAAATGGAAAAAGATCATTACCGCCATTACCCAACTGCCACAGGTGGAAACAGTGATTGCCGCCGGAAAGACCCGTGCCAGCTTTGTATTAAAAACAAATCAAGTTCAGGCCGATATCCGGGTTGTGCATGAAGATGAATATGGAGCAGCCCTGTTTTATTTTACCGGAAGTAGAGACCATAATATTCAGTTACGCAGCCTTGCCAAACAACGAGGATGGAAAGTGAATGAATATGGCGTATTCGACAACAAAACCGGAAAGAAACTGGCCGGAAAAACAGAAGAAGAAATATATCATCTCTTTGGTATTCGTTTCATTCCACCGGCAAAAAGAATTGGCGCTAATGAGTTAAACCAGGCAATGAACAACTGACCCTTTTTATAAACTTTAACAGGCGGGTGATAAAAATCACCTTGTATTTCCCGTTTGAATCTTACTTTCCGGTCTGGCAATGAAAAAAATATTCACCATTATATTGGCTGTTCTTTTGTTGAACGGTGTAACAGAACTACACCAGTTCCTGAAATTGCCATTACTACTTAACCATTTTCGTCACCACCGGATGGAAGATCCTTCCATCAGTTTACTGGAGTTTCTGAAAATACACTATACAACTAATCATCACCCGGCTGATAATGATGACAACGAGGATAACGAACTGCCCTTTAAATCCATGGGCAATATCCAGCATACAGATATACCACTTTCTATCAAAAAAGAAATAAATATCAATGCACCGGTTTTTTTGAACAGTAAGTATACGATCAGTCACCCGGAAGGCATCCCCTGCCATCGTTCCTATTCTGTTTTTCATCCTCCTCAAACGGTATAACTAACCTCGTAAATTCTAGCCGGCCATATAAAATATTGCCGGAAATTTTATTATTCATAAAAAACTTAATTATATGAACGCAGCACAAATTCACCTGGCGCTGAACCATGCGCCGTTATTTCTCTCCATTATCGGAGGTGCTATATTGATATTAGGGATGATCCGAAAAAACGAATCATTCAAAACGATTGCTTTATTCATGCTGATTGCAGCAGCGTTGTTTACAGCCCCGGTTTTTTTGACCGGGGAAGGAACAGAAGAATTAGTTGAGAAACTGCCAGGCGTAAATGAGGGGGCTATCGAAGAGCATGAAGAAATGGCCAAAATATCCATGATCATCATTGCTGCAACTGGTGTTGTTGCACTTATTGGTTTATTGGCAAGGAAAAACAAATCCATTGGAAAGTTTGTCTTCCTTGCAGCAGCCATTCTTTCCTTAGCTTCATTTGGCACTATGGCACAAACTGCTCATCTCGGTGGACTGATCCGTCACACAGAGTTGCAAAATGGCGCTGCAACGAGTGAAAAAGAAAACGAAGAAAAGGAAGATGACAACAATAAAGCGCAGCAAAAAGAGGCAAAGGACAGCCTTAAACAGGCTGAAAGAACAATTAAAAAGACAGATGATGACGATTAATAAAAGAGGGCTTCGGCCCTCTTTTTAATAAAAATCATTGGATGAAGCAATCGCAGACAGTAAATACTGGTTGAGCAGTAAGTATCTTTAATCAGAAAAATCTAGTTATGCCCGATCTCAGAAGTATTCAAACAGAAGTTGATGCCAGTTATCTCTACAGCAAATTAGCCGGAAAGGAAGAAGATAAAAATGTGGCTGATATTTTTCAGCAGATGAGTGATATTGAAAAAGGGCATGCAGAAGCATTCCTGAAAAAAATCGGGCTTACCCCAGACAAAATGCCTCCACCCTCCTTTCGGGCCAAAACACTAAACCGGATCGGAAATATTTTTGGTTATGATTATGTGCTGGGCGTATTAATGGATACAGAAAAAAGTCTTTCCAATTCTGTATTGGCAGCAAAAAAGAAAACCAACCAGCCGGTAACCGGTTCCGAAGTAAATCATGTAAAAGTGCTTCGCAATATCATTGAGCAATCAAAGGTATCAGGCAGTACAATAGCCCGGTTTGAATCAAGGCATAAATCAGTTGGTGGAAATGCCCTGCGGGCTGCAGTACTTGGTGGTAATGACGGTCTTGTTTCCAACTTCAGCCTGGTGATGGGTGTGGCCGGTGCTACGCAAGGCGGCAGTGGTGTTTTATTAGCCGGGTTAGCCGGTTTGCTGGCCGGTGCATTATCTATGGCATTGGGTGAATGGATATCTGTAAAAAGCTCACAGGAGTTATTTGAAAACCAGATGGCCATCGAAATGGAAGAACTGGAAACCAGCCCTGAAAATGAAATGAAAGAGCTGGAACTGATCTATAAAGCTAAAGGTATCCCGGAAGCACAAGCCAAAGAAATGGCGGCTGAAATAATCAGGAATCCCGAACATGCCCATGAACTGTTGGTAAAAGAAGAACTCGGTATCAATGCAGAAGAGTTAAAAGGATCTGCCTTTGAAGCCGCAGCTTACTCTTTCATCTTATTTGGTATTGGTGCAATTATCCCTGTCTTCCCCTTCTTTTTCTTAAGTGGTACCAACGCTATCCTTTTAAGTGCTGCTGCCAGTGCAGTTGGTCTTTTCATTATTGGAGCAGCCATTACCCTATTTACAGGAAAAAGTATTTGGTACTCCGGCTTCAGGCAGGTACTATTTGGATTAGCCGCTGCTGCTATTACATTTGGAATCGGAAAACTGATAGGGGTAAGTGTTACATAGAGCATAATAAAAGAGACAAACAAGTCTTTTTGAAATAAAAATTGTTTTGATTGCTGTCACTCCAATCTGTGACAGCAATCATTTTTTTAGGGAATGTCTATCAGTAGCTTGCAAAAGCCTACTTACCTAAACTCTTTATATATGTTACCTCTTCCATCCATGAGGCAGGGGTTTATCGCCATCCTTGCAGGATTATTATTCGCCAGCATTACTGCTACAGCTCAAACAACAGAAGATCTTGAAAAAATGGCCAGGGATGCCAAGCCATTTCAATTCCATCTCAAATTCAGAGGATCTGTGGTTGATCCTCTTGAAGTTAAATACGCAAAAATTACTGCTTTATTGGATAAATATAATAAGGGTGTCCCAGGTCACCTTCAACAACCATTTAAAGTACAGGGACCCGAGGCCAGCCAGAAACCGAATTTGTCAATTGAGCAGGAAGCTTCCTTAAAGAATTATTCAACTCAGTTTTTCCAGGAAATGGCCAAACTGAAACTTACCGTTTGGGATCTCCAGGAATATAAAGACAAGTTCAAAAACAAAAACCCAATGCCGGGTGATAGCCCGGTAGACCCAAAGATTGCCTGGAAAGGCGAGTTTGAAGGAATAGAAAGAACATTGATGGGAGGCCGAACCCTGATGATCATGGATGTATGGAAACAAACCATGATTGAATTTTTCAGGAATCATCCTGAAGCAGTGGGTGTAGTGTATGGTCAAATGGATATTGGTTCATGGGTAAAAATGAATGTAGACGGACTGGGCTTTGCCGCCGATATAGACTTCGGAACTATTGCTACAGATGCTGCTACCAACCTCGCTTTACACAAACTTTTTAGTGATAATTTAAAAGCTGCCAGCGGCCTGGGTATGATTGCCATTGATGTAGTACATACCGCACATGGCCTTGCCGGTGCTGAAGTATTTATAGGGGAATGGGGAAAAGCATTTGCAGAAGTAGATATGCTGAGGCGTGGTAAATGGAAACTGCTTGAAGTAGAAAGAAATGAAAACGGTCAGATTATAGATATTAAAACAGTTGGAAAGGAAGGGAAACAACTCTTCATGGAAAAAGGTATGGAACTGGAACTGAAAGCCCAGCAAAAAGATCCTGCCAATTCTTTTGACCCCAAAGAAAGATACCCGGAGCTGCGCATAGATATGGAACCTATGCTAAGCCTTGAAATGCTCCGGCATGCCATACATGATATTGAACATGGTCCATTCCAGGGGGGACAGAAGATCATTAAAATGATCAAATACACTGAAAGAAGTTTCTTCATGATCAAAGAAGCGCTGAAAAGTGTATCCGTAAAAGACCAGATGCTTTATTTCAACCTGACATTAGATGAACAAAGGCTGATGACGTTGACAGAAGAAGTCATCAAAAACAAAGGAGATGCAAAAAAGATAGCCGGCCTATTAGAAGAATTTACTGGTAATAAACTGGAGAGCAATGAACAGGTGAACCTGATTGTAGATGACATTGTACAAAAGTGTAAAAAGGCCATGTTGAAAAATGCTAACCAGGCTTTCGGATACCGGGTTAGAACCATTGCAGCTATAGACAATGAAGACCAGCGATTTGAAGAAGCCGATAAATTCCTTAAACAGATTGAAGAGGAATTTAAAAAAGGATACGAAAAGGGCGGCACCGAAATACCTAAATCCATGCTGAGGGCACATTCTATCCTGGTAGATCTGCGGGCGGGAAAAATTCCGGCCGACATGATGAATGCAAGGCTGGAGGAACTGAATAAATTAATGGAAGAAGAATATAAGGTTGATAAATCACTTGCAGAACGTCTGATCGGCGATCCGTTTGGCAAGATCAAAAACTACCTTATTAAAAAAGGATATGGCCCTGAAGCAGTACAAAAAATCATTGCAAAGATCAAAGGCGTTTTCATAGAAAACTGGAGAGCTTATGCCCCGGAATATGCACAAAAAAGTGCCATGTCAGCCTATGAATTTGCCAATCATGTAAACCAGAAACTAAATAATTTCAACGAACATCTTGCAAAAACAAAAACCGGAAAAGTTTTATCAAGTGAACTTTTAAACCATGTGGATAATGCCATTGCATTGTATGATGCCTTTTTCAGTGGAAAAGACCTGAAACAATCTGCCTGGAATGTTAGCTGGACAGCCGGTACCATCTGGGCGCAGGGCAGATGGCCTTTCCTTGCTATTCCGCTGGGCATATACAACTCCATTCAAACAAAAAGCCCGGCTCCTTTTGCAATGGCTGTTGCATTTTACCTGTTTCCCTTTGCCGGACAAGTTTACATGGTTACCAATATCATTGACCGGTTGGGAGTAAGCCAGGTAAGGGATTATAATTTCCGGAATCACCTGGACAGGCTGGCAGTAATGGCTATTACAGACGGAGAAGGCCATGTGGTAAGATTTAAAATACCCAGAGCATTCAATGGATTAAACGGTTCATCAGATTCATTGGAAACTGATCCAGCTATTGCCACCGATGAACCTGCAAGAACCAACGGTATCAAATCGGTTTTTTATGATCCCGCCTTTATGTACTGCCCGGATATAAAATATTTTGAAAGCCTGGTACCCAAAAAAACTGACTTGTTCGGGTTGTATGAAACAAAGCATAAAAACCTAATGACGTTGTTTGCATTTGACAATGATTTTGTCGGCTACCTGGTGGGAATCAAAAAATTTAANNGTTTTTACAGCAATAGAATCCACCAAAAAAGCAGAGAAAGCCGGTGTAGTAGCAGACCTTGAAGCGATCATCGTCCGTTTACAGGACGAATTGTTCATGGATGAAGGGCGCATGAAGGAAATTGACAGCCTTAGTCTTTTATTGAAAATCAGAAAACAGATTCAGAATGATCCTTTATATAAACAAGCCTTAAAGGACAGATTTTCTGCCGGCACTGCCTATGAAAGAGTGGCAATACCTACATTGGAAAGATATATAGAAATATACCGGCAGATACTGGTAATACAATCCAAAATATTTGACGTTTGGAGGCCGTTTGGTGTAGATGCATCCAAATTGCAAGATGATCCAATGAGATTGTTACTGATGGGTGGCCTCAGCGGATCTCCCATGCTAACTACTGATGCCGGAAAGGATCTGCAAATAGCTATTCAGTGTCTAGAAGCTCACACAAAAAGAGCCTCTGATATAAGATACGACCTCGCAACTGCCCTGGGCAGACCCATTAAAGAAACCGAAAAAGAAGACAAAGAGCACCTGCGGATATTGGGTGAATATGGCTTTGGATTTGAAAGACTGATTGATGCGGATGCTAGCGGAAGAAGCCCTTTGTTTAAAGATGAAGATGGAGAGATTGTTAACAGAATGCAGGTATACCGCAAAGCGTATAAGGATTATCTCGAGGCATTAAAAAATAGTCCGGGCATAAATGTAACACTGCAAATAAAAGGAGAAAAAGAGACTACAGAGACAGTACCTGTAGCAATGGAAGTGACAATTTTAAATGAGCAAAAAAAACCGGTAGCAACTCCACAAGGCACTACCCTGCAATGGTACCTGCTTGAACAGTCAACTGCCAAATATATTAAGGTTGGAGAAGGCAATACATTCACTCATGATGCCAAGCAACAAGGAAGCTTTAGCTATCTGATTAAGCTGATCAAAACAGTAGAAGGGAAAACTGTAGACATTGCAAAAGCTGACTGGTGGGTGAATGTGAAGCGATTTGATGCCACAGCTCCGGGTAAAGGTATACTGGTAAAAACTCCATCTGTGATCAAACAGTATGACATTTTTGATGTGACACTTGATATACCCGCAGCATTGAAAGGCCGACAGATAAAATGCAACTGGGGTTATGCAACGATCGGTAAAAGCAACGATTGCAGCGGAGCCAAATTGCAGTATAATGATGAACAAAGTTTCACTGGCAAAGACGGAAAAAAATACCTCGCTGACAGTACTACCGTTTGGGTGTCTGCAGAAGTATTGTTACCGGGTAAAAATTATGGCGATGTATACCAGTTGAACCCCAAGGTGAAATTCCAGCATATGAGTATTAATGTGAAGGTGACTGACATTTGGGAAGGCAATTCAGGCCCTAACTGGTTCAGGGTGGAAAGAAAACCAGTAAAAAATCCGCCAAGGATTCCCGGGTGGTCAAATGATAAAAAAGCAATAAGCACAGCAGAAGCTTATGCAACCGTTGGCCTGAAAGATGATGACCCGATGGAAACAATCAACAGCCTGGAAGACCTGAAAAAATACACCGAAAAAGAAGCTAAGGAACAAGCATTCAGACAGCTTGAAGTAAAAGAAGTGTCTGTAGGCGATTTTAAAGGCTATGGGTTATATAGTGCCCCAAAATATAGCCCGGGTGGTTGGAGTGATGCAGGCTACAGGTCTGCCGGTGCAGGTGCCAGTTTTAGCGGATATGTCATGAAAGGCAACAAGATTTTTGAAGTATACTGGAGCGTTGGTGCTGGTGGAGCTTTTGATAATTCAGATAAAGGCTGGATGATGACCATGGTGAACCAGCTTGCAGCAGAAGCTGCCGGAATTTTAGCAGCTGCATCATTTCAACCGGATGGCCGTATC
>DEHX01000058.1 GCA_002352145.1 Chitinophagaceae bacterium UBA2789
AGTATCCACCAGAAGGCGGGGTAGCCTTTCATCTTGAGCCATTCGGTGCGAATAAGATTGGTCATAGTTCGTTGTATTTTTCATGCCGAGTTTGTCGAAGCATGAGACATATTACTTTATTCACCCTTCGACAGGCTCAGGGTGACAGTGCGGTTAATTATTAGTCAGTTCAAAAAATCTTGCTTCTAATCGTTTTTTCTTCAGCATCAGTTGCGAGAGCACAATGCCATTGTCAAAACAAAGACGGTTGATATTCTCCATATTGGCCGTGCCCTTTGGTAACATTAATTGTACGGTGCCGGCTTTTTCATCCAGCAAAACAGTATCGCTGAGTTTGCGCATGAGGTCGGCCAGTTGCGGCAGGTTGGCAGCACTTACTTCCACCACATCTTCATCCATCAGTATTTCATCTACCAGGCCGGTGGCAATAAGCTGTCCCGTTTTTAATATGGCGGCATGGGTACACACTTTTTCTACTTCATCCAGCAAGTGGCTGGCCATGATAACAGTATGGCCCCTGTCTTTTAATTCAATGATCAGTTCCCTTATTTCAGCAATGCCAACTGGGTCGAGACCGTTAGTGGGTTCATCGAGTACCAGCACTTTCGGATCGCCGAGTAATGCTGCAGCAATAGCGAGGCGTTGCTTCATACCGAGACTAAACTCTTTAAAACGGCTGAAACGGCGATTATACAGGTTCACTTTTTTCAGCACTTCATCAATTTCTTTTTTATTACCACGCCGGCTGATGGACTGGGTGATTTTGAGGTTGGCAATGGCTGACAGATAACTGTAAAAATTGGGTGTCTCCAGCAGGGAGCCGATCTGCTGGCGCAACTGCGGAGAAGTACCAGGCTGGCCAAACCATTGAAAGCCCCCGCTGTTGGCCCGCAATACATCCATGACAATGCCAAGCAGTGTTGTTTTACCACTGCCGTTTGGGCCAAGGATCCCGAATACAGAACCCTGGGGTACATCAAAGGAAACGCCGTTCAGCGCTTTTACAGAACCGTAGGATTTGGAAAGATTGTTTATTGAGAGCACTACACTCATGCCATAAAATTTATGGCGGTGAAGTTAAAAGATTATGGAGAATGTGGCAGAACAATATGGTGAATGGTATGTTGTTTTTAAACCACAGAGGCAGGAAGGGAAGTTGGCCACAGATGAACACGGATTAACTCAGATTGTTCCGGTGAAGCGTAACAAGGATGTCTGAGGGAGGATGTATTAACTAAAAGACAGGAAGTAGCAGAAAAAAGCTCTGTGAATCACGGTGTCGTTGTAAGGCTGTGGTTACCGTATTCAATCAGAGCAGATATTAGAATAGCGACTAACTTCAATAAACAAAATGAAGACAGTATTAATTACAGGCGGAACTGGAATGGTGGGGCGGGCATTGACAAAAGCTTTGCTGCAGAAGGGATATGGAGTGATAGTAATGGGGAGGGGTGGGGTAAGGGATAAGGGAAACGGGGCAGGGGAAGCAGGGTACGAGACAAGAGATGGTGTTGTCGGGTTGTCGTTTGCGAAATGGAATGTTGAGAAGCAGGAGATAGATGCTGCTGCCATTGCTAAAGCAGATTATATTGTTCATTTGGCAGGCGCAGGTGTGGCGGATAAAAGATGGACGTCAAAAAGGAAACAGGAGATTGTCGACAGCCGGGTGAAAAGCGGTGCATTGCTGGTGCATAGTTTGAAAAGTATTCCCAACAAAGTGAAGGCGGTGATCAGCGCATCAGCAATTGGGTGGTATGGTGCGGATAGGGTATCCCGAAAGTTTGAAGAGTCTGATTTGGCAGCGGAAGATTTTCTCGGGCAAACCTGCAAGCAATGGGAAGAGAGTATTGAGCCGGTGGCTGTAATGGGCAAGCGGTTGGTAAAGTTTCGCATTGGTATTGTATTGTCAACAGAGGGCGGTGCACTGAAAGAATTTATCAAACCTCTGCAGTTTGGTATTGCCTCCATTCTCGGCAGCGGCAGGCAGGTCATCAGCTGGATCCATATAAATGACCTGGTGAATATGTTTATTAAAGCGATGGAGGATGAAAATATTAATGGGGTATATAATGCCGTGGCCCCCTTACCGGTTTCTAATAAAGAATTAATCTTGACATTGGCAAGGACCCGTAATAAGTTCTATATACCTTTTCCAGTTCCTTCTTTTGTATTGAAAATGATCCTGGGCGAAATGAGCATTGAAATACTAAAAAGTGCAACGGTAAGCTCAGCCAAAGCAGAGAAAGCGGGGTTTTCTTTCCGTTATGCAAATATAAACTCAGCGATCAGCAGCTTTATAAAGCGGTAAAGCTGAACGTAGTTTCCTGAATCAGCCATTATTTTCTATTTTACACACTCATGTCAGGGCTGAATCCATTTTTAGAGTCGGTAAGTAACCGTTTTTTTTACGGGTATATTTTAGCCGTAATGTCCTTACTTTTTTTGATCGCCTGCGGCTCCGGAAAGAGAAGTGAAACTGAAAGTAATATTGTAGTTAACAGCGATACGGCTGTGGTCAATTCATTGATCAGAAAGGCGAACGATTTTGCCCAGATCAATTTTGATTCCATGCATCTTTATGCTGAACAGGCTTATAAGGCAGCTTCGGCGGCCGATTTTCCGCAAGGCAAAGCAAGAGCCAAAGCGGTAGAAGCTAATTACCAGCGTAGAAAAGGCAATTATGATAAGGCCATCAGCCTTGGCCTGGAAGTGATGAAGAGTTATGACAGTCTCGGAATGAAAGAGGAATCTGTGCGGCTTAAAAATATCATTGCAGATACCTATAAAGAAATGGGCGGTGAAAAGGGTACAAAGGAATTTTTGTCAAAAGGACTGGAATTGTCCAGACAGGCGGAGAGGGATGCTGAAAAAATGAAATATGTGGCAGGAGTGGTAATCAGCCTGAACCAACAGGGGATCATCTTAAGGGACATGAGCAAACGGTCGGACCGAAAAGACCTGATGGACTCTGCGCTGGTATTATATCAAAAAGGGATAAAGCTGGTGGAAACGACTGGTGAAGGGGAAGAATCCCTGGGAAAACTGTACAATAATACCAGCCAGGTGTACAACGAGCATCGCAAGGATTATGCAACAGCATTATCTTACCTGAACAAGGCTGTTGATTATAACAGTAAAAGAAATAACCTGACAAGTCTTTCCTTCAACTATGGTAATATTTCGGATGTATATCTTCGAATGGGTGATCATGATAAGGCAAGACAGTATGCACAACTTACGCTGCAAATAACAAAGCAATTAAATGCGCCTCACCGGATTATTAATGCCTGTAATCAATTAACAAGGGTATTTAAAAAAACAGGCCAGTTTGATTCTGCCCTTTATTATAAAGACTGGTCGGTGATGCTGGCCGATTCACTGAATAACCTGGAGAAGACAGCACAGATTGCTGAAATGCAGACAAAGTATGAAGCCGGCAAGAAAGATGCGCATATCGAGGAGCTAACTGAACTGAATGAAGTAAAGAACCAGCGGTTTTGGTTAATGGCAGGGGCATCACTTGTATTGATGGTTTTATTATTTGTTGTCTGGAATCAAAAGAAGAAATCGCAGCGGCAACAAAAAATGATAGCCGAACAATCAGACCGTTTGCAATGGATGATGAAAGAGCTGCACCACCGGGTAAAGAATAACCTGCAGATCGTTTCAAGCCTGCTGAACCTGCAAAGCTACCGGCTGAAAGATGAAGAAAGTGTTTCTGCTATCAAGGAGAGCCAGTTGCGGGTGCAGGCTATGTCGCTGATGCATCAGCGGCTTTACCAGGTGGAGGATGTTAGCATGGTGAACTTTAAGCTATACCTGACAGATCTTACTGAAACACTGATGAGGGCTTATGGTTATTGTTCGGATGATTTTGATCTTACGATCGATATCGAAAAAGAAATGCTTGATGTAGATACGGTTATGCCAATGGGCTTGCTTGTGAACGAGATCATCACTAATTCCTTTAAGTATGCATTTAAAGAAGTAAAACGTCCGGCTCTTCGAATTAAGCTTGGAGGGAATGATAGAAATCTTGTACTCGATATTGCAGATAACGGGCCGGGTATGCAATCAGCAGGTACTACTAAAGCTGGTTTTGGAACAAAACTTATTTCAGCATTGAGTAAACAGCTGAAGGCCACCTATACTGTTGATCTCTCAGCAGGAACGGCTTATTCGTTTACTATTCCTTATACTCATAAAAAAGCAGCCTGACCTATGCCTAACGAGGTACATGTAATGATTGTGGAAGATGAGTCTATTGTCGCCATGGACCTGGCCGCCGGGCTTGAGCATGATGGTTACAAAGTGGCTGGTATTGCCGATAACTATGCAGATGCATTGAAATTGTTTTCTGAAGAAACCGTTGATATTCTGCTGATGGATATCCATATTCACGGCGATAAGGACGGCGTGGAGACAGCGACAGAACTGATGAAAATGAAACAGGTGCCGTTGATCTATCTCACTGCTTTTACAGATGCCAAAACAGTGGAACGGGTAAAGCATACCAACCCATCAGCTTTTCTGACCAAGCCTTATAATATAGATAATGTAAGAATCGCTATTGACCTGGCCCTGCATCACTTTGCGGAAACAAAAGCCCCGGCCAAAGTAGTGCCAATGGAAAAGCCGGCAACTGCCGGGGAGAAGAAACCGGATAAAGAACAGTTTCTGCAGCTAAAGGATTATCTATTTATCAAACAGAATTACCGGTTTGTCAAATTCAGGCTTTCTGAAATACTCTTTGCAGAAGCAGATAATAATTACGTCAATATTCATACTGCCGGGCAGAAGTTTTCCCTTCGGCTCTCCCTTAGTGAGCTGATTGAGCGGCTTCAGTTTCAGCGGCTTGTCAGGGTACATCGCTCCTATGCGGTCAATATTGATGAGATCAGTTCATTTGACGATCAACTGATCCGTATTGGCAAACATGAAATTCCTATCGGAAGAAACCACCGGCAGGAGTTCCTGGATTATTTCAACCTGCGCTGACCTTGTAAGAGGATTCATTCACATACAAAAGACGGTCGTTCACATACATTGGCCTGTAAGGGCCCGGATACAAGGCTAATTTTCCGGTATAATCAAATGGTATGAGAAAGATTATCCTGGCTATTACCTTAATTCATTTTTGCCTGCAGGGTTCTTCTCAAAGCATCACTCCAATGGTGATTAATGCAGGAGGAGGCTTTTATAATAACCCGTCTTCCTATTCAAGGTACTTTGACTGGAGCATTGCCGAACTTGCCCTGATTAATACAGTGGCTGCACCAGACAGTACTGTAATTGTATACCAGGGGGTATTACAACCGGGTGCTGAAAAGCCGGGTTATACTCCGTTTTCTGCCAATTTCAACAGTGAAGACGTAAAGCTGTTTCCTAACCCAACGATTGGAAAATTTGAAATCAACTTTTTTGTCAATGCGCAGGGAATCCTTGACCTGGAGCTTACCGATGCCATGGGCCGCATTATTGAGCGGAGAAGTATGAATTACGGTGGCTGTTGCCGCATTGTCCATTATGATATCAGCAACCTGCCTGCAGGAGTTTACTTCATTATCGCAACGATTCGACCTGATCCTTTTAATAGCTATAACGTAGGTCAGCAACCGCGGAGAAGCGGCCTGAGGGTAGTTAAAATGAATCCATAATCAAATACCATAAACCATTAAACCTTTTTGAAGACAAGTTCAACAAACTCAAAGTAACTATTATGAGAAAGCTATTATTAACAACATCTTTCCTGTTTCTGCTTGTCATAAGCATGATAGCACAGGCGCCGTCATTTTTTAATTACCAGGGGGTGGCCCGTAATTCGGTAGGCAATGCACTGGTGAATAAAACCATCAAGCTTCGGATTACTATCCGTGATTCGAATCCGTTGGGTTTGCCATTGTATAGCGAAACAAAGATCGTTACTACCAATGCTTTTGGTTTGTTCAATGTTCAGGTAGGAGCACCTCCTGCAACAAATACTACCGGATCAATGAGCAACATTAACTGGAATGTGAACAGGAAGTGGATGCAGGTAGAGATTGATGTGGAAAATAATGGAACTTTCGTAGACATAGGAACTACACAGTTAAGTTCGGTTCCCTATTCCCTTCATAGTAATCAATCCGGAGATGTGATATTGCCGTTCGTAAAATCACAGAATGAAGAAAATCCGTTAATGAAGATCACCAACACCGGTAACAATGCCAGCAGCCTTGCTTTTGAAGGATTATCAAATTCAACTGCCAATAATGCAACGGCCATCCGGGGTATTATTTCATCACCTTCACCTGGTTCTTTTTCAGCCGGTATTACGGGTCAGAATAATGGGACTACTGGTAATGGCGTGGGGGTTTATGGTTCACAGAATGGCAGCGGATATGGTGTTTATGGTACTACTCCCGGCGGAGCAGGTGTATATGGTAACAGTACCACTGGTACCGGTGTTTATGGTCAATCAGTTTCCGGACCATCTGTTATGGGTTACCAGCCTAACACAGGTACAAGTAATGCGGGTTTATTTCAGAACTTCAGTACCACCAACGCTGCTTCAGTCTTAAGGGTTTTAAGTAACGGTCTTGGTGAAGGTTTATCGGTGAATATGACAGGACTTGGCAAAGGAGGTGTGTTTGCCATTAATAATGCGGCCAATGGTAATACAGGTTTGGAAGTTTCTACAAACGGTATCGGCAGAACAGGATTTTTTCAAAATTCCAATGCTGTAAATCCCAGTACTGTTTTTGAAGTATTATCAAATGGTTCAGGTAGGGTAGGTCTTTTTCAAAATACCAATGCCGGAAGCACTGCACCTGCTTTAAGTGCGATGTCAAACGGAACTGGAGATGCCATACAATCAATTATGACAGGAAATGGTAAAGCCGGTTTGTTCACTATCAACAATGCTTCCAATGGCAATTTTGCTTTGGATGTAAGCTCTAATGGAACTAATAGTGTTATAAATTCAATCAGTACAGGTACAGGCCGGGCTGGTTTCTTCAGAATTTCCAATGCCGCTAATACTTCTTCTGCCTTAGAAGTGAACACAACAGGTTCTGGATATGCTGCCAGTTTTATCAGCTCTAATGCATCTCCCAAAGCATTAAGAACTGTTGGTGCCATTCAGTTTACCGGTGCTAATGAAGGTCCTGGTAGAATTTTATCAACCGTTGACGGAAGCGGTACTGCTACCTGGCAAAATGCGGCCTCTGTGGGATTGGTTAGTGGTTCAGGTACTACCAATTTCGTTCCCAGGTGGACTCCGGACGGAACTATCATTGGTAACTCTCAAATAGTTGATAATGGTTCAAACATTGGTATTGCCGGTGCTATCGATGCAAACTATAGGGTGAATCTTTCAGGTACATTCAGGGTGAATGCAGGAGTATCTAACGGCGCTGTTGCTGTATTTGAAAATACCAGCAGTGATGTGAACAGTGATGGTATTGTAATTAAACTTGGCCGAACGCATACCCGTTGGAATGGTAATGCCTATGCCAATGTGCCCAACCCGGTAACTCAAGGAGTAGAAACACAAGTTAACCAGATAAGGGACTGGATATATGGAAATGATAGCTTCAGCTGGGATGACCTTATAAACCTGATGCCTTCTCAATATCTGACAGGTACAGTGTGTAACCTTACAAATTATATAACGCAGAGGATTAATAATGCCATTGGTCTTCCGGTAGGTGTGCCCCCGGTTGATGTGGGTTATCAAATGTTAAGTGCACTGAATAGTGTGGCAGATGTGCTGATAGATGATGACTGGGTAACTGATATACAAGGAGATTTTGTTATTCCCGGGTTCCAGTTTCCTGCTATACCACAGCTTAACTGTACAGGGTTACCCAGCCTTTCTTTTCCGGTCTTTGTTTTTGATGATGTAAACAACTCTTTGAAAAAGACAAATGAATTTGTTTCATTCGTTGACAAAGACAACCGTAAGCTTGGCGCTATCAGGGCACAATCAATCCAGGATTTTTCATATGATTATTTTGACGGTCAGAAGATGCTGGACCTGGCAGCAGAATTCATCGGGATAGATATTGTGGATGATTTTATGAGTATTGTTTCAGGAATTTCTGAAATGGTAACAGATTATAACAATATCGGCGTTGAATATTCTTCTGGTAATGGCGACTATGCGGAATGGCTTGAAAGGATTGATCCAAGGGAAGAAATCAGTTATGGTGATATTGTAGCTGTAAAGGGCGGTAAGATTACTAAGGATCTAAAAGATGCACAGCAGATTATGGCTGTATCAAAACAACCGATCGTACTGGGTAATGTTCCCGATGCAGCTAAAACTGAACTTGGTAATAATATCGCTTTTATGGGTCAGATTCCTGTTAAAGTGATGGGGCCAGTTATGTCCGGTGATTATATCGTAGCAAAGAGTGACATTCCTGGTTATGGAATTGCTGTTCATCCGAAGGATATGCAAATTGATGACTTTAAACTGGCTGTTGGCCGTTCATGGGATACTAATAAGAAAGAAGGGCCAAAGATGGTAAATACAGTAGTAGGTGTTCATAATCATGATTTCCTGAATATTATTTCAGGATTACAGCAAAAGGTCAGTCAAACGGATGACAGGTTGAAAGCCATTGAGTCAGCATTGAATATCAAGACTACAACAACTAAAGAACCCGTTAAAAAAGCATTCAAATGAACCTTCGTATAACTCTTCTTCTAGGTGTAACGTTCCTGTGGCTGCTGTCTTTTGGCCAGGTGCAGAGCCTTATGCCAATTGACACCACCCAAAAAAGTGTTGAGCATTGGCAAAAATGGCTGACTGACCTGAATGAATTGGGAGTCGAAAAGAAGAATGATTCTTTCTTTGTAAAACAGGAAGTTCTGCTTTTACTCAGGGATTCTGATTACAGGAAATCAGTATATCCCGGAGCTTACAGCTGGCAGAGGGTTACGGAATTGATGAATACAATGGAGTTAAAGAAAGCTTTTTGGCACCTGATTAATCTTTATCAAACTGATACGTCCAGAAGAAATATGGTTGTAGGAACTTTTGTCCTCTACGACAGCCTGATGGACATGGATAAAATATTGGTCAGTACTTTCTACACTTATGCGTTTACCGATCCGCAGGTATGCAGAATTATTAATGGCAAGCCGGATATTTATCGACCAGATCTGCTGGAAAAAAAATTAAGAACAACAAGAGAGATTATCAATTATATATGGATGAACAGAAAAAATAAACAAAACGGATCAAAAAAATAACATCACAGTCTAAACCTTGAGCAGATGTTATCGGCCTCACTTTAGCAGTGAGGCTTTTTTATACCCAATTTCCGGGATTGATTGTGGCATGATCCGGATGCCAGATATTGGTAAATTCACCCAGGATAGCTTTGTTNNTTGCGGTACATCGGGTGTAAAGTGCCGCCCTTTGCACCAGCAGGTTTATCCGCTTCATACTGGTATTGCGGATCTACTAAACTGCCCCGGGGATACATAATACCGGGAACACCTTTTCCCCTGATGTCTAATTGTTCCGGATGTTCCAGCCCTAATGTATGTCCATATTCATGGGCTGCGGTGGTGGAACCCTTATAGAGGTTTTCGAGTTTGAAATAGCCGCTGTTACAGCCTAGGCCATCGACAAAGGAAATATTACCATGTGCAAATTCTTCGATTCGGAAATAATTATTGCGGGGATCAAGATTTTGGTAAATGTCAATATCCGGAATACCGGGCTTATAATCAGCGCTGATTCTAAAAATTACATTATACATTATACCAGCTAATTGTAAACTGCCGCTGGGTTCATTCCACATTGTTTCTATCTCATCCCTGATCATTTCGGTCAATTGCGGAGTGGCCGCATTGCCATAAGTGATAATGTGAGAATAAATAATAACGGAACTCTTTTCTATTTCTGCTGAACCCATTTTATTCTGCCGGCAATAGTTTTACTTCAGATTTCTTTATCCAGCCATAGACGAATTTTCCGGGTGAAGGGATGTATTCAGTATAAATACATTTTTCTGTTTCGGCAATGCTCATGAATTTATCACCCTTCACAAAATATCGTTTGGGAGAAAATGAATGCAGACAGGTTTCGTCCTGGAATATTTCAGCCCTGTTATTTGTTACCAGTGCAACGGGTGATTGCGGATATTCTTTCTTCAGCCAATCATTATTAAAAACGGGTTGTACTTTTAATTTGGCATATTCTCCATCTGCATGAACTCCTTGTCCAAATCCGCAATTAAAAGAAGTGGAGTGGCTATTAATGGTGATAATGTTGCCCGTTATTTTAAAACTCAGGATACAGGGGTTGGTTGCATCTTCAAACGTATTGTCAAAAGAAGCTGTATCATTTACAAAGGTGATTGTTCCATCTGTTTCACCTACATGATACCGGGGCCATCCGGTTTCTACATCCAGCCAGAAGCGGTATTTATCGCCATCCATTTTTAACAATACAAGGCTTCCCTTTGGCCCTCTGTTTTTTTCTGTAGCCGGTGGATCGCCTTGTGGTCTGAAGGAATATCCATAGGCACCGGAAAAATTTGTTTGTGCCTGTACGATCATACCAACAGCCAGGAGCACCGGTAAAAAAAGTTTCTTTTTCATACGGGATAAGTTTAAAACAATTTCAGGAAAAATAGACTTTGAATGCTTCAGCCAGGCGGGCAAATTCTTTTTTCACCTGGTTCATGCCGATCAATCCGCCGGAAATACCCGAGGAATCTTTGTGCAGCATTACAGAGAACAGTTCACCTTCCTGCTTCACATTTAAACTTTGCTTATGGTATTTTACAAATGCGCCAAAAAGAAGGCGAAGCACCCGGTTGCCTTTTGTATAGTAGGTGGTATCACCTTCTGTGGATCCTTGTTTATATCCTTCGGAAGTAAAGAACAGGTTGAGCTTATTCATCAACTCTTCACGGGTACATAGCGTAATATTATAAACAACACGGTCTTTTGCAAAATCAACAACGGATACTTGCATGGTGAAAGGTTTTTGGTTGTTCTAAAGATAGCATTAATTCCGAATCGGCCTGCCGCTCTTCAGCACACTCTGTATCCTTTCCAATGTCTTCTTCTCGCCACAAAGAGAAAGAAATGCTTCTCTTTCAAGATCGAGTAAATATTGCTCTGTAACTAAAGTAGGTTCACTCAAATCGCCACCGCACATTACATATGCCAGCTTTTTGGCCACTAATGCATCATGTTCTGTTGCGTAATTAGCAGTTTTCATGGCATGAATACCGGAATACAAGGCACCGAGTGCAGACTGACCCAGTACTTTTATATCAGTTCTTTGAACAGGGGCTGTGTATCCGCTGTCATATATTTCAATCACCGATTTCTTTGCTTCTGCAATCCTGCGATTGATGTTAGGTACCACTTCGTCCAATCCTTTTCGGTAGACACCCAGTCCAAAACCTTCGTGGGCAGATGTGGCAACCTTTGCAGTTGCAATTGAAAGAAACCGGTTCTTTAATGTGATTGTTTCCGGTTCGTCTTCATGCATTTCATCAGATGCCCTGAGTACAAATTCTTTTGTACCACCGCCACCGGGAATTAGACCAACACCCAATTCAACCAAACCGGTATAGGTTTCAGCGGCAGGGCAGCATTTATCTGCATGCAAGCTCAGTTCACAGGCGCCACCTAATGCTAATCCATGCGGCGCTACTACAACGGGAACCGAAGAATAACGGGCCCGCATCATGGTATTCTGGAACAGGCGGATGGCCATATCCAGTTCATCGTATTCCTGGTCGATGGCCAGCATGAAGATCATACCTACGTTGGCGCCGGCAGAAAAGTTGGCACCTTCATTAGCAATAACCAGCCCTTTATAGCCTTTCTCTGTTTTATCAATGGCTGTCTGAATTCCACTCAACACATCACCGCCGATACTTCCCATTTTGGTGAACCATTGCAAACCGAGAACATCATTACCCAAATCGTAGAGGCGGCAGCTTCCATTTTTCCAAAGCTGCTTATCGGTGTAATTGCTCATAACAATAAATGCATCACCACCCGGCAGTACTTTGTATGATTTTGAAGCCGGATCATAACAATATTTTTTACCACCTTCTACTTTATAAAATGATTTATTACCTGCTGCCAGCATTTCATCCACCCAGGCAGCAACCTTATAACCGGCGGCCTTCATAGCTTCCGTAGTTTTGGCTACACCCAAAACATCCCAGCTCTCGAAGGCACCAATTTCCCAACCAAAGCCTGCCATCATCGCATCATCTACCCGGTACAATTCATCACTGATCTCAGGAATGCGGTGTGAGATATAGGAGAACAAACCATAATGAAACAAGCGATAGAACTCACCGGCTTTATCTGTTCCCGCAACCAGCATTTTTAACCGGGTATACAGGTCATCAACCGGCTTTGCTGTTTCCAGGGTGGCGAATTTTGGTTTTACCCTTGGGCCATACTCCATGGTATCAAGGTTCAGGGTAAGAATTTCTTTTTCTCCACCGGCACCTTTAGTCTTTTTAAAGAACCCCTGCCCGGTTTTATCACCCAGCCAGTTGTTGGCAATCATTTTTTCTAACCAGGCAGGAATTGCAAACTGATCTTTTGCTTCATCATCCGGGCAATTATCGGCCACACCTTTTGCCACTTTTACCAATGTATCTAAACCTACTACATCACCAGTGCGGAAAGTGGCAGATTTTGGCCGGCCAATGACCGGACCGGTCAATGCATCTATTTCATCAACACTCAGTTTCAGCTTTTCTTTTACATTCATTATAGCCATCATGCCAAATACACCAATACGATTGGCGATAAAGGCAGGAGTGTCTTTGCATAGCACTGTTGTTTTACCCAGGTAAAGATCACCGTAATTCATCAGGAAGTCAACGATCCCGGGATCTGTATAGGGAGTCGGAATTATTTCCAGTAAGCGCAGATAACGGGGTGGGTTAAAAAAGTGGGTTCCGCAAAAATGTTTTTTGAAATCATCACTTCTTCCTTCCGCCATCATGTGAATGGGGATTCCGGATGTATTGGAAGTAATCAGTGTTCCGGGTTTACGGTATTTTTCTACCTGCTCAAATACTTTTTGTTTTATGTCTAATCTTTCTATCACTACTTCAATCACCCAGTCGCATCCGGCAATATCCTTCATGTTATCTTCAAAATTGCCGGTAGTTATTTTCTTTACTACGTCTTTATGATAAACAGGGGAAGGATTTGATTTTATCGCAGCTGTTAATGCATCATTAACAATTTTGTTTCGTTCAGCAGGTTTGGCATCAGCGGCTATATCTTTTGGTACAATATCCAGTAACAACACCTGTACACCAACACCTGCAAAATGACAGGCAATCCTCGATCCCATAACACCGCTTCCTAAAACTGCAACCTTTTTGATGACTCTTTTTGACATAAGACAAAATTAGTTAGTTATGCAACTATTTTAGAATCGAAGATAAGCGTTTTTGTGAAAGAGGAAAAGAGAAGTAAAGTATCATTCCCCCACCATTACAAAAGCCCCCCAGTAATAAGGATATTTATACTTTTCCTTGATATTTTTTTGAGCCAGCCGGTAAGCCGCCAGTTTATCTTTTGTTTGCAAGAAATGCTGGTAAAAGGTGATCATAAAATCCTTGGTGGCATTGTCATCCACTTTCCACAGGCTGGTAATGACACTGCCGGCACCAGCTGCCCGAAAGGCCCTTTGCAGGCCGTAAACGCCTTCCCCTGCGTCAAGGTAGCCCAAACTGGTTTCGCAGGCGGAGAGAACAACCAGGGAAGTATTATCCAAGTCAAGGTTTTGTGCCTCGTAGGCAGTTAATATACCATCATAGGTATCCGGGTAACTGCTGCTGCTATAATAATTGACAACTCCTGTTAATAATAAACCGGAATTAACCATGGCGTTGAAAAGACGATAGCCATCCGTCGCTTTTTCACCGGTGCCTGACCAATAACCATGGGTGGCAATATGTAATATTCCCGGGCTTTTCAACTGGTACATTTTATCTTCTGTCGCCTGTTCTTTTACAAATTGCTTTGTAGTGATTTTTTTTAGCTCCAGTTCCTGTTTAATGGCAAGAACTTCTGCTTCCGTGCCCGGCAGGTCTGGTACACTATTATCACGAAAGCTATTGACAAAAGAACGGGTGGTTTCATCTTTTGTTGCAGCAATGGCTATTTCGTTGTTTGTTTTATAGGCTGGCCTTCCTACTAATACAGCATCACTGATTTTTTTTTCAGCAGGCTTTATAAATGCAATATCAGCTGTTGATGTAGTGGAGTGAATTTCCAATTCATCAATAACGAAATTTTTTGTAGCCGGGTTTTTTAATGTATTTATATTGATAAGATGATAAATGCCATCCGGTGAGAAATAAATTTTTGTAATACCATTCAGCTTTTCGCTAATCGCTTTCCAGTAATGATTGTAAGATTCATTGTCATCCAGTTTCAGGCGGATATTATTTTTATATAATTTGTAGAATTTGTTGTCTAGGTCAGCAGCCGCATCCGGAAGGTAAACTACTTCCGGGTACTGGCTGTTTTTGGTAATAATATAGGCAGCATAATATGCTGTGTCGGAATAATAGACCTGGTCACGCCATTGGAAGCGGACGATTTCTATGGCGGCTTCTCCTTCTTTCAATTGGGTTTTCACATCATTCCAGCCGGTTGGCGTTATTTTCAATAGTTTTTTGAAGTCTTTTGCTTTTATGGTTAACTCATTCTCCAGCCTGTTCACATCCTCCTGCAGTGATTTTAAAACTGTTTCATTGAACCTGTTGCTGGTGTCTGCTTCAGATGGATTATCTTTTTTCATGTATTGCCTGATCAATTGCTGTTTTTTGTCAATCCATTCGTCGTAAAGTTTTGTTACCGTTGCATCATTTGTCTTCAGAAAGGCTTCTTTTCTTTTTTGTGTCCCTTTTAAGGAGATGGATTTTGTAAAAAGCAGGTTGTTGTAGGCCTGAATGGCAGCGTTGCCATAAAATACTGTGGATTTATCTTTCACTAATTTTACGAAGCTGTGGTAATTATCATATCCTTCTTTGAGTTTGGCATTATAGAAAGTAACAAATGCTTTTTCTCCAAATGTGAAAATAATATCATTGATCCAGTCAATATTCAAAGAAAATAATTCATTGTATGTTTTTTGAGATTCCTGTAAATTTCTGTCTCGCATACTGAAATAAGCATAGTTGGAAAAGGGAGTGGTTGATTCCCTGAAATCATGTGAATGCTTTACTTTATTCATGATTTCGCTGAAAAGCGATGGATAGCCTGAACTTCCCAGGAAACCAAGTTGTGTTGCTTTGGCAACTGTAGCACTCAGGTCAGCATACTGTTTATAACTGTTATAATGATCTTCTGTTTCTTTAATGAAATAAGAAGCCGGTTTTGGTAATAACTTGTTTTTACCCCGTTTGATAAGATAAACAGGATACATGGATATAGGATAATATTTTGCATTTGGGTATGTTTTGTTATAACAATTCACCCATACATAGTTTGCGGAATCCCGGCTCTTCCAAAGTTTTTCAGCTGCATCGTATTCTCTCAGCATTTCTTTACCGAAAGCAGCATTTACAAGTTTGATACCAGGGTAGGGGTCACAGGCTGTTTTGTTTGTCTTTTGCCATTGGATTGAGAAGTATTCGTAATTCTTTTCTGAAGCCTGAACATATGATTGATAATCGCCGATATTCAGGTAATAAACTACTCTTGCAGACATGGCTTCAGACTTGTATCCATCCTTGAAAAAATCTGTAGCTTCCCGGGAAAGCGTTTCCATTTTACGGATGAATTCATCTGCTTTCAGGTAATCGCCGGTACGGGTGAGAAAGTTGGTATAAAAAAGATAGGAGTGATAGTCCTTTTTTTCATCTGTTACAAATTTCAGCGCTTCCTCATAGTTTTCCCTGGCTTTCGTAAAATCATTATTTCTTTCAAATGAGTAAGCGATATAAGTGTAATTGGTGAAGTTTTTTAAATCAGGGTTTCGGTTTATGAATGCAAGAGCTTTGCTGGCATTCTCCGGATCTTCATTTTTGAACAACGCCGGGAAATAAAGTGTGGCCCATTTCATGGCGGGGTTACTGGTGTCTGCCTTCATTTCATTGTTCAAACCCACCATTGCATTCATCAGTTTCTCAGCTTTTTCCTCACAGGCTTTTGCGAGAGCCGCATCCGGAGCCTGGTTTTCAAAAATGTTTTTTAGTAAGTAATAGTTGGAATAGGTCTGCAATTCTTTCTTCCTTTCTACTATATTATAAAGATCCTTTGCGATACTCAGCGCCTTTTTTTTGTCTGCAGTGTTTGAATAAATATCAGAAAGCTTTGTATTGAAGTCATCCTGTGTCTGGCAATAAGTTAAAACACTGGCGAGGCATAGCAACCCGCATAGGAATGTAGTTTTGATTGGCATATTAAACGATAAGGTGTAATTGGCCATTTAAGATACATAAATCTGGCTACAGATTTATCTTTTCATTCTCTTCCGGATTCTTCTGGTTCTATTGGCGGTAATTGCCTTTTCTTTAACTCAAGCCGGAATTTCTTCATTTCTTTCTTTGGATTCTTGCCGCCGATGCTGGCCTGAAACCCGGTTAATACAATTTTTACAAGGTAGTTAACAGCGGATTTGTCACGGTTGCGAATAAAAAAGACCGGAGAGGTTCTTGATTTGTTTCTTTTTCTAATAACAAAGGTATTCGCAATAAAATTTTTTATGCGACTTCCCAAAGATCTTTTTGATGTATCGCCATCCTTTAGCAGACTTATCTTCAGGTCATGATAAAGTAACTGCATTTCTCCCTGGGCAAGATATTCACGGCCGATTACCTCCAGAATCATGGTGTCAAGATTTCCTGACTCTAATTTCATAGAAGCAGCAGGTATAAAAATCGGGTTGAGCTGGCGGAGGTCAGCAGGTTTGGCCTGCAGGGTCATCCAGAAGCCTTCCAATGAATCGGTATAAGATTGTCTTACTTTAAGCTTTACCCATAAAGTATCCAGTAAGTACCCTGTAGATTGTATGTCAAGACTATCATTTGGTGTTATCTGATAATTTTTCAGGTTCAGTAGTCTTGCATTCATTCGGGTAACCGGCACATACAAAGCAGTATTTGCAGGAGGTATTATTTCTGTGTACTCTACTGCTGCGTTATTCAGAAAAACAGTATCAATAGAAATCAACCAACGCAATTTTTTTAATAATCCAACGGGTAGCGGCTTGATAATACCGGCGTTGAACGGCAGGCGTTTGTCTTTATAATCTGTAAAGTAAAAATCGTTTACAATGATTTTGCCCGCTGATAACTCGTTTTTATTGATAAACTGATTGATATCTAACGGACTTATTTCAACAGCACCTGATTTTGCGGTTATATAATCTACCTGGTAAGGTTGCATTGCCAGGAATGAGTCTCTTGGTAATGCAGGTTGATATGAAAAAGAGTCAAGCTTGAAAGTTTTTATTGTTCTTTCTAATCCAGCATTAAACCATTTTACAGTTATAGCGGTATCAGCATAGCTGCCTGTAAATTGGGATACTTCAAAATCTTTACTAAACTCTGTTAGATTTTTCAAATTTTTCAAGAAATCAGAGTTAAGCTTCAGGTTCTTCAGGGAAATGGAATGCAAAGCCAACTTCCCTTCTTTTTTTCCAACATTATTCAGCGCAAGGTTATTGCAATTGAATACGGATAACAGGGAAGACCATTGTAATTTTTTGCTTATGTCATACTGCAACTGAACATCAGTAATGGTTCCGGAGCTAGTGGCGTTTCCTGAATTAAATAAGGTACCATTAGGGGGCCTAAACTTAATACCAGAAGCGGAGAAAAAGGCACTGCTAATGGAAACCTTACTTTTGTTTATGCTAACATCATTTAATCGGATTGCGTTCAACTCATTTTCATTTCCGTTCCATTGAAATACAATAGCTCCGTTTATGCCATTCTTTTGAACAGTAAGTGACGGTTGATCCAGTTTTATTCTCCCAATCCAAACAGGATTGAATGTATTAGTATTTCTGCTTGAGTCTGCTGTTTGGTTGGTATTTATATTTATGACTGGTTTAGTGGAGGAAATCTCGTCAATAATCAATTTGTTGTTCAGTAAGTGTTTGACATGTGTTATCAATTTAAGCTCTGGAATTGCAAGGTCTATTTTCATGTTTCCGGATGTATGTTTCAAGTTCAGCTGTGAAATAAGCGATGTGGCGCCATCTGCAAAGTCATAGTGGTGTAACGTTAAATCAATCGAATCGCCTGTTACATCAAGTTTATCACCGGTAAATGCCAAGCCTTCAAGGCGAAGTTTATTCTCCGGGTCTTTTACCAGTTCAAGTAGTGAGAGTGTATTTAATAATCCCTGAATCTTTTTTTTACGGGCAAGAATATTAATTGCTGTGTTGTTGCCAATAATATTTGTGATATCGATAATAGCTCCAATATTTTTTGAGTTTTTTATCAGCTGGTCAGCCTTAAGGTTGAAAGTTCCTTTTTGCCACCTTACACCATTTGCATAAATATTTCCTGTCACTTCATTAGCTTGCAGTTCTTTCACCTGCACGTCGGAAAGAGCAATTTCAAGGTATTCTTTTTCCGACTTTACTGCTATATCGCCGGCAGTAAAGCTGCCATCGTTTCCGTTATACCTGATGCCCTTCATTTTAATTGATAAATCACCTGTTTGAATTATGCCGTCTTCAAAGAAAAGGCCATCTAATGAGTTTCTTATTCCGGAGAATCTAGTTGACGACAGTAATGACTGGCTGCTGACGGAAAATGTTGCTTTTTGGAGCTGAATTTTTAAATCATCTTTCAGTGTAAGATCTATGGTGCCATCCACAACGTCTAATCGTTTCAGGTCCATATATTCATTAACTGCTGCAAGCGATTGAAAAATATTTTTTCTTTTTTTTCTTTCGGGTAAAGCAGAATAACGGATATAAGGATTGTACATTGTGGCAGCATCTGCCTTAAATGTTCTTTCAAAAACAAGGTCGTCCCAGGAGAGACCAGATAAGTTGAATTGTGGTATGCTGAATGTATTTGAGACTTTTCCATCATTCAGCTTGTTAAAAACAAACTTGCTTAAAGTCAGTTTGTCATTTCTGAAAAGAATACTGTCGAATTGTATGCTGTATGTACTATCCTTTATAAAGTTTTCATAATTACGGATGGCCATAGTAAAGCTTTTAACCTTCAATGGCTTTTCAGCATTTTTATTAATACTGAGACCATCCATCTCAAAATTATTCTTGCTGAATACAAAAGAGTTTGGTATGCCGTCCTTTATAGTAAGGATGTTAAAATCAGCATTGGCCACCACTACATGGTTAAGATCAAGATCGCCGGTTAGTTGCTGAATGATGTTTTCCAATTTAGGTGTACTTTTCTTTAACCCTGTTTTTTTCGTACTGACTGCTGTGAGATTAAATCTTGGATTCACACAATAAACTGAATCAGCCTTGATGACTTCATGCCGGTACAGTGTGTCAAAATCAATATTTGTCATCAGCAAGGCATCAAAGAAAATATTGAAGGAAGAGGCGGTACTGTCGGTCCGGGTGGCGGCAATGGTACAACTATCAAACTCAACCAGTTTATTTTTTAAGTTGATTCTGAATCTGCTGAAGCTGAGTTTGTGCCGGCCATCCGGAAACGTTATATCCTGGTTTTGCGTTCGCAATGTAATGTTGTCGCTAAAAAACATTTTTTCATTGACACGGGACTTGCTGCTGTCAACCTGCAGGTTATCAATATCGAGGTGCAGATTACTGATGCGAACCGGTTTTTGATCAGGTTCTGTCTTATTGGCCAGGATGAATGTGGCATTTTCAAGCTGGAACTTTTTTACCTGCAAAACGTTTATGGCATCCTGGATAGAGGAATAAATTTTGCCCATTTCTTCCGGAATTGATATTTCCTTTCTTTTCCCGGATTTATCAGCCATACTTACCCTGTTTACTTCAATTACAGGATTGGTGAGAGATAGGGAGTCAATAAATAATTCTTTACTGAATAAAAGGGCGATCAGGCCTTTACCTTTCATTTTCAATTTATCAATATAAAACTTGTAAGAGGTAGCAGTAGAGGCAGAGTCAGTATTAAAAAAAACAGCTTTTTCTAATTCTATTTTATTACTGAAATAGCCAAAACGCAGCTTTTCAATTTTAAGGTTAATTTTTCCTTTGGAGCGGGACTCAACAAGATCTTCGATAATGCCTTTGGCATGTGCCCTGAACCAAAGATGAAAACCCAACGCTAGCACGGCAAGGATACCGATGATAATCCCTGTAATTTTTATTGTTCTCTTAATAAAGCGTACGGGCAACTTTGAAAGAATTTGGAAGTGAATTTACCAATTTATAAGCTGTGCTTAATGAAAAAGCCCCGCTTTGTGGTAAACAGGGCAGGGCTATTGGAGATTTTTACGATTTAGCTAACGTTTGAACCCGGCGCTACCGGGTTTTCCGGTTTTAACAGTTGTAATTTCCCATCACTGTTTTCTGCAGTCAATATCATTCCCTGGCTTTCGATTCCCTTCATTTTTCTTGGAGCCAGGTTGGTTACCACAATTACCTGTTTGCCCACCATTTCTTCTGGTTTGTAATGTTGAGCAATACCGGATACGATTGTTCTTTTTTCCGTACCCAGATCAACTTCCAGTTTCAAAAGCTTGTCTGCTTTTTCTACTTTTTCACAGGCAGTAACAGTGGCGGCTTTTAATTCCAGTTTGGCAAAGTCATCATAGACGATTTGAGCTTTACCGGCAGGTTGTTTTATTTCTTCCATTTTAGTTATTGCTTCAGGTTTAATCAATCCGGCATTTAATTTTTCTATTTGTTCTGAAATTTCGCTGTCTTCAATTTTTCTGAATAATAATTCCGGTGCCCGCAGGCTGTAGCCGGGACTTAAAAGTTTTAGCTTTCCGGCATTTTCCCAATTGAGCATTTTGTCTACCACTTTCATCAGGTAGAGCATCTTTTTGGCAGTATTGGGTAAAAATGGATTGACAAGTATGGCAAGGTTCGCTGTTAGCTGTAAGCAAAGATGAAGGCAGTTATCAATCAGTTGCTGATCGGCTGGTTTTTCAGCCAAAGTTTTGGCAACGATCCAAGGTTGTTTTTCCTGCATGTATTTATTGCCTTTGCGGGAAAGATCTATTACTTCAAACAGAGCCTCCCTGAACTTGTATTGTTCCAGTAAGGTTTCAACTTTTTCTTTTACTGCGGCTATATCTGAAATCAGTTGCTTGTCAAGTTCATCAATCTTGTCATTATGAAAAACTGGTACTTTGCCATTGCATAGTTTATGCATCAGCACAAAAGTTCGGTTCACAAAATTGCCAAAGATGGAAACCAATTCACTGTTTACCGCATCCTGGAAGCCCTTCCAGGTGAATTCGCTGTCTTTTGTTTCGGGTGCAATTTGTGTCAGGTAATAACGTAGCATGTCTACACACTGACCACCTCCGTTCTCTTTTTTTATAAAATCATTGATATAATCCCGCATGTCCAGTTTCCAGTTACGACTGGTGCTCATTTTGTCTCCTTCAAGATTTAAAAACTCATTTGCAGGAACATTTTCCGGTAAAATATTTCCATGCAGTTTTAACATGATAGGGAAAATGATACAATGGAAAACGATATTGTCTTTACCAATGAAGTGAACCAGTTTGGTATCCTTGTCATACCAATAAGGTTCCCAGTTTTTGTTGTTGTCAATAGCCCATTGATTTGTGGCACTGATATAGCCGATAGGGGCGTCAAACCAAACGTACAATACTTTTCCTTCTGCTTCTTTCAGCGGTACCTTGATTCCCCAGTCGAGATCACGGGTAACGGCTCTTGATTGAAGACCACCTTCGATCCAGCTTTTGCATTGGCCTACAACGGTTGTTCTCCAATCGTCTTTATGTTGGTCCAGAATCCATTCTCTCAAAAATTGCTCATGTTTGCCTAAAGGAAGATACCAGTGAGTAGTTTTTTTCTTTATTGGGGCTTTGCCACTTAGTGTACTTACAGGATTTATGAGTTCATCAGGACTCAACGTTCTGCCGCATGTCTCACATTGATCTCCAAATGCCCGGTCGCTGCCGCAGTTAGGGCAGGTGCCTTTTATATAGCGGTCGGCCAAAAATGTTTTGGCTTCTTCATCAAAATACTGTTCTGTTTCTTTTGTTTCCAGTTCACCCCGGTCATGCAGGTAAGTAAAAAATTCCTGTGCAGTTTCATGGTGAATCGATTCGCTGGTACGGTGATAAATATCAAAGCTCATATTCAGGTCTTCAAAATCCTGTTTCATAGCTTCATGATACTTATCAATTATGGCCCGGGGCGTTGTTCCTTCTTTGGTAGCCTGTATAGGAATAGCAGTGCCGTGTTCATCGCTGCCGCAAACAAACACAACATCCCTTTTTTGTGCCCTCAGGTAACGGACATAAATATCGGCAGGAATATAGGCGCCTGCCAGGTGGCCAACATGCTTCAAACCGTTGGCGTAGGGAAGGGCAGAAGTAACCAAATATCGTTTGGGGTTGCTCATCAAAAAACTCACTTTAATAGCCTGCAAAAATACCGGAATAGCGATCATTGCCCAAAAGCATGATTTCAGATAACTTTAGGGCATTACCATAAACCATTAAACATGCGAAAAATCATTCTGCCATTGCTCATTTTATTTATTCAACAGGCAAAGGCCAATGACGGGGTATTTTATGCTATGGGAAATACATTGGTACCCCTGAAAGAGACCACTATACGATTAAAGAAGGAAATACTGAATCTTGACCGAAAAGGTGACTGGATGCAGGTGAATATTTACTTCGAATTTTTTAACCCGGGTGCTGAACGGGAACTGACCGTTGGCTTTGTTACTCCCCCCGCTTTCGGTGATGTCTCGGATGAAGAAGCAAAGCATCCGTTTATAAAAGATTTTATGGTGATGGTGGGTGATCGACTGTTGCCGTTTAAAATTGCTAAAATGGAGGAGACCGGTTTTAAAGTGAGTTCAAAAGTTTCTGAGGGATATGATTTTGTTTATCATTTCACGGTGCGGTTTGCAAAAGGGGTTACAGTTATTCGTCATAGCTACCTGTATAAAGGCGGCGGCTCTGTGGAAGCCAGGCAGGATTTTGATTACCGCCTGACAACCGGTACCACCTGGGCCAACAGCGCTATTGATGACTTTGAGATGAATATAGATATGGGTGATGACAGTTACTTTTCTGTACCCGCCTCATTTAGTATTGCTCCGGCATCATGGCAAATAGCAGGTATAGGAAGGCTCAGCAAGACAAATTTTTCGCTGCCATACATGCCGGAAGATAAAGACAGGCTTAAAATGGTTTATCTGAGAAAAGGAAAACTGCAATTAAGAGCATCTGCTTTTAAACCTGTTCAGGATTTGACCATTAATTTCTGGAACCTCCATAATGAAATCAACCTTTGGTGCGATAATAAGGAACAAAATGATTTTAAAGGAATGATGGACATGATCTGGGGTGATTCTGTGGAGGCTACTGTCAGTAAACTCACGGATAATGAACTAAGGCTTTACCGTAATCTTAATTATGCAAGGATGGGGTATGACTTTAAAGACGAATCATTAAAAAGGATTTTTTCAAAATACAATTGGTATTTACCAGACCCGTTATTGAAACCAGATAATGTTCCTGATTATTATGTTACTAAAGAATTACAACAGCTTATTATTGCAGAAGAAAAGCGAAGAAAATTAAAAACTGATATTCCATGATCAAAATTCCGCCTTATCTAAAGAAAGGAGATACTATAGGACTTGTTTGCCCTGCTGGTTATATGCCGGTTGAAAAAGTACAAACTTGCCTGGATGTCTTACAGGAATGGGGCTACCGGGTCAAAATCGGTAAAACTGTTGGAGGAGGATCTGCCACCTATTTTTCAGGTACTGATGAAGAAAGGCTGACTGACTTTCAGCAAATGCTGGATGATGATGCTATAAAAGCGGTGCTATGTGCAAGAGGAGGTTACGGTACCGGACGCATCATTGACAAGATTGATTTTACTAAATTCCGAAAGCATCCCAAGTGGATTGTGGGTTATAGCGATGTAACAGTTCTGCATTCACATATTTACTCCCATTTCTACATTTCTACTTTACATGCACCTATGGCCGGGGCTTTTAATGATGATGGCTTTAAAAATGAGTTTATCAGGTCATTAAAGAATGCGCTGGAAGGCAAAAAGCTAAAGTATAAATGCGAAGTACATGACTATAACAGGAAAGGTGAAGCTGTGGGTGAACTGGTTGGAGGTAACCTGGCATTGTTAGCCCATTTAGTTGGAACTGATTCTGACATTAAAACGAGAGGTAAGATACTTTTCCTGGAAGATGTGGGAGAGCAATTGTACAATATTGACCGGATGCTTCATCAGCTAAAAAGAAGCGGCAAACTGGCCAGGCTTGCGGGATTAATATTTGGCGGCTTTACAGAATCAAAGGATACTGAAAGGCCTTTTGGGAACTCTATTCATGAAATTCTCCGGGATATTGTGAAGGAATTTGACTATCCTGTATGTTATGATTTTCCTATTAGCCACACTGACAGAAACTATGCATTGAAAATAGGAGTTGGCTACAAATTGAAAGTAGGAAAATCAAAGGTGACACTGGAAGAATAGGCTCATTCTTTGGGATATAAAATAAATCTGCCACCTCCATTGATCTTGTAATAAGTCATATCTGTATAGGACTTATCGTTGACCGTTATCCGGGAGTCCTGTACAATTTTATAATCCTTACAGAGCAGGGAAGTGATGTTATAGCCGGATTGTTTTCTTTCACCGTTTACAGCAGCTTCCAGTTTGGCAATAAATTGCCCGTCTTTTTTTGTGGTGATGAAATAAACCACCTGCACCCTGGAACTGTCAGCTCTTTTTTTCTCTTCCAGTAAAACAAAAAGATCAAAATTGGGTTGTGATGTTATTTTACCAACTGTTGCATAAGTTCTGTTCTTCAGCCTGTTTTTACTGCCCGCCGGCAATACTGCATTGAACCATTTTTTTACTGAGGCAGAATCCAGTGCCGGTATTTCTTTGATTTGTGCATCGATAAGCAAGCTATCGGTGAAACTGATCTCTGGAGTATTCTCTAATAGTTGCTCATAGCTCAGTGTCATTTGTGTCCTGGCACAAAGACTCAAAACAAGCATTAGAATGAACAACCTGAATTTCATCCGGTAAATATAGACTTGCTTGCTGACGGCCACAATACCACATTTGAGGTATTTTATGGCAGTTTCAGCAGCGAATCAAGCTTACTGATCGTTTCTGGGTACGTAAACAGGTTGTTATGGCTTCCTCCTTTGATGGTAACCAATTCATCTCTGGTTTTCAGATACTTACTCAGCCGTTTCGCATTCTTATAAGTTACAATTCGGTCCTTAGTACCATGAAAAATGGTTATAGGTGCCTTTACATCCTGGAGATATTGATAGGTAGGCAACTTGTAGTTTAGCAACAAGCGAACTGGGTAAATGGGTAAATAGTGTTGTACCACGGCAGGGAAGTCGTAATAAGGTGTTTCAAGTATCAGTCTTTTACAATCTCTTACTGAAGACAATTGGGCTGCAATGCCGGTACCCATACTTTTTCCGTAGATAATGATGCTGTCAGCCGCAAATCGTTTGATGGCTATCCGGTAAACTTGCAAAGCCCAGTCATATAATTTTTTTTCTGTGAGTTTGCCTGTGCTTTTGCCGAAGCCGGGGTAATCAATCATTAATACCTGGTAGCCCTGGCGGGTAAAATAAGGGATGTATTTTGAGTACCAGGAGATGTTTCGTTTGTTTCCATGAAAATACAGCACCACTCCTTTGGTTACGGTGTCAGTACTGGCAAAATCAACCAGGTTGAGAGTGTCTTTAGCATTGAGTGGAATACTGATGTCTTTATGTGGTTCGGGAAATGTGTAATTATATGTTCTGTCTAATCGTACAGGATGAAATAGAATAGCATTTTGTAAAAAATACAGGGCAATACCGCCGGCAACATAGATGATGGCAGTGATCTTCAGCCATTTAATAAATTTTTTCTTTGTCATGAGCGATGCAAAGATGAAAATAAAAAGGACATGCCTGTCATGTCCTTTTTACTCTTTATTCATGGCTTGTTTATAACCTGTTAAAGTAGTTTTTGATCCTGTATAAAGCATTGTTGCCTATTTCTTCCAGTATGCATCGGATGATCTCGTTTTCACCCGGAGGAAAATCTCTTCTCCTGTTCACAAGGTTTTTATCACTTTCATTTAATGCCCTTTCATCACCTTTGAAAGTGCTGAATTCGGTTGACCAGTTGTAAACAGCGGAGACATCGTCACTCCATACCCGGTTGCCGTGCTCATCCCTGACAGTGATTAATAAGGTAGCATTTGAGTGTAAGGTCCTTCTTGTAGTTGTAATGTCAGCGCTGATTTTAGCATATTCTCTTACCACAGAGTCTGGTTTGTAAACAATTTCTTTTACTACTATTTCTTTAGTCACTTTTCTTTTGCTTTGGTTGTCAATATAGCGACCGATATTAACCTGTGCCATTCTCATTTGCATTTCCTGGTCCACCCGGATATTTTGGCTGCGGGCATCCCATGCTGAGTAGAATCGTACAAATTCATTTCCGCTGCTGTATTGAAGGTTTTGTATCAACTGATCATCGAGGTTGTTACCGCCAATGGTATAAGAGCTGTAAACATATCCGCCTTGTTGTTGCATAGGCAACACCACTACATTGGTAACAGCATATTCATACGCTTCTCTCATTTTGAGGGTGGCATCACGGTTGCCGGGTTTAAAACGCAGGGCTGCCTGGAATTCACGGTATGCATGGCGGTAGCTTTGTTTGTCATATCGCTGCATAAAGGCGATACCCCTGTCATATCTTACGTCACCTGCTTTTTCGCTGTAGGTAATAATATTGGAAGAATAGTTTATTGGCTTAACAAGGTCAAATACGGCAGGTGCTTTGTAAATGGCATCATACATTCTTTGCAGGGAAACATATTCATTGTACATCCATTCCCATTTCAGTTCATTATTACTTTGAGCATAATCACTAATGCGGCTTTCATGGTCATTGACCGCATAGCGATAGGAGCTTTGTATAATATTCAGCAATTTGGGGTCATCCGGATCTTTCTGTAGTTTTTTTGCCGCCAGTTCAACAGCTTCATCGTAATTGCCTTTCTCATACATTTTGCTGGCTGTCTTACAGGAGATGGCCAGTAAACTGATTCCGGTAAATAGTAAAGTGTAGAGTTTCCATTTCATAAACACCTCCTTTTTCATATAGTACGTTCAAATAGCAGTCCATGTTAACAGTGTGTCTTGTCAATTATACAATCCTTAACAGTCGGGGAGCAATAAGTTCAATATTTCAGAATGTCCCGGATGAAGTTGTGGTATTCATCAAAGGAGGGAAGGTTGTTATGCCCGCCACCATGTATCCGGATAAGCGTAATTTTTCGTGGATTGATCTTTTGTAAAGATTCGCTATGGCGTATCGGTATCAGCCAGTCTTTTGTACCATGAATAATATAAACCGGGCAATTCACTTTTGTGATCCAGATATCTGTACGCAGGTGATAACGTAACACAATTCTTACCGGCAGTATCGGTAAAAACCGTTCTATCACTTTTAAAAAATTAAAATACGGGGCGTCCAGGATCAGGTACCGGGGATTATTGTCAGAAGCCAGTTTAGTGGCAAAACCGCTGCCCATACTTCTGCCATAAACGATCAGGTGATTTTCAGCATACTGTTCTTTTAGTTTATCATAAATAAACTGCATATCACCCAGCATTTCTTTTTCGCTTCTTTTACCGGTGCTTTTACCAAAACCACGATAATCCACAAGCACTACATCATAATCATAACGATAAAAGTCTTTTGCATACCTGGCCCATCCCTTAATACTACGGGTATTGCCATGAAAGTAAAGGATCAGCCCTTTGGGGTTATCTCTATAGAAATGCAGGCCATTTATCCTGACACCGGGCTCTACATCGAAAAAGTATTCTTTAAATGGTGCATCATATTTGAACTCAAAATCCTGTTTAAGTTTTTCAGGTTTGAAGATCAGCCGATCCTGCAACAAATAAGCAAGAATGGAAAGGCTTGTAATCCCGGCAAGAATATACCAGATGAGGTTGGGCAAATCAGTTTTGGTTTACCTGCTGAAATTAAACAACTAAATAGAAAAAGCGAATCTTCTTATTCTACCCGTTTTAGTTTAAGGTTGGTAACCGGCGCAACGATTAACGGGAACTTCTCCACAGTAACATTAGCTAAGTCTAGGCCGAAGCCTTTTTCTTCTGACAGGCTGTGTTCTTTGAGCCAGAAATGGAATTTCATAATGACTCTTTCAATGAACGGAAGCTCATTGTCCTGGCTCAGGTATTTTTCCATTACCATAAACTGGAAGTCGCCAACCGTACCGGTACTGGCAAGACTTTCATAGCGGCTGATAATATTTACTTCTTTATTGGCCACCAGGTCTTCCACCACTTTGCGGAACATCAGGTTTACTCTTGGCTCCATACGGAATCCAAGTCTGAAATCGACTCGGATGATATCATTAGGGATGATATGTTCCACTTTGTACTCGCAGGTATATGGGTCATCCACTGTGTCAATGTGAACAAACCAATAAATATCTGCCCGTTTGGGTTTTTTGTTCAAAATGGAGTAAATGATCTTATGTTCAATTTCTTTTGGATTGTTGGCACTGGTCATATACACCAGGTGGGTAGCATATTTGGGAACGGATTTGTCATTGCTCAATTCCTGAATTTTGGGAACGTAATGCTCCATACGAACAAATTCCACATAGCGGTTCTTGATCTTCCTTGCCCTGTACCAGATATACATGACAAAGAACATGATCATTCCGATCAGCAAGGTAATATAACCACCGTGAGTAAATTTCACCATCAAAGCAACCAGGTATCCCAGTTCAATAATAAGATATAGTCCAAGGAAAATATAAATCCAGATTGATTTTATCCGGTTCAATACCAGGTAGTTCGCAAAAAGGATAGTGGTTGCCAGCATGGTGACAATAATAGCAAGACCATAAGCAGCTTCCATTTTTGAAGATTGACGGAAGAATAAAACAACGCCAACGCATCCCAGGAACATAATAAAATTGATGGTGGGAATGAATAATTGCCCTTTAGCCTCAGAGGGATACCTGATCCTGAGTTTTGGCCATAAATTCAGCCGCATGGCCTCACTAATAAGTGTAAAGGCTCCCGATACCATAGCCTGGCTGGCAATTATAGCTGCAGTGGTAGCTATGATAACCCCGGGAATGATAAACCAATGCGGCATAAGGTCATAAAATGCATTAATTCCCATGCTGGCCTTGGTAGCCTCGTTGATTTCCTTTCCGCCATAATGTGAAAGAATGTAAGCACCCTGGCCAAAATAATTAACCAGCAGGCAGGTCTTTACATATATCCATGATGTGCGGATATTGCCCCTGCCACAATGCCCCAGGTCACTGTAGAGGGCTTCTGCACCTGTAGTACAAAGGAACACAGCTCCTAACAGCCAGAAGCCGCCATCATAATTTTTGAGGAAATAAACAGCATAGTAGGGGTTAATGGCCTTGAATATTTGCAGGTCATCAAAAACATGCAAAGCTCCCAGCACCAATAACATGGTGAACCAGACAAACATCACTGGTCCGAACAGGCTTCCGATAGAAGCTGTTCCGAATTGCTGCATAAAAAAGAAGAGCACCAGTATAGAAAGAACAATAATAACTACTGTATCGCTGCCTTCGTGAATACCAAGGGTTGGTAGTTCCCGCAATCCTTCAATGGCTGAAGTAATAGAGATAGGGGGGGTGATGATGCCGTCTGCCAGCAAAGAAGCTCCCCCGATCATGGCCGGTATAACCAACCATTTCTTTCTTCTACGAACAAGGGCAAATAGCGCAAAAGTTCCGCCCTCACCCCGGTTATCTGCCCGAAGTACCAGGATTACATATTTTATAGTGGTTTGAAGGGTTAGGGTCCAGATGATACAGGAAAGTGTACCGATGATAAGATTTTCATCAACCACCCGGTCGTAAATGATTGAATTAAAAACGTAGAGAGGTGATGTTCCGATATCTCCGTAAATGATTCCAAGGGCAATGATCAATCCAGCTGCGGTGACTCTGTTGGTCGGTGTTTTCACTTTCTGTGGTTATGGTTTATTCCTGGATTACCTGGCCGTTCATAGGTTTTGTAATATGGACAGCAGCGGGCATTTATCATGGTTTGACAGAAGACAATGTACAAAGGTATAGGCAAAAATGGTTTATTGCAGGCAACCTCCAAAACTTTCTGTATCGTCTTTTGAAACAAATGGGGATAAACTGTGTTTTTTACAACAGGGAATAAAAATTGCAGGGCTCATGTAAAATGCTAAAAAATGGCATCAGTATAAAATACTCGGACCGGTTTTGGAGAACTACTTGTAACTTTAATCAGCAAAAAATCAGATTATTATGCCTTACTGTAGATGGGTGCTGTTGTTGCTTTTTAGTACCGGATTTTCTGCTAATGCCCAGAAAATTGTTTATTCTGAACCAGACAAGGAAGATTCAAGGAGGATGAATTTTGAGATAGCCGGTAAGATCAACGGCAATTTCCTGATTTATAAAAATGTCAGGAATAAGAACTGGATAGTAGTGCTGGATAATGAAATGCAGCAGATAGCCAAGGTGGAGCAGGACTATGTACCTGATAATGACAGGATGATCAATGCTGATTTTTTTCCTTATCAGGATTTTTGCTACATGATTTACCAGTACCAGAAAAAGAATGTGGTTTACTGTGTTGCTTCAAAGATTGATGGCATGGGTAATAAGGTAGGAGATGTTATTGAACTGGATACCACTCATATCGGTTTTGCCGCCAATAATAAAATCTATACCGTTTTAAGCAGTGAAGACAAAAGCCGGCTATCTGTTTTTAAGATTAATAGCCGCAACCGGAAAGTATATATAATGACCACCATGCTGATGAATGACAAGCTGGAATTGCTGAAGAAAAGCCGCCTGTCAATTCCCATGGAGGAGAGGAATGAGTTTTTGGGCGACTTCAACCTGGATAATGAAGGAGACCTGGTATTCAGCAAATTTGAAAGAACAAATAATGATAACATCAGCAGGGCTTTTTTTGTAATAAAACATGCTCAGGCCGATACCCTGATGGCAAAAGAGCTCAACATTGAGAAGACCTGGCTCGATGAGATACACATCAAAGTGGATAATCCCAATAAGCGGTATCTTCTTACTTCATTTTATTACAAAGAAAGAAGGGGTAACGTTGACGGTTTTTATTTTTATGTGTGGGACAAAACAACAGAACAACCCATAATGGAAGCTATTCACACTTTTACTGATGAATTCCGAAAAGATGCCCGTGGAGATGCCAGTGTGAAGATGGCTTTTAATGACTATTTTATTAGAAACATTATTACCCGTAAAGACGGCGGATTTATCATTGCCGGTGAGGCGTA
>DEHX01000019.1 GCA_002352145.1 Chitinophagaceae bacterium UBA2789
GCCCTGTCCAATTATATTGCTAACCATAGCATTACTGGTGCTGGCAAAAGCCCATATAAAAATGCCAAACACTCCAAATATATTTCGCATTGTATTACTAATGGCAAGCGGTCTTTCGCCATAATGCTCAATCAGGATATAAAAAAGCATCCAGGCCACAATGCTCAGCAAGTACTGCATGATCAAGGGCAAAGATTGCCTGAAGTAAAGCATCGCCAGTTCCTTTTTGTACTGCCAGTATTTGAAAAGACTGAATTCCAAATGAAATTTCCTGGCATAGATAATGGATAGTACAACAGTTACAGCAACAATTTCTGCAATAACAGAAGCTATTGCAGCGCCGTTAAATCCCAGCCTGGGCAGGCCAAAATGACCATAGATCAATCCATAATCAAGAAAAATATTCAAACCTGCTTCGATGATAAAGGCGTATTTCATGTAGCGGCTGTTGTTACTGCTCACTAAGAATGCATTGGATAGCTGAAACAAATACAGGAAAGGAAGTCCCCAAATCCTGATTTGCAGGAACTGGATGGCTTGTGATTCGATAACAGGAGACCGCAGACTGGCATGCAGGAAAAAAGGGGCCACCAGGTAGGTAAGTATTATGCCCGTAATTGCAAAGCCCAATGCAATCCAGATCGACTGACTGTAAAGTTTTCCCATTTCGTGGGGAAGGTTCTGCCCGGCCCTTCTTGCCATTAAAGCCTGTAAACCACTGTTGAGCCCGTTGCCAATTAATGCAAAAATGAGATAGAAAACCCCGGTGATACCGGCTGTTCCCAGTTCATTTTCCCCAAGACCGCCAAGAAAGATATTATTGGTGACAAAATTGATCTGGGGTACAAGCAAAGCAAGGCTGATAGGCAAAGCTATTTTCAGTATTTGCCTGTTGGTTATGTCAACTTGTAAAGATGTATGTTCGTCGCCCTGCATGGTTAAAAAGGGAGCAAACCTACGATATTTAAATTTTTGGCTATTATTGCACGCCAACAAATATATTATTGAAACAATTATTTCATACCGCTTCAGAAAGTAACAGGGTGCAGCCAGTACTTTCAATCCTTTTGTCAGATAAAATGGCCGGCTTTTCAATTACTAATAAGCAGGGTAACATTCTTTATCAGCTTACGTATTGTTCCGCCAATGAATGGACTGAAGAGGAACTGGATAATTTTTTTTCTGCCTACCCCATACTTGAAGAAGACTATTACCAGGTGCTTATTTCCTATGGTTTTAGGAAGCAGTTATTAGTTCCTGCTGGCAGTTATCGAAAAAACGATGGAGGGTTGCTGATATCAACTCTGTTGGGTATCAGCAGTGGCAGCTCTGTAGTTAGTGAGGCTATACCTGAATGGCAATTATATAATGTATATGCAGTTCCCGACTCTGTACATGACAGGCTGAGAAGGCAATTTCCAAAAGCCACATTCCGGCATCAGCAATCACTTGAATTAAGGAACACTAATGCTGGTGTGGAAGGAGGGTGTTTACAGCTTGACTTTACAACGGATGATTTTTCTGTATTGACAGTATCACAGAGTAGATTGCTTTTCTCCGGGAGTTTTGAATATTCCTGTCCGGCTGATGTCTTATACCATTTGTTACGCATCTGTAATCAGTTTTCTCTTTCACAACAAGATGTTCTCCTGCAGTTATCTGGTTTAATAGACAGCAATTCTGCTTTATATAAGGAGCTTTACCAGTATTTTATTCATATTCGTTTCAGAGATGCAATATGGAGCGATACCAATGAGTATCCCGCACATTTTTTTACTTCACTCAATGACCTGGCCCTATGCGCATCGTAGGAGGAGAACATGGGGGGAGAAAGTTCAATCCTCCAAACAATATGCCTTATACCCGGCCTACCACTGATATAGCCAAGGAGGGTTTGTTTAATGTATTGCAACACAAGCTGGATTTTGAAGAGCTGAAGACATTAGATCTGTTTGGCGGAACAGGAAGTATAAGTTATGAACTGGCATCCAGGGGTGTACCGGATCTTACGATAGTTGAAAAGGATGCAGCTATGTTCGAGTTCATTAAAAAAACATCAGCTACACTTCATATTGAAAATATGAAGATCATAAAAATGGATGTATTCAAATTCATTGAGAGCTGCACCGATAAATTTGATTTTATCTTTGCAGGACCACCCTATGCGTTAAATAATATTGATGACCTTCCCCGCCTGATTTTTGAAAAGCACTTATTGAAGCCCGGCGGATGGTTTGTTCTGGAACATACTCCCAGGAATGATTACAAATCGTTTCTATTTTATAAATCAGAGCGCAACTACGGTACTACTGTTTTCACTACTTTTATTGAAGACAGGGAATCATGATCAAAAAAGAACTAAGAAGCGTATATAAAGAAAAAAGAATGCGGTTTTCCCATTCGGAAAAAACCAAGCTTGATGATCTGTTACTTATTCAATTACAACAGGTAAGTTTGCCCTTTGTACAGCGATTATTCTGTTACTGGCCAATTGACCAATACAATGAACCGAATACTCATCTGTTTTGTGATTTCATTAAGTTTAGGAATCCTGAACTCCTCATTGCTTATCCCCGGATAGAACCTGCAACGGGAAAAATGACGGCAATCATTACAAACGAAGGCACTTCCTTCTCCCATAAAGCGTTTAATGTATTTGAACCAGAGGGTAACGTCATCATGCCTGCAGGAGAGATGGATTTGGTAATAGTCCCTATGCTTTGTTTTGACAGTAAAGGATTTCGTGTTGGTTATGGTAAAGGTTATTACGATCGGTTCTTAAAAGATTGCAGGAAAGAGTGCCTCAAGATCGGGTTTTCTTATTTCGGCCCGGTGGATGAAATAACAGATAAGCATGAATTTGATGTACCTTTAGACCTGTGCGTTACCCCTCATAATACTTATGTTTTCTAATTTTTTTCTCAAGTCTTTTCGTATTTTATTATTTCCGTTTGCTTTACTGTACTGGTTGGTAATAGGCATTCGCAACTGGCTGTTTGATAAGCAAATATTAAAAACTGCTGAGTTTGGTTTGCCGTTGATATGTGTGGGTAATCTTTCTGTGGGAGGAACTGGTAAATCACCCATGGTTGAATACCTGGTTGGTAGGTTGAAGGATGACTTTAAGGTGGCTACATTAAGCCGTGGATATAAACGGAAAACAAAAGGTTACCTGCTGGCTGGTAACAATACATCAGCACTCGAAATTGGTGATGAGCCGATGCAGTTCCACCTTAAGTTTCCATCTGTGCCTGTAGCGGTTGGTGAGGAAAGAATAGAAGCTATCCCTCAATTATTGCACGACTGTCCGGATACTGAAGTAATTATTTTGGATGATGCGTTTCAGCACAGAAGTATTAAGGCAGGATTAAATATTCTGTTGACAGAGTACGGTAATCTTTTTACCCGTGACTTCTACCTGCCTACAGGGGATCTCCGTGATCTCAAAAAAAGTTATAAAAGAGCAGAAATCATCATTGTTACAAAATGTAAACCAAACCTTACTGAGGCAGAAAAGCAGAAACTGATCAGGGAAATAAAGCCATTGCCTGATCAACATATTTTTTTTACCGCTATTGCCTATGGCGAATTATATCATGTAATATCCGGAAAGCCGGCAAACTTTAGCCATTCAGCTGAAATCTTACTTGTTTCAGGTATTGCTAATCCGCGGCCATTAAAGAAGATGCTGGAAGAACACAGTAATATTTATCATCTTCTGCAATATTCAGATCATCATATTTTTACCATAGATGACCTGAATGAGATCCGGAAGCGGTTTGATGAATTGGAATCAGAAGAAAAAATAATTCTGACAACAGAGAAAGATGCTGTCAGATTGCAGAAATTCAGCAATGAGATCGGAGGATTGCCATTTTTTGTCATCCCGGTCAGGCATCAGTTCCTTTTTAACGAGGGAACAATCTTTGACAGGCTCGTCGGGGATTTTATTAAAGACTTTAAAAAATAAGAATTGAACCTTATCATGGGAAGAAAAAATTCAAAGAAGAAACAAAAAGACAGACAGCGAAAGTCAGCACAATTGCTGAAAGGTATAATGGATATAACCCGGTCAGGAATGGGATTTGTGACGGTGGAAGGCCTGGACGCCGATATTATGATCAGGCCTGCTGACTTTAATACGGCCTTGCATGGTGATACCGTGCAGGTAGCAGTGAAGGAAATAAAAAGCGGTGGAAGAAGAATGCAGGGCGAAATAAAAAAGGTGATTCAAAGAAAGCGGACCGAATTTATAGGTCATCTGCAAATGAATAAAGGATTTGCCTTTTTTGTAGCAGAAATGGATAAGCCCATACCGGATATTTTTATTCCGCTTGAAAACATTAATGGGGCTAATGACAACGACAGGGTAGTTGTTCGTTTATTACAATGGGAAAGCGATGGTAAGCGGCCTATGGGTGAAGTAGTAACCGTGCTGGACCCTGAAAACAGTAATGATGCAGCCATGAAAGAAATACTGCTGGATGCAGGATTTCCGTTGGAGTTTCCGGAAGAGGCACTTGAAGTGGCAGCCCGTATTCCCGATGTTATCCCCGGCGATGAGATCAGGCGCAGAAAAGATGTACGGGATATTTTTACGATCACTATTGATCCTGTAGATGCAAAGGATTTTGATGATGCCATTTCATTCCGAAAATTAAAGAATGGCTATTTTGAAATTGGTATTCATATTGCTGACGTTAGTCANNACAGGGTAAATCCTATGCTGCCCGAACATATTTCCAATGTATTGTGTTCATTGAGGCCAAAAGAAGATAAATTGACCTTTTCAGCCATATTCCAGGTTAATGCCAAAGCTGAAGTGAAGCAGTACTGGTTGGGAAAAACAGTTATCCACTCCGATCATCGGTTTACATATGAAGAAGTACAAGCAATCATTGAAGAGAAGGCCGGGTTATATGCTGAAGAAATCCTTATACTGAATGATATTGCACAGAAATTCCGGAAAAAAAGGTTTGATAACGGTGCTATTAATTTTTCTTCACAGGAGGTTCGCTTCAAGCTGAATGAAAAAGGAGATCCCATTGGTATCACTATTAAGGAAAGTTTCGAGGCACATCAGCTGATCGAAGAATATATGTTGCTGGCCAACCGCACTGTTGCTGAGAATATTGCGAAGATTAAAATCAATAACAAGCCGTTACCATTTCCTTACCGTACACATGATGACCCGGATGAAGAAAAGTTGGTGCCTTTTGCCGCTTTTGCCAAAAAGTTCGGCCATAAGTTTGATACTTCTTCACCGGAAACCATTGCAGCTTCATTTAACCAGTTACTAAAGGATGTATACGGCCGGCCTGAACAGCATGTACTGGAACAACTAGGCATCCGCACAATGGCTAAAGCAAAGTATACAACAGAAAACGTTGGTCATTATGGACTGGGATTTGAGCATTACTGTCATTTCACTTCACCCATACGCCGCTACCCGGATATACAGGTACACAGAATTTTATTTGATGTGCTAAATGATAAAGTGAATCCGGATAAGAAGCTTGAAGAAAAATGTAAACACACCAGTGAAAGAGAAAGGGCAGCAATGGAAGCAGAAAGGGCGGCCAATAAATACAAGCAGGTGCAGTACATGAAGAACTTCCTGGGTGAAGAATTTGAAGGTGTGATCAGTGGTGTTGCCAGTTTCGGGTTTTGGGTAGAGACAGTGGAACACAAATGCGAAGGGCTCGTTAGTATCAATAGTTTACTGGAGTACGACGAGTTTCGGCATATAGAGTCTGATTACTGCCTGGCCGGTCAGCGAAGCGGTCGTAAATTCAGAATGGGCGATAAAGTTTGGATAAAGGTGGTGGCTGCCAACTTAACCAAGCGTCAGCTTGATTATGAATGGGTAGTTGCGGGTGATCTGGCAACTGTCAATTCCAGAAAAAAGAAGGAGAAAAAAGGCCGTAAAAAGGAATAGTTTTCATAATCGTTTTTTCCCCACTTGTTAATAACTCTCAATCCTTAACGGTAAGGCTGTTTTGGTATATTTGCCCGAATGGCTAAACCAGTTTTTGGCCGTAACCGATAACTATAGGAAAAACATTTGTTTACACTTTAGAACGTACCGTGATAATGGCAAAAGAGAAAGACACAACCAATCTTTTTGATTATACCGAGGATAGCATCAAGTCGCTTGACTGGAAGGAGCATATCCGGCTTCGTCCGGGAATGTACATCGGCAAACTGGGCGATGGGTCGTCCCCGGATGATGGCATCTACGTACTGGTAAAGGAAGTGATGGATAACTGCATCGACGAATATACCATGGGATATGGTAAAACGGTTGAGCTGAGCATTGAAGGAAAAACGGTTACCGTAAGGGATTATGGCCGTGGTATACCGTTGGGAAAAGTGGTGGATGTAGTTAGTAAGATTAATACTGGAGCAAAATATGACAGCAAGGCTTTTCAGAAATCTGTGGGTTTGAACGGGGTGGGTACCAAGGCCGTCAATGCGTTAAGTAATTACTTTAAAGTAACCGCCATTCGTGACGGAAAGGAAAAAACAGCAGAATTTGAAAGAGGTGTTCTGGTAAAAGAACATAAGGAGGCTAAGACCGGTGAACTGAACGGAACCATGGTGACCTTTATCCCGGATGAATCGGTTTTCAAAAATTTTAAATTCCTGCCCGAATTCCTGGAAAACCAGATATGGAATTATTGTTTTCTGAATGCCGGCTTAAGGATATTGTTCAATGGAAAAACGTTTGTCAGTAAAAACGGGTTGCTTGATTTACTGCAAAGAAAGACCAACGAAGATGAGATTCGTTATCCCATTATCCATCTTTCTGGCGATGATATAGAAGTTGCCATTACCCATAACAATGACTACGGTGAGGATATTTACAGCTTTGTAAATGGCCAGCATACAACTCAAGGTGGTACACACCAGCAGGCTTTCAGGGAGGCTTATGTAAAGACCATACGGGATTTCTATAAAAAGGATTACGATGCCTCAGATATTAGAACCGGTATTGTTGCTGCGGTTTCTGTAAGGGTAGTAGAACCAGTATTTGAATCACAGACGAAGACTAAACTGGGCTCAGTGAATGTAGATATCGATGGCCCTTCTATGAAGCAATTCGTTGGAGATTTCCTGGCAAAGGAACTGGATAATTTCCTGCATAAAAATCCGGCAACTGCTGAAGCTCTGAAGAAACGAATTGAACAAAGTGAAAGAGAAAGAAAAGAACTGGCTGGAATCAAGAAACTGGCTAACGAAAGGGCTAAGAAAGCCAACCTGCATAACCGTAAGCTTCGTGACTGCCGTTATCATTTGGATGAGGAAGCGCCGGCTAAAGGAAAAGAAGAATTTGTGGCAAAGCAAAAAGAAACGACCATTTTTATTACGGAAGGAGATAGTGCCAGCGGCTCCATCACAAAAGCAAGAAATGTAGAAACACAGGCGGTGTTTAGCCTGAGAGGTAAACCGCTTAACTGTTTTGGTCTGACTAAAAAGGTTGTTTACGAAAATGAAGAATTTAATCTGCTGCAGCATGCTTTGAATATCGAAGAGGGGCTGGAAGGCCTGCGTTACAATAATGTAGTGATCGCCACCGATGCGGATGTGGATGGTATGCACATCCGTCTCTTGCTTATGACCTTCTTCCTGCAGTTTTTCCCTGACCTGGTGAAACATGAAAAGGTCTATGTGCTGGAAACGCCTTTGTTCAGGGTGCGAAATAAACAGGAAACTATTTATTGTTATGATGAAGCCGAGAAACTCACCGCTATGAAGAAATTGGGCGGTAAACCTGAAGTCACCAGGTTTAAAGGTCTCGGGGAAATAAGCCCGGATGAATTTGCACAGTTCATTGGCCCGGATATGCGCAAGCAATTAATGAGACTGGAACAAGGAGACCACATTCAGCAATTACTCGAATATTACATGGGCAAGAATACACCCGACAGGCAGGAATTTATTATTGAAAACCTTCGTATTGAAATGGATAAGGTAGAAGAAGTAGCTTAACTGGCATGTTTGAATTTCACGCAGATAGAAAAAGATATTTTGATATACAGGTAATGAATGCTGAAAAGTATGTCATTCCTTTTATCGAAGAAAAATTTCCGGTGAGAACCGGCATGCGGGTATTAGAAATTGGTTGTGGCGAAGGGGGTGTTTTGAAAGCTTTCGTCAATAAAGGCTGTGAAGGTTTGGGAGTGGAACTGGATACACCAAGAATTGATGATGCATTGAAGTTTTTACCGGATGATGTGGCTGCCGGAAAGATCAGGTTTGTAGCAAAAGATATTTATCTCGTGGACATCGAAAAAGATTTTAGCGGCAGGTTTGACATTATTGTACTGAAGGATGTCATTGAGCATATTCACGACCAGCCGAAATTGATCGGGTGGATGAAAAATTTTCTGAACCCCGGTGGTATTGTGTTCTTTGGATTTCCTCCCTGGTATATGCCATTTGGCGGCCATCAGCAAATGTGTCGTTCAAGGTTGTCTAAACTGCCATATATCCATTTGCTGCCCCGCAGTATTTACAGGTGGATTTTGAAAAAGAAAAAAGAACCGGTAGAGGCACTAATGGAAATCAGGGATACGGGTATCAGTATTGAGCGGTTTGAGAAAATATGTAGAAAGGAAGGGTATGTTTTTTTGCATAAAAGGCACTACCTGCTGAATCCCATTTATGAATGGAAATTTGGCTGGAAGCCGAGAAAGCAGGCAGGGCTGATAAAAGCGATTCCCTTCTTACGGAATTTTCTGACAACATGTGTTTACTATATTATTCAACCAGAAAAGAACTAAAATGATTCATATTGTATTTAATGAAAGTGAAGTTAGCCTGATGAAGCAGGTGATTGAAATAGATGAGGCACTGGCTGGTGAAGTAGTCCAGATAAAAGATGATTTTGCCGTCGGTCCCCTGGCCGGCATTGAAACAGAAGAAGGATGGCAGGCTAGAATTGAATGGTGCAGGAATTTATTGCAGGGATCTCCTTATGGTGAAGAACTGGCCGGAAGTTTCGATGACAGGGAAACGGTGACACGATTAAAGTCAAAACTGGATGGGAATCCTGCTGAAGAATTATGGATATGGATGGGACAAAATCAGCATGATGTAATGGGATATTACTGGCTGATGCCTCAATTCAAAGACTACCAGAGCCGGGTTATGATTCTTTACCTGAACAACCTTCCTTTTATCAATGAAAAGGGACAGATATTTTATCCTTCCTGGCTGCATGAAATTCAGCCGAAGGAATTCATTAAGGCTAAAAAACTGGCCCGTCCCATCACACTGAGTGAGTTTGAGATTGACCCTGATGAGTGGAGAAAAATTGCAGAAGAAAATGCAATAGTACGAGTGTTGGAAGGAGGTAAGAAGATTGTTGGTAAAGATGAAAGTTTTTACGATGCAGAAATTCTCAAAAATGTAACCGGCGAATGGCAAAAAGCCACCCGGGTGCTGACCAATACCTTGCACCGCATGAAAATCAAGACAGGGGATGTATTTATAATGTGGAGGATGAAGCACCTGGTGAATGAAGGTAAAATTGAAGTAACAGGTGATATGGCAAAAGCCTGGAAAGACTTTGATGTGAAACTTGCCGGGGCAAAGCAACAGGAGACAGTAGTAACAGAAGAAATACCCAATCAGTCATGAAGAACCTGCTAAAATTGGAAGAAGCCGCCATGTTTGGCCTGAGCCTTTATTTATTGGGTTCGATGAATGCAGAATGGTGGTTGTACCTTTTGTTACTATTGGGGCCGGATATCAGTATGCTGGGATACCTTGGTGGAAATAAAACAGGAGCAATCTGCTACAATATTTTTCATCACAAAGGAGTAGCTATCGCTGTTTTTATGGCCGGCCTGTTACTGCCAAATACTTTATTTGAAGTTACCGGAATCATTTTATATGGACATTCTTCAATGGACAGGATGTTTGGATACGGTTTAAAAACTGAAGAGGGATTCAAATACACACATTTAGGAATAATCGGAAAGAAATAAGTCATGAGTGCAGCAAAGAACAAACTTACAGAAGTTCAAAATAATGACAGCGGTTTACATGGCCAGTATAAGACCTGGTTCCTGGACTATGCATCCTATGTAATTTTAGAAAGGGCTGTTCCGGCTATTGAAGATGGCTTAAAGCCGGTGCAGCGCCGCATACTGCATGCTATGAAGGAAATGGATGACGGACGCTTCAATAAAGTGGCCAACATTATCGGCCAGGCTATGCAGTACCATCCGCATGGTGATGCTTCCATCGGGGATGCTTTGGTGAATATGGGGCAAAAAGATTTACTCATCGATACACAGGGTAACTGGGGTGATGTGAGAACCGGTGACGATGCAGCGGCTGCCCGTTATATAGAAGCAAGACTTAGCAAATTTGCACTGGATGTTGCTTTCAATGCAAAGACCACAGCATGGCAATTAAGTTATGATGGCAGAAAAAATGAACCGGTAACCCTGCCAATGAAATTCCCTCTGTTGCTGGCGCAGGGTGCTGACGGTATTGCTGTGGGATTGTCAACGAAGATCCTGCCACACAACTTCTGTGAACTGATTGATGCTGCGGTTAAATACCTGCGGGGAAAACGTTTTGAACTCTATCCGGATTTCATGACCGGTGGTATGATCGATGTGGCGGATTATAACCAGGGAAAAAGGGGCGGAAAAGTAAAAGTAAGGGCTCATATAGAGGAAGTAGATAAAAAAACACTTGCTATCAAGAGTGTGCCGTATGGCGTAACTACCACCCAGTTAATGGAATCTATTGTGAAAGCCAATGACCAGGGTAAGATCAAGATCAAAAAAGTAACAGACAACACAGCCGCCGAAGTTGAAATACAGGTTGATCTGGCTCCCGGTATTTCTCCCGACATTACGATCGATGCATTGTACAAGTTCACCGACTGCGAGGTTTCTATTTCTCCCAATGCCTGTGTTATCGTAGAACAAAAACCACAGTTTCTCGGTGTACAGGAATTGCTCAAGTTGTCAGTAGATAAAACAAAAGATCTGCTGGAGCAGGAGCTGAAGATCAAACTGAATGAACTGCAGGAAAAATGGCATTACACCTCGCTAGAAAAGATATTCTTTGAAGAAAAGATATACAAGGAACTGGAGAAGAAACATGAAACCTGGGATAAGGTACTGGATGCAATCGATAAGGCCTTTATTCCTTTCAAGAAACAACTGAAAAGAGATATTACAAAGGAAGACATCATTAAACTGACGGAGAAACCGGTTCGCCGTATCTATAAACTGGATATCGATGAATTAAATGATCAGATCAAAGGACTGGAAGCTGAAATAAAACAGGTAAAGCATGATCTGGCCAACCTTGTTGATTTTGCGGTGGCTTATTATGAGAACCTGTTAAAAAAATACGGAAAAGGCAGGGAAAGAAAAACAGAAATCAGGCAGTTTGAGGTGATTGAAGCCAAGAATGTAGCCATTGCTAACACCAAGTTATATGTGAATAGGGCTGAGGGATTCATCGGTACAGGTTTAAAGAAGGATGAATTGCTATTTGAGTGTTCTGACCTGGATGACATTATCGTNNAAAGATATTCTGCATGCAGCTGTTTTCCAGAAGAACGATGAAAGGACAACTTACAATATGATTTATGCGGATGGAGCTACAGGTATCAGTTATGCAAAAAGATTTAATGTAACCGGCGTAACGAGGGATAAAGAATACGATCTCACCAAAGGCCATGAGAAATCAAAAGTCCATTACTTCACGGCGAATCCGAATGGTGAAGCTGAAGTAGTAAAAATTGTATTAGGCAATTGTTCTGCCCGTATCAAGGAGTTTGATTATTACTTTGAACAACTGGAGATTAAGGGCAGGGGAAGCATGGGCAACCAGGTAACCAAGTATCCTATCAAGTCTGTTAAGTTTAAAGAAGCCGGTCGTTCTACCATAGCCGGAAAGAAAATATGGTATGATGACCAGTTTGGCCGCCTGAACCTGGAAGAAAAGGGTTCTTATCTCGGCGTGTTTGATGCAGAAGATAAAATACTGGTTGTTTACAGTGACGGTAATTACGAGATCACTGACCAGGAACTGACCCAGAAACTGGATTCTGAAAAAGTGATATTCATCGAAAAATTTAACCCGGAAAAAATAGTTACGGCTGTATATGCTGACATGGAAAAGAAACAATTCATGGTGAAGCGTTTCAAAATTGAAACGACCACCCTGAAAAATAAATTCATGTTCATCAAAGAAGGCGATGGCAACTATGTTGAAGCTGTAACGACGACGGAAGAGCCTGTATTGGCTATGCAGCAGGGCAGGGGCGCACAAATCAGGAAAGGCAAACTAAAGATTAATAAGTTAGCGGAAGTGACCGGCTGGAAAACGGTTGGCACGAAATTAGCCGATTACAGCAAGTCTACAGAAATGGAATGGATAAAGCCAAAGGAGGAGGATAATCAACCTGAACTCTTTTAATAATCCAAAATATAACTATGACGCTTGATCACCTTATTGCAATAGTAGTAATTGGTGCGGCAGCAGGCTGGCTGGGAAGTTTCCTGGTGAAAGGAAGAGGGCTTGGCCTTATCGGAAATATTATTGTCGGTATCCTGGGGAGTTTTGTCGGAAGCTGGCTTTTAAAGGAATTAAATGTTAGTATTGGTTCAACTCCTTTAGTAAGCTCTATACTTACAGGTGCCATCGGGGCCTTTGTAATCCTTTTTGTAGCAAGTTTTTTCTCAGGAAAGAGCTGATCACTGCTTTTTCTTTCTTCTTATTTTGATAGTAGCATTCTTTTCCAGGTTGCTTGATACACGGACTTCATGCCGGTTCTTACCATCTTGTATGACCATTAATGCAGTATTGGGAGGAATCAGGCCCAGGTTTTCTGCAAACATTGACAGTTCATTTGCAGCCAGCGTACTGTCCAGCGGTAAACCGATCTTTACTGATTTGTGGGTGAGTTTTTGATTATAGAGGATCAGTTTCTGGTTATAAAAAATCGAAACAATATCACCATCAATTTCACCGTTATCATAAATATCCACCCGTATAGAATCTGATTCCACTTCTATTTCTTTGATCGTGATATTTTCTCTTTCTGTATACTGCTTTTCTGTTACATAATTGATGACTTTGCGTGGAATAACATTCACTGCTACCAGTGTATCATCAACCCCCGGCTGCCACACCTGGTAGTTTTCTTTATACTCACTTATAGCCTGTAAAACGGAGTCTTTTTTGCTGATATCTGCATTCAGCACCAGGTTAAAAGTAATATCAGGACAAGTGTATCTATAATCAGGTAATGCCCTGAAAGCGCCTACCAGGTTTGAGCCGGCTTGTGCTACCCGCAAGGTAGCCTGCAGGTTCATATTGCAGTCTACCTCAAAATTGTTCATTGAAGCATGGTACACTACCGGTATATTGTATAAACTTAGCTGACGGGTAGAAGGACTGTAATCACCCTGAACTTTAATACTGCGATAAGTATTTTTGAAATAGTAATTGAGTATGCCTTTTACATAATTCTTTTCCGGTTGCAGGATCATTTCCACCAGGTAATTGTTGGCAGAGCTGTTGATTTTCACATTGGCGTTGCCATACCAATAACCAAAAACCGTTTGTGCACCGGCCGTATAAAAACTGAACAGTAAAATAAAAATGATCAGCCTTTTCATGAGTAAATTTTAACTGTATTAATTTTGCCTCATGTTATTCGCCATACAATTTTATCACCGGGTGGTCTAAGATGACTTAAAAATTTTATGGCTCATTTCATAAGCTTTGAAGATCGTTAAAATGCAGTTTTTGAAGAAAGGAAGTTGTACACAGCTGTTATTTCATAAAACGTTTCATTTCCCTTTCTGCATCTTTTTGACGTATGCTGTCCCGTTTATCGTGTTGCTTTTTACCCCTTGCCAGCCCGATTTCCATTTTGGCGAGGTTCTTTTCATTGAAATGAATACGTAAAGGAATAAGGGTATAACCCTTTTCCTTAAGCTTTGTTTCTATTTTCCGGATTTCTCTTTTCTCAAGTAACAGTTTACGGTCACGCAGCGGATCATGGTTATTTACTGTACCATGAGAATATTCTGCGATATGCATTGATTTCACCCAAATTTCTCCCTTGTGAATGATACAATAGCTGTCATTGAAACTGGCTTTACCCTGTCTCAGCGACTTTACTTCTGTACCCAGCAAAACGATGCCCGCATCATATTTTACATCTATGAAGTAATCGTAATAAGCCTGCCTGTTCTTTAGTTCTGCCATCTATAAAATAAAAATAAGAGGCAAAAATACCTCTTACTTTTCATGTATTTAGGTGTTCATTAATTTTTAAGGAGACTGATAACTTTCGCCAGTTTCTCTTTTAACTCTTTTCTGGGTACGATGAAATCAAGGAAACCATGTTCCAGCAAAAACTCACTGCGCTGGAAACCTTCCGGAAGGTCCTTCTTAATAGTTTCTTTAATAACCCTGGGGCCTGCAAAACCAATCAGTGCACCCGGCTCGGCAATATTCATATCGCCCAGCATACCAAAGGAAGCGGAGATACCGCCGAAAGTCGGGTCGGTCAATAAAGATATATAAGGAAGTTTGGCATCGCTTAGTTGTGAAAGCTTGCCGCTAGTCTTTGCCAGCTGCATCAGCGAAAATGCACTTTCCATCATTCTTGCACCGCCGCTCTTGCTGATGACCATATAAGGCATTTTATGCTCGATACAGTAATCAACAGCACGGGCAAATTTTTCACCCATCACACTTCCCAGTGATCCGCCGATGAATTCAAAATCCATACATGCAATCACCATATCGTGTCCGCCTACTTTACCCACAGCTACCCGCATGGAGTCTTTAAGGTCAGTTTTATTCCAGATTTCTTCCAGTCTTTTCTGGTAGGGCTTCAGGTCAGTAAAGCCGAGATAATCCTTGCTGCGTATATTGTCGAACAACTCAGTGTATTGGTGCTCGTCAAATAAAATATCGTAGTACTCAAGGCTGTTTATGCGGTGATGATAATTGCATTTAGGGCAAACAGAAAGGTTCTCTTTCAGGTCTGACCCGGTACATATATGGTTACATTCCGGGCATTTCACCCAAAGACCTTCGGGTGTTTCTTTCTTCTCTGAGGTTTTGGTATTGATTCCCTTTTTGATACGCCTGAACCAGCTGGCTCTTGTTTCGTTCGAATTATTTTCTTCTCCTGCCAGGCTTGCATCTAAATCTTCGATTTCTTTAGCCATAACCGTTTGTTGAGGTACAAATATAGGGAAGTTGTGAAAAGTCCATAGTCAACTGTCCGCAGTCTATAACCCTGAAACTATTCAGGTTATTTTAACTCACAACTAATAAGACACGACTAATGACTCATATCTCACTTCTTCAGCACCGTTTCAAACAATTTGAATATCCGCTTGTACTCATCCGTCCAGCTGCTGGGCTCTGTGAATCCATGATCTTCCATCGGGTACGATGCCAG
>DEHX01000086.1 GCA_002352145.1 Chitinophagaceae bacterium UBA2789
TTTTTGTGGATATTGGGTATTGACCAAAAGACTGATATCAAGTAGCTTGAACTATAAATGACCTTCTATGAAAAAGTGTTTTGCATTCTTAATATTTATTCCCGTGCTTATTTTAATCGCATCTTGTCGAGATGCGAACACTAAGACTGAAACCACTGATACCAATAACGTAATGAATAATCAAACTGATTCAACTGGACGGAGTTCAGTTACAAACGTACATGATGTGGTAAACGAAAAAAAATCAACAGCACCCGGCAATATCGTTGTCAGAGAAATGCCTAACGAAATTCTTGCTAACATTGATCAGCACCTGATCAGTAAGGTTAGTTTTTCCGATCCGCCAGTCGGTGGCGGCATTAATAACGGAATCGTAACCATCAGGAATACCCTGCCTGATGTCACTTTTCAAAAAGTCATTGTGGAAGTAAGCATCCTGACTGAATCAAATGAAGAATACCGGGCTGATTACTACACATTTCAAAATGTAGAACCCGGTGACAGCAAATCAGCTAAAATGCCAAAGACCACCCGGGGTATTAAGGCTATATGCCATGTAATAAAAGTTAAGAGCAATGAGTTGACCAACGGTGAAATGATCCTTGTAGGCGATAAATTCTCACCCAGGTAAGGAATCTTTATACCTTCACTAACTGAGGTTTTGAATAAACAACAGTATGAAAATAACGGCAAATGATATAAATAAGATGTTCATTAGCACCTCACCCATCTTAAAGATTGCTTTTCTCGGTATTTGATACATGGGATAATAGGCGAATTGTGTTACGACCTTTCCTGTCCAGTATGCGGCAATCAAACCTGTAAGGGCAACTGCCAATCCAGTTTGATTCTTAAGGTCATCCGGTAACAATATTGCTATTAGTCCAAAGGAAAAATTTAATCCCTGGATATAACGGCCATACGTTTTAGCTATCTCCTGGTTCAGGGGTTTCAGTTTTAGAATATCATTATACCAGTCAAATACCACATGCCGTATATAGGGATAAATAATGGCTGTAAAAATTTGCCCGGCACCGCCGAGTATGATTAGCCAGTTGGGAATGGTGAGGTTCATGATCTATTTTTTTTCTGGTTCTTTTCTGTTGAATTCCTTAAAGATCAGTCGCAGGTTCTGGTCATAAGTCACATAATTATAAAGCCAGTTGATAAATACAAAAAACCTGTTCTTTACACCAAGTATCAGCATTAAGTGCAGGCTCATCCAGATCAACCAGGCAAAAAAGCCACTAAGGTGTAGCCGGGGTTTTGGAACGTCTACTACTGCCAGGTTTCGCCCAACTGTTGCCATTGATCCTTTGTCACGGTAGGAAAACTGGTACAATCTCTCTGGGTTTGCTTTCTTTTCAATAAGCCGTAGATTACCGGCTATCAGGTCTGCTTGTTGAATGGCCACTGGCGCCACTTGAGGATGGCCATTGGGATAGCCATCAGTTTCCATGTAAGCAAGATCACCTAAGGCATAAATATTTGAATGACCCTGTACCCTGCATTGCCTGTCTACTTTAATTCTGTTTCCTCTCGCTATCAGAGAAATATCAATGCCATTGGGAATATTACCTTTAATGCCGGCTGCCCAAATTACCGTTGATGAGGCAATGGTTTTGTCATCCTGCAAAACGACATTTTCTCCGTCATAATCTTTTACTAAGGTATTAGTGAGTAGTTTTACCCCTAGTTTATTGAGGTAACCGGCCGATTTCGCTGAAGCTTTCTCACTCATGGAAGCAAGGGTCTTTGGGGATCCTTCAAGCAGGTAAATATTCATCCGGGAAAAATCAAGCTCCGGAAAATCTTTCGGCAGCACATATTTTTTCATTTCTGCAAGGGCGCCTGACACTTCCACCCCGGTTGGTCCACCTCCCACTACTACAATATTCATCAATCGTTGCAGCGTAGATTCATCTTTGATTGTATGAGCATTCTCAAAAAGTTGCAATAATCTGTGCCTGATCTGCAAAGCCTCCACCGTGGATTTCATGGGAAATGCATGGTTCGCCAGTTGCTGGTTACCAAAGAAATTAGTGTCTGCTCCGGTAGCCAATACCAGCACATCGTAAAAAATCTCCTCTGAATCAGTAATAACCTTATTTTCTCCTGGTTGCACCGCTTTCAGACTGGCCAGCCTGATACGTACATTTTTACTCTTCTGAAACACTTTACGTAAAGGGAATGAAATATTACTGGCATCCAGACCTGCCGTTGCCACCTGGTAAAAAAGCGGCTGAAACTGGTGATAATTGAATCGGTCTATCAACACTATTTCAAAACCAGGTTTATTGCTGAGCTGGCGGGCCAGTCGTAAACCTCCAAAACCAGCTCCGGCGATAATTACTTTCATGATCGTACGATTTTACATCACAAATTTACATTATTTTCAATAATTATTGAAAATATAGGAATATTTATTTAGAAAATATCGCTCAAGCTTTTCAAAGAAGTACGCCGGTCAATATAATAGCCTTACTTTAATAGTATGTTTTACCTCCCTTAGCAGGTGCAGGGCATGCGCAGATATATTTTTGTCTACATCCAGAACCACATAACCGATTTCATCATTTGTTTTTAGGTATTGTCCTAGTATGTTAATCCTATTCTTGGAAAGGCGGGTATTTATTTCGGAAAGCACTCCGGGTACATTTGCATGTATGTGCAGGATCCGGTGGCTTCCTTCCTGGGGAGGCAAGGCCAAAGCAGGAACCGTATGAGAGCCAAACGTAATTCCTTTTTCCAGGTAATTGAACAACTTGACACTTACATCGTCCCCGATATTTTGTTGTGCCTCCTCAGTAGATCCGCCAATATGCGGAGTAAGTATTACGTTAGGCAGGTCTTGTAAAGGAGACTGGAAGCGGTCGCCGTTTTTCTCAGGCTCCCATGGAAAAACATCAACGGCAGCGCCGCCAATATGACCTTCAAGGATATGTTTACGTAAGGCTTCAAGGTCCACCACCTCTCCCCTTGCGTAGTTTATCAGTATGCCTCCTTTTTTAAAATATTTGAGGCTGTTCTTATTGATTAGGTTTTTGGTATGCGGCGTTTCCGGTACATGCAGCGTTACAATATCTGACCGGCCCAGCAACTCTTTCATTGAACGGGCATCTTCTGCATTGCCTAAAGGGAGTTTTGTTTCCACATCATAGAAAAGAACTTTCATTCCCAATGATTCAGCCAGCACACTAACCTGTGAGCCAATATTACCGTAACCAATAATTCCCAGGGTCTTGCCCCTCAACTCATAACTGCCTTTGGCTTCTTTCATCCAGATGCCTTCATGAGCGGCTTTATTCTTGTCCGGAATTTTTCTAATCAGCATTATAGATGCTCCAATCACCAGTTCGGCAACCGAACGGGTATTGGAATAAGGAGCATTAAATACCACTACCCCATTTTTGGTTGCCTCTTTTAGGTCCACCTGGTTTACACCAATACAAAAACAACCAATAGCCTGTAGTTTTTTAGCAGCATCAAGAATCTTTTTTGTTACCTGCGTTTTGGAACGGATGCCTAATATGTGTACATCTTTTATTTCCTGGATCAACTGTTCTTCTGTCAATGCCCTGGAGATTTTCTCCACTTTATCATATCCATGACGATGAAAATTCTTTACGGCTACATCACTGATATTCTCCAGAAACAGTATACGTATTTTTTCTTTGGGATAACTGGTATTGCCTGCCTTTGCCATACTGCAAATATACTAATGTGACCCTTGGGGTAACCAGATTATTGACTCACTTTAACTGATTTAAATTATTATTGCTTAGCCTCTTTTATCAAGGTCTGGGGAAAAGTAACGATACTAACGGATGATAGCAGCCTCTATTTTTGTTTAAACTGCATTTTTTGAAGACAATACTTCCACTAACCATTTTATTAGTCGTTTTTTTTGCCTGTAATTCCACTTCGGTGAAAAAAAAACCGGAGGATGATTCGTTGCAATATTACCCAATGACTCCGCAAAAGATGGAGCAGCAGGAGTTCAGGCAATATTATCGCAGGCTGAGTGAGTTTTTCGATACCAGTCTTCTGCGGTCAGGATTTAATGGCGGTGTATTGGTCGCAAAAAATGGCAATATCCTGTATGAAAAATATTCAGGGAAAGTTGATATCCGGAAATCAGATTCGATTACTGCCAGCACATCTTTTCATATTGCATCTACCAGCAAAACTTTCACAGGCATAGCCACTCTCCGGCTTGTTCAGGAAGGCAAACTTTCCCTGTCGGATACTATGAATAAATTCTTTCCCGGTTTCCCCTATACCGGCATTACAGTGAAAATGTTGCTAAACCACCGAAGCGGCCTTCCCAATTATCTCTACTTTATGAGTAATAATAAATGGGGTATTCTTCCGGATGGTAAATGGAACAAACAAATGGCCACCAACCGTGACATGCTCAACATGCTTATTGAAAAGAAACCAAATGTTACCGGCAGGCCGGATGGAAAGTTCACCTATTCAAATACTAACTATGCATTATTGGCACTCATCATCGAAGAAGTAACCGGTAAATCTTATCCCGTATACATGAAAGAGAAGTTCTTTATTCCCCTGCAAATGAACAATACTTTTGTATTTACGCTAAAAGATACACTTACAGCTACACCTTCATTTACCACAACGGGTACTTACTGGAATAATGATTTCCTGGATGCCACTTACGGCGACAAAAATATTTATTCTACCCCGCAGGATTTATTGAAATGGGATCAGGCATTATACACCAACCAGGTACTGGAGCAATCCTGGCTTGATTCTGCTTTCAAAGCCTATAGTTTTGAGAAACCCGGTATTCATAATTATGGACTTGGCTGGCGTTTGCAATTACTCCCCAATGGTAAAAAAGTGATTTACCATTTTGGAAAGTGGCATGGCAATAATGCGGCCTTTGCCCGACTTCCTGATGAAAAGGCCACCGTTATCATTCTTGGCAACCGATTCAACAGGAACATTTATAATGCAGCACATCTCTGTTACGATATTTTCGGAGATTATATGCAGCGCCGCCAGACAGAAACAGATGATAGTCCTGAATCAACGGATAAAACTCCTCCTGCTGCAACAAAAGAATCAAAGAAGGCTACTTCCACAAAACCAGCTACTAAAAAGAAAGAATAAATCATTCTTTTTCCCGATTTTCTTTGCCAACTTTATAGCAAATGAAAATTCTTTCAGCAGAACAAATAAGGCAATGGGACCAATTTACCATTGAAGAGGAGCCAATTGCATCCATCGATCTGATGGAAAGAGCAGCTCAAAAATGTACAGACTGGCTATGTGAACGGTTCCCGGAAACTTCTTCTTTTAGCATTTTTTGCGGAAAGGGCAACAATGGTGGCGATGGTCTGGCAATAGCCCGTCAGTTATTGGATAGAAATTATCTTGTGTCCGTATTCATCCTCGAATTTGGTCATAAAGGAACCAATGATTTTCAAATTAACCTTGCCAGGTTACATAAATTGTCCCAGGCGGATATCCATTTTATTCAAACTGAAGAGCACTTTCATTCTTTCAATAAAGGAACGATTATCATTGATGCCATTTATGGTACCGGTCTCAACCGGCCCCTGGAAGGGGTAACAGCCAACCTGGTACAACATATCAATAATTCCGGGTGTGAAATTGTTTCCATTGATATACCAAGTGGTTTATTTACAGATCATTCCTCTAAGGGAAATGTGATGATTCATGCCGGGCATATACTCACCTTTCAATGCTATAAACCTGCTTTCTTTTTTGCAGAAAATGATGCAGCGATTGACCAAGTCCATTTATTGGACATAGGTCTGCATCAGCAATTTTTAGAACAGATCTCAACAAATTATGAATTTGTCGATGACAAACTGGTTCATGCTCTTTATAGGCCAAGAAAGAAGTTCTCGCATAAAGGCCATTTTGGCCATGCACTCATTATTGCAGGCAGCTATGGTAAAATTGGTGCAGCAGTGCTGGCAACAAAAGCATGCCTGAGGAGCGGTGCTGGTTTAGTTACTTCACATATCCCCTCTTCAGGGTATACAATTATGCAGGATTCCGTTCCCGAAGCCATGGTGATGACAGACTTCAATTCATCTTTTGTTACAAAACTGTCTGAAACGCCTGACAGATTTAAAGCTATAGGTATTGGGCCGGGTATTGGTAACGCCAAAGAGAGCAGAGATTTATTATTTGATATTTTCAATTCTTATGAACAACCGCTGGTTGCCGATGCTGATGCGTTGAATTTAATGGCAAGTGAACCAGAACTGTTACGTTTACTACCTGCTAAGTCCATACTAACGCCACATCCAAAAGAGTTTGAAAGACTTTTTGGTACGACTGAAAATGAGTTTGAAAGGTTGGAAAAGGCTAAGCAAAAATCAGCCGAATTCAATTGCGTTATTGTTTTGAAAGGACATCATACTGCAATCACACTGCCCAACGGTACTATATTCTTTAATTCAACTGGCAATCCCGGAATGGCCACAGCCGGCAGCGGTGATGTGCTTACAGGTATACTCACTGGGTTGCTGGCGCAAGGTTACAGTTCTTTTTCAGCAGCAATTTTAGGCGTATATCTTCACGGTGCCGCAGGGGATCTTGCTGCAAAACAAAATTCTATGGAAGCCATGGTGGCCGGGGATATTATTAACAATCTTGGAAACGCCTTTCTTTCCTTAAAAGATTAATCACTTTCCCGTCATAAAAGTATTGGTCCAGTTTCGGGATTTGGTCTTTCTGTCAGCAGAAAAAAACTCATTACTATAGATCTTATTATATGCCAGCGTATAGGCTTCCCTGTATTTCTTAAAGTATGAGTTATAATAATAGGGGTCAAAAATGGTACGGGTTTCCAGGATCTTTCTTACCCATTCATTGGCCTGCTTTTGGCGTTCGCTTTCAAAAAACACACCGCTATACATGTAATTGAAAGCAATATGATACAAATCATCATACCATGATGTCAGCGATTTACTGCCTGCATATACTGTAAGCCCATTTCGGATACCTGCACCGGCCCAATCTGCAGCCTTTTGTTTTCGTTCACTTTCAAAGAAAACATCTGAGTATAATTCATTGAAAGCAAAATTATAAGCACTGATGAATTCACTTTTTACATCAGTATTAAAATTGCCCTGAGAACCATAAAAGTTTGCACTGTCAGCATTTATCCATGTTCCGTTGGGAAAGACAATAATACGCAGCCCGTTGGCTGTAATGGCTGTTGTTTGTGAATAAACGATAAAAGATGCTCCAATAAGAACGAGGAAAATGGTTAGTTTTTTCATGAGTAATGTTTATAGTCTAAAATAACGGTTTATGATAAGTCAGCCCATTCTTGACGGCCGGATGTTTGGCTTGGTTGCCAAACTCGAATGCTAAAGTATATTCAACCAATGTCTTAGCCATAAATTTTTGCCTTAAACTATCCGCCGGGAACGTTATCGTGAAAGCCATTTTCCCCTATCTTTGCCGCCCTTGATTGCAGCAGGCACCCCCTTAAATCGATCTGGTGATTAATGCAATCATTAAATCTTGAATAAGAATACACTGTATGGACAAACTGATTTATCTCGTCCCTGTAATGGGCCTGATTGGGTTACTCTACACATTTATCAAATTTAACTGGGTATCTAAGCAAGATGCCGGTAACGAGAAAATGAAGGAAATCAGCAATCACATTGCTGAAGGTGCAATGGCTTTCCTTAAAGCAGAGTGGAAAATACTGGGCTACTTTGTAGTAATTGTTGCTATCCTGCTGGCAGTGATGGCCACAACCAATCCGCATTCACATTGGCTTATTGCCGGAGCTTTCGTTGTTGGAGCCGTTTTTAGTGCTACTGCCGGTTACATCGGAATGAAAGTAGCTACAAAAGCGAATGTAAGAACTGCACATGCCGCCCGTACAAGCCTTAGTAAAGCATTGAATGTTTCTTTCACCGGCGGTTCAGTAATGGGTCTTGGTGTAGCCGGTCTCGCTGTACTGGGATTAGGTGGTCTTTTTATCGTTTTCAAACAAATATTTGCACCCACTGCTGCTGTTAACTCTGAAGAAATGGTAAGAACCATTGAGGTGTTAACCGGATTTTCATTAGGTGCTGAATCAATAGCTCTGTTTGCAAGGGTTGGTGGTGGTATATACACCAAAGCAGCCGACGTAGGTGCTGACCTGGTAGGTAAAGTAGAAGCCGGAATACCAGAAGATGATCCAAGAAACCCGGCTACCATTGCTGATAATGTTGGAGACAACGTAGGCGACGTGGCAGGTATGGGTGCCGACCTTTTCGGTTCATACGTAGCAACTGTTTTGGCTACGATGGTGCTGGGACAGGAAACACAATCTGTAGATGAGTTTGGAGGTCTCGCCCCTATCCTTTTGCCCATGCTTATTGCAGGTATCGGAATATTGTTCTCCATTGTGGGTACCTGGTTTGTTCGTGTAAGCGATAATGCCGGTATCAATACAGATAATGTGCAGAAGGCCCTGAACATGGGTAACTGGGGATCAATTGTTTTAACAGCTGTTGCTTCCATTGGCCTTGTATATTTCATCTTACCCGAAACCATGGTTCTTCGTGGTCATGAGTTCACCAAATGGGGTGTGCTAGCTGCCATAGGTGTTGGCTTGGTTGTAGGTACTTTAATGAGTATCATTACTGAGTTCTATACAGCCATGGGTAAACGTCCGGTGAAGTCAATTATCCGTCAGTCTTCAACAGGTCATGCTACCAACGTAATCGGAGGACTGGCCGTAGGTATGGAATCAACCTTTTTACCTATCCTGGTATTGGCTGCGGGTATTTGGGGCTCTTATGAGTGTGCAGGGCTATATGGTGTGGCAATTGCCGCAGCAGGTATGATGGCGACAACAGCTATGCAATTAGCTATTGATGCATTTGGCCCCATCGCTGATAATGCCGGTGGTATAGCTGAGATGAGTGAGCTTCCCAAAGAAGTGAGAGAAAAAACAGACGTACTGGATGCAGTTGGTAATACCACTGCAGCTACAGGAAAAGGCTTTGCTATTGCATCTGCGGCATTGACAGCCCTTGCATTGTTTGCAGCCTTCGTAGGTGTAGCCGGAATTGATGGCATCGATATTTATAAAGCTAAAGTATTAGCCTCCTTGTTTGTAGGTGGTATGATACCGCTGATCTTCTCCTCACTGGCTATCCGTGCTGTGGGTGAAGCAGCTATGAGCATGGTTACAGAAGTTCGTCGCCAGTTTCATTCTATACCCGGCATTATGGAAGGAAAAGGAAAACCTGAGTATGATAAATGTGTGGCAATTTCTACCAATGCTTCTATCAAAAAAATGATGTTGCCGGGAGCAATCACAATCGTTTCACCATTAATTGTAGGCTTTGCATTAGGTCCCGAAGCATTGGGTGGTTTTCTTGCCGGCGCTACAGTAAGTGGTGTTTTGATGGGAATGTTCCAGAACAATGCCGGTGGTGCATGGGATAACGCCAAAAAATCGTTTGAAAAAGGCGTTGAGATCAACGGACAGATGTATTATAAAAAATCTGATCCGCATAAAGCTTCTGTTACAGGTGATACCGTTGGAGATCCTTTTAAAGATACTTCTGGCCCCTCTATGAATATTTTGATCAAATTGATGTCAATTGTATCTTTGGTCATCGCCCCTACTCTTGCACAGATGTACAGTGAAAAGAAGACCGAGGAAGAAGTTAAGAAAGTTGAAATAAAATCTGAACCCGTTACAGTTGTTCCCAAAGCTCATACAGTTCAGTTATAAATAAAAGCTTAATCAGAACCATTACTAAAGTCCTGCTGTTTCTACGGCGGGACTTAGTTTTTATAGCCATTATGTGTATTTTTATCCTTGTACAACCATTAACCCAACAATATGAAACTACAGTCAATTCTGCTAACATTAATCATTATCACCTTCACTGCCTGTAAAGAAGGAAAAAAACAAGAAAAGGAAGACGGAAAAAACGGCCAGCCTGAGACAGAAGATGTTGACAAGCCCATCGATGAAAAAGAGAAAAAGAAAAAAGTTACCGACAGGGATTTTAGCGTTACGAAGGAAAATGCCTATAATGATATTTTCCTCGACAGTATGGCTATGGAAAACTATATCAGCCGCCGCCAGCTGACCGATAAGAAGATATCCAGGAGAATACGCAGTTTCTATAATGCCCGCAATTACCAGTATGCATGGTTCACTTCAACCGGCTTAACGGAACAAACAAGATTTTTCTGGAACCAGTACGATTATGCAGTGACACATCTGAAAGACAGCTCACTGGTGAACAGTGATTTTTATAAGAATGCAGAGAAATACCTGAACCAGGAAAAAGTAGCAGTCAGTACCAAAGACTCTGCCCTGTTGTATGCTGAATTTGGGTTTACTGAACATTTCATACGCTTTATCAATAGTACTTACGAAAAAGGCTATGTAAAACGTAAGGAGCAGGAAAAGTTTGTTCCCATCAAGAAAGCTGATCCGGTTTACCTGGCCGACTCATTATTAAATAAGAAACATAGTGATGACAAATATTACGAACAGGTAAATGATATGTATGCCGCCTTAAAAAACCACCTGCAACTTTATTTGGATATCGAAAAGTCAGGCGGCTTTCCTCAGGTTCCTGTTGTTAAGGGAAGTTTGAAAAAAGGAGCTGAAGATCCGGCTATAAAGGTCATTAAGAAAAGATTGCAACTATCTAAAGACATGCCAGGCACAGATACAAGTTCATTATTTAATGATACACTGGAACTGGCAGTAAAAAGGTTTGAAAAAAGGCATGGATATAAAGATGACGGGGTTATTACCGGGGAGATTGTGAAAGAAATGAATGTAAGTGCGGAGAAAAGATTGATGCAGATACTGCTGAATATGGACAGGATGCGTTGGATGCCACAAAAACCTGAGGGCAATCTTATCATTGTAAACATACCCGAATTCATGCTGCATGTCTATGATGGTAAAAAGCGATTATTTGACATGGTAGTAGTGGTGGGAAAAGTTGGAAACAATACCATGATGTTTAATGGCGACCTCAGTTACATTGTTTTCAGCCCATATTGGAATGTGCCGCCCAGCATTATAAAAAGTGAGATATTACCCGCTATGCAAAGAGATCCAAATTATCTTGCCCGAAAGAATATGGAGAAAGTGGGTAATGGTATTCGCCAAAAACCCGGGCCAGGCAATGCGTTGGGAAAAGTGAAGTTTATTTTTCCCAATAGTTTTAATATGTATTTCCATGATACTCCTTCTAAGAGCCTTTTTGGACAGGATAAAAGGGCATTCAGTCACGGATGTATCCGCCTTAGCGAACCGCAGAAAATGGCGGAATGGCTGTTGAGGAATGACCCGGAATGGAATACAGAAAAAATAGTGGCTGCTATGAACCAGACATCAGAGAAAATGGTAAAGCTAAAATCCCTGTTACCTGTCTTTATCATTTATTACACCGCTTGGGTGGATGATGACGGCCTGCTCAATTTCAGGGATGATGTATACAAACATGATAGTGAGCTGATCAGTAAAATGTTCACCAAAAAAGAAGCCCCGAAACTAATTAAAGTAGATAACCTGCAGGTTTCAGGTTCTAACTGATACTACGTTAATACCGTTTATCCATACTGAAGCTGTTTCATCCCATTGAAGCAGCTTTTTTGGTTATACCATTGCCATATAGGAACCGGCTGTACTAAACCAAAACTGTATGTAATATGGTAAGGTATATTATGTCCTTCAAAGTGCCGGAGAACAGCCAGCAGACTGTTCAACAGGTAGTCAACCAGTATTTTAATGAATTGCAGCGAAGTGGTCCCGGTGGCATGCGAAGTCAATGCTATGCGAGCCATGATGATCAATGCAATTTTGTACACATTAAAAGCTTCAAAAAAGAATCTATCGCTAATCATCATTTCAGGTCTGCTATTTTCAGGCAATACCTGGAAAAGCTGGCTGTTATTGCCGGTGAGCCGCTTAGTTTCTCCAGGCTTCACCAGCAAAAAACATTTGAGTCGATTTATTAATCGCCTGGTTGTTTTTGATAATGATTAATGAGCGGATTGGGTTTATAATCTTTTATGATTTTAGACAGTAAAACCTGTAAATTTATCCCGTCGAAGCAAACCAACGGCTATGCACAGGGTTATTGTACCGGTAGACTTTTCTGAAACTTCTTTGAATGCTGCCCGCTATACAGCGCAAATGCTGGCAGGTAAGGATAATGCCCTTGCCGTACTTTACCATAATTATGAAAGTCATGATGATCATGATGTATCCCTCAACTACCAGGAAAGCCTGAAAAAAGAGTTTTTAAAGGCCGGGGTTAAAGCCGTGCAGACGGAAAGTGAAATGGGTGGCGACCTGATTGAAAATATTTCTCGCCTGGCGCACACCATCCGGGCAAGTTTGATTGTAATGGGTATTACCGGTAAATCTGCCATCAGGGCCGCCATGTTTGGAAGTAATACCCTGAAACTAATCGACAGGAACCTCTACCCAGTCATGATCATTCCACCGGATGCAAAATACAAGGGTATTAAGAATGTTGCCTTCGCATCAGATTTTAAAAATGTAGAAGAATCAACTCCCGCTGTTTTGCTGGACTCTGTTCTTGATCTGTTCAAACCACAGCTTCATATTTTTCATGTAAACAAGGATATCAGTGTTAGCGAATCTGCCGAAGTAGTCGGGCAGAAGGCATTATTTGAGCAGATGTTCAAAAAATATGATACCCGTTTTCATTTCCTTATTAAAAATGATTTTTATTCTGCGGTTGACAGTTTTATCAAAGACTATGAAATTGATGTGATGATAACCATACCCAAACACCAAAGTAATTCCATGTCCTTATTTAAAACCACACATACCAAGCGGTTAGCTTATCATAGTCATATCCCGATACTGGCTGCTCATGAATAAGGTATTAACAGTTTCTTTCCTTGGGTTTTCGGTGTATATTTAATTTTTAATACGATCATCTAAACAATGATTTTATGAAAACCGTAATAGTACCGGTAGATTTTTCAGAAACATCTCTCAACGCTGCCCGTTACGCCACAAAATTGCTGACAGGCCACTATGGGGTAACCATGGTTCTGTTCAATTTTTGCGATAACGAAAAACAAATACCTGAAGCTATTCAAAGCCTTGAGAACTTAAGAGCCTTGCTGCGGGAATCAGGCATTGTCAAAACAGAGATACTGGCTGTTACAGGCCCCGGATTCATTTCGGAACTGGACAGAATGTCCCGTGAAGTAGAGGCTGACCTTGTCATAATGGGCATAACAGGTCGCTCCCCTATTGGTCAAAGCCTCATAGGAAGCAATACACTCAAAATGGTAGAGAAAAGAACTTGTCCCGTACTGATAGTACCCTCATCTGCTACCTACAAAGACGCAAAAGAAGTAATGCTTACATCAGACTTTGATAATGTTGAGTTTACTATACCTGCACAACAAATTAAAAATGTACTGAACCGGCTTCGTCCCAATCTTCATATAATGAATACGGATGAAGAACATTATATCTCTATCACGGAGGAATATAAAGCCGAAAGGGAAAAACTGGCTTCCCTGTTTTCAGATTTTCACCCTGAATTTCATTTCCTAACTTTAAATGATGTACAAGATGCCATTTACCAGTTTGCCCAGGACAAACAAATAGACCTCATCATTATTGTTCATAGGGAGCAAACATTGTTTTCAAAGCTTTTTGTCAAGAGTAATACGAAACGACTGGCCTATTACAGCACAATCCCTGTGTTGGCCGTTCATGAATAACCGGCCGGCAACAGTGCTTAAACCAGTGCCTTGACATCATTGGCACAATTTATTACCTTTACTTTACCATATGCGATTTGATCTGATCCATACATGCTATATATTTTCATTTGCGGAGCAATTGCTGCCTGCAAATTTTTATATCCCTGATTAATCACAGTTTTTTCTAGGCTTACTTACTCTCCCCATTACTTTTCAGGCTTTTGCCTAACCTAATAATGCTATATGAAGAATATCAAATTGATTGAAGTACCATCCGAAATCGGTGCCGGCACAAGAGGAGCCAGTTTGGGTATAGAAGCGATAAAAATTGCAGCGCTGGATTTCATGAGCAATTTTTTTATCCATTTCCCTTCTGAAAAAATTCCAACAGAAAATAAGTTGCTATACGAACCTATCGAATCTCCTTATGCTAAAAGAATAAAAGGAGTGGCAGCTATATATGACAGGGTGAGCAAAGCAGTATGTGATACCCTTAAAAATAATTTCTTTCCGGTCATTTTAAGCGGAGACCATAGTACTGCGGGTGCCACCATTGCCGGAATAAAAATGGCTAAACCTAAAAGTAAATTAGGTGTCATATGGATTGATGCCCACTCCGACCTGCATACACCTTATACCACTCCTTCCGGAAATGTGCATGGTATGCCGATGGCAGTATCTATTAATAAGAATAATGAAGAATGTGCCGTTCATGATGTAGATGATGAAACTGCCAAATACTGGAACTACCTGAAAAATATTGGTAAAATAGCACCAAAGGTTTTACCGGAGGACATTGTATTTATTTCGCTGAGAGATTACGAAAAGGAAGAAAGACATCTGATCGAAAAATACGACATGAAAGTGATCACCACCAAGGAAGTCAGAAGCAAAGGTGCAGAGAATGTAGTTAGATCAGTACACCGCTACCTTGCCGATTGTACAGATATTTATATATCATTCGATGTGGATAGCCTGGATTCTTCAATATCCAAAGGTACGGGCACCCCTGTGAGCAACGGCTTAAAAGAAAGAGAAGCAGAAGACCTGATCAGTAAGTTTATGCAAAACCGGAAAGTATGCTGCTTTGAAATTGCTGAAGTAAATCCCACTCTTGATAAAGAAAACCTGATGGCGGAAATAGCTTTCAATATTCTGCAACGAAGTGTGAATGTGTTAATGATGAATTAATCAACCGGGATGCAAAGAAATTTTCTAGTCGCCATATTACTTATTTCTGCTTTCCCATCTTTATCACAGTTGGGCAGTTATGTCGATTCCATAAATAACTACAGAAGCAAATATGTAAAAGAGCATGAAGTGGTAAAAGGCAGTGACAAAAAGCATATGAGCTTTTTTCCTGCAGATGAAACCTATCGTGTCATTACCCGGGTTGAATTAATTGAAGATGCACCCTGGTTCAGTATGGAAACATCATCAGA
>DEHX01000034.1 GCA_002352145.1 Chitinophagaceae bacterium UBA2789
GAAATAAAACTTGGATTTGATAAGGGTGAACTGAAATCAATCAATGACCAGTCTTTTACACATTCGGCAGATGCCATTCAATATCTGCAAACCATTGCAGGACCATATGGCGTAGGCCGTGACATACATATAGGTGACACTATTATTGGTATCAAAGGCCGGGTTGGTTTTGAAGCAGCAGCGCCCATGCTTATTTTAAAAGCACACCATGCTTTGGAAAAACATGTGCTGACCAAATGGCAATTACAATGGAAAGATACCCTAGCACAATTTTACGGTAACTGGATGCATGAAGGCCAAATATTGGATCCGGTAATGAGAGATATTGAAGCTTTCCTGCAAAACAGTCAGCAAAATGTTACCGGTGAGGTATTTGTGCAGGTGATGCCTTATCGATTCCAGGTTATTGGAATTGAAAGTAAGTACGACCTGATGAATAGTAAGTTTGGTAAGTACGGCGAAATGAATACCGGTTTCACCGGCGATGATGTAAGAGGTTTCAGTAAAATTTTTGGTAACCAAACTTCCATTTATCATTTGGTAAAAACGGATGCAGATGAGAAAGATTAAGGCAGGCATAATTGGAGGCGCAGGTTACACCGGAGGTGAATTAATACGACTGTTGTTAATTCACCCCGGTGTGGAGACCTCTTTTATTCATAGCCGGAGTAATGCCGGTAAATCAGTTCATACAATTCACCAGGATTTACTGGGTGATACTGATTTGAAATTCACCGGAGAGCTAAATGACAACATTGATGTATTGTTTCTTTGCCTTGGGCATGGAGAGTCAAAAAAATTCCTGACAGAAAATAAAATCGCTGACAAAATAAAAATCATAGACCTGGCGAATGATTTCAGACTAACTATGCAATCTGAGATCGCAAATCGTAAATTCATTTATGGTCTTCCTGAACTGAACAGAGACAAAATAAAGACAGCTGCTAATATTGCCAATCCGGGTTGTTTTGCTACATCAATTCAACTGGGGCTTTTACCTTTAGCCAAGGCTGGTTTATTAACTGATATTTATACTACAGGAATTACAGGTTCTACAGGAGCAGGTCAATCCCTTTCGTCAACATCACATTTTAGCTGGAGAGCCAATAATATTCAGGCTTATAAAACACTTACTCACCAGCATCTCGGAGAAATAGGCGAATCGCTTTTGCACCTGCAACCCAAAAACGATATTGAGCTCAGCTTTGTACCCTGGAGGGGTGATTTTACAAGAGGGATTTTTGTCAGCTCGACATTACACTGCGATTTAAGCCTGGAAGAATTAAATAAAATATTTGAAGATTATTATAGCACTCATCCCTTTGTGCAGGTAAGCAAAGATGCAATCTTTTTAAAACAGGTAGTGAATACTAATAAAGCCGTTATACAACTGGAAAAAGCAGGGAGTAAACTGGTAGTTCATTCAGCCATTGATAATTTATTAAAAGGCGCCAGTGGACAAGCCGTACAAAATATGAACCTGTTGTTCGGGTTGGATGAAACCAGCGGTTTGAAACTTAAAGCTAATTATTTTTAACATGAATCTTTTTGACGTATACCCGATTAATGAAATCACTATCGTAAAAGCAAAGGGCTCTTATGTATGGGATGACAAAGGCGAACAGTACCTTGACCTTTACGGCGGCCATGCAGTAATCAGCATAGGCCATACACATCCACACTGGGTGCAGCGAATTGAAGAGCAGCTGGAAAAAATTGCCTTCTATTCCAACTCCATAAGAATTCCTTTGCAGCAACAACTGGCAGAAAAACTGGGAAAAGTTTCCGGCAAAGAGGACTACCAGCTTTTTCTTTGTAACAGCGGTGCCGAAGCCAATGAAAATGCCCTGAAACTGGCTTCATTTCATACAGGCAGAAAAAAAGTGATTGCATTCAGCAAATCCTTTCATGGAAGAACCTCCCTGGCAGTAGCCGCTACTGATAATAAAAACTACGTTGCGCCTGTCAATGAAACAGAAAACGTAATATTTCTTCCTTTCAACGATGATACAGCACTTGAACGCTGTTTTGATGAGAACGGAAAAGAAATTGCTGCAGTAATAATTGAAGGTATACAGGGAGTTGGCGGTATAAATGTAGCTGATGATTCATTTCTCAGAAAAATCCGTTCCCTATCCGATGAGTATGAAGCCGTTTATATCGCTGACAGTGTGCAGTGCGGCTATGGCAGAAGCGGTAAATTCTTCAGCCATGACTTTGCAGGGGTAAATGCAGATATATACACTATGGCGAAAGGAATGGGTAATGGCTTCCCTGTTGCTGGCATTATCATTGCCCCGCATATCAAGCCAAAACATTTTCAGCTGGGTACAACATTTGGCGGAAATCATCTTGCTTGCGCAGCTGCTTTAGCTGTATTGGAAATAATTGAAGAAGAAAAACTGATGGGTAATGCCGTAATGATTGGCAAATACCTGAAAGATGAATTAGAGTCTATTCCACAACTAAAAAACGTAAGAGGCCGGGGTCTTATGATCGGTTTTGATGTTCCGGAAGACTTGAAAGACCTGAAGAAAAACCTGCTTTGGAACCAAAAGATATTCACCGGTGAAGCAAAGCCAAATGTTATCCGCCTCCTTCCTTCACTGGCCTTGAAGAAAAGAGATGCGGAACAATTTATTGAAAGTATTAAAGAAGAAATTGGTCTCCTTGAAACTGTCTAATAAATAAAAATGAAAAATTTTGTTTCCGTTCATGATGTAACTGATATTGACGCCCTTGTAAAAAAAGCATTAGCGTTCAAGCTTAACCCGTTTGGCGAAAAATCATTGGGCGCCAATAAACGCATTGGTTGCTTATTCCTGAACCCCAGCATGCGGACAAGGCTCAGCACCCAGATTGCAGCACAGAACCTGGGCATGGAAGCCATTATTTTTAATGTCGGCAGCGAAGGCTGGGCCCTCGAATTTGAAGAAGAAGCCATCATGAGCGGTACAACAGTAGAGCATGTAAAAGACGCTGCTCCCATTTTTGGTAAATATTTTGACATTCTTGCCATCAGAACATTTCCATCATTAAAGAACCGGGAAGACGACTACAGCGAATTATATATTAAGCAATTCATCAAATATGCAGGCATACCGGTAGTTAGCCTGGAAAGCGCAACGCTTCATCCTTTACAAAGTTTAACTGATGTAATTACAATTTCTGAATCTTTTAAAGATACAAGAAAGCCAAAAATTGTATTGACCTGGGCCCCGCATGTAAAACCACTGCCACAATGTGTAGCTAACAGTTTTTCCCAATGGATCAATGCATGGGGTAAGGCAGAATTTATCATCACTCATCCTGAGGATTATAACTTAAGTGAAGAGTTCACTAAAAGAGCAATTATTACTACCAACCAGGATGAAGCACTTAAAGATGCAGATTTTGTTTACGTAAAAAACTGGAGCACTTTTAATGACTATGGCAAGATCTATGAAAGTGACCCTAAATGGATGCTTACAAATAAAAAATTAGAACAGACCAATAATGCGAAAGTAATGCACTGCCTGCCTGTAAGAAGAAATGTTGAATTGAGTGACGAAGTTTTGGATGGCCCAAACAGCATCATTACACAGGAAGCATCAAACCGGGTATGGGCAGCACAAGCTGTATTATCGGAGATACTAAAGTCAAATGGATAAACTTTATGTAATAAAGATTGGCGGTAATATTATTGATGATGAAAACAAACTATCATCATTCCTTGCTGATTTTGCATCGATAGATGCAAAAAAAATCCTGGTACATGGGGGCGGAAAGCTGGCCACCAAGATGGCTGAGAAATTGGGTATCGAACAGCAACTGGTGGATGGCCGCCGCATCACTGATGCTGAAACGCTAAAGATTGTTACAATGGTCTATGCGGGATTCATTAATAAAAATATTGTTGCCGCACTTCAGTCCAAAAATTGTAATGCCATCGGAATTTGTGGTGCTGATGGTGATGTAATTTTAGCTCACAAACGACAACACCCTGTTCTTGATTATGGTTTTGTGGGGGATGTGGATGCTATTAATACAGATCTAATCAGCACTTTGCTGAACAAAAACATCGCAATCGTATTTGCTCCCATCACTCATGATCAGCAAGGGCAGTTATTAAACACCAATGCTGACACTATTGCCCAGGAAGTTGCCAAAGGAATGAGCAGCATTTTTGATGTTGATTTAATTTACTCCTTTGAAAAAACTGGTGTCTTGCTGGATGCAAACGATGACTCAACCGTAATTCCAGAAATCAACTCATCTTACTACCAGCAACTAAAAGCAAAAAATCTAATCTTTGCCGGTATGATACCAAAGCTTGACAATTCCTTTGCTGCACTTAAAAGTGGTGTAGGAAAAGTAATCATTGGCAAAGCAGAAAATCTTCCACAGCTATTGGACGGAAGCGCAGGAACAAGTATTGTAAATGAATAGCGACCTGAACATATTATACATAGATGCTATTGGGCTTTTAAAAGAATTAATTGCAACTCCTTCTTTCAGTAAGGAAGAAGAAAAGACTGCAGGCATTATCGCCAGATTTTTTGCCTCAAGAGATATAGCTGCTACCTGGGTTGGTAATAACATATTTGTATTGAACAGGTACTTCGATGAGAAAAAACCAACCATTCTCCTTAATTCACACCATGATACGGTAAAGCCTAATCCGCAGTACACCAAAGATCCTTTTTCACCGATTGAAGAAGAGGGAAAACTGTTTGGCCTCGGTAGTAATGATGCAGGTGGTTGCCTCGTATCCCTTATAGCAACTTTTTTGTATTTCTATGACCGGCCTGATTTAAAATATAACATTATAATTGCTGCTACAGCCGAAGAAGAAATTAGCGGCACCGGGGGAATTGAGTATACATTAAAGTACTTGCCTAAAATTGATTCTGCCATTGTAGGTGAACCCACACTAATGCAAATGGCGGTTGCTGAAAGGGGCCTGATGGTGCTTGATTGTATCAGTCATGGTAAAGCTGGTCATGCAGCAAGAAATGAAGGAGAGAATGCTATTTATAAAGCACTGAAAGATATTGAATGGTTCAGGAATTACCAATTTGCTAAAGTTTCAGAACTTTTGGGACCTTCCAGGATGAATGTAACAGTTATTGAAACAGAGAACAAAGCACACAATGTTGTTCCGGCTGTTTGTAAATTTATTGTTGATACAAGGATCAATGAACTGTACAGTTTTGAAGAGGTACTTGACATAATTAAAACGAATGTTAATTGTGAAGTAAAACCCAGGAGTACCCGGCTTAGGTCCACTTCTATTCCATTGGATCACCCGCTGGTTAAGGCTGGCTTGGACCTGGGAAGAAGTTACTATGGCTCTCCTACCACTTCTGATAAGGCATTAATGCCTTTTCCAGCACTAAAAATAGGACCTGGAGATTCTGCCCGCAGCCACACAGCCGATGAGTATATTTATATTGAGGAAATAAGGACCGGTATCGAAATTTACATTCAGCTATTAAATAACGTAGTATGAAGCTTTGGCAAAAAGACAAATCATCATTGAAGCAGGTAGAAGAATTCACTGTCGGCAAAGACCGTGAAATGGATATGTACCTGGCTGCTTTTGATGTATTAGGATCTTTGGCGCATATTGAAATGCTGGAGTCAGTTGGATTATTGACAAAAGACGAATTAGCACAATTACAAACGGAATTAAGATCAATATACCGGCAAATACAAAAAGAAGAATTTGTACTGCAGGAAAATGTAGAAGATATTCATTCGCAGGTAGAATTGTTACTGACTCAAAAACTGGGAGATACAGGAAAGAAAATCCATTCAGCCCGAAGCCGCAACGACCAGGTATTGGTTGATATCAGGTTATTTCTCCGGAATGAGCTGGAAGAATTGGTAAAAGTAATTCAGCCATTCTTTGAATTGCTGCAAAGCCAGAGTGAAAAATATAAAAATCATTTATTACCTGGTTACACACATTTACAATTGGCTATGCCCTCTTCTTTCGGACTTTGGTTCGGTGCTTATGCAGAAAGCCTGGTTGATGATGTTATCACCATCAAGGCTGCTTATGATGTGGTAAATAAGAACCCGTTGGGATCTGCCGCCGGCTATGGCTCCTCCTTCCCTATCAACAGAACACTGACCACTCAATTGCTGGGTTTTGAAGACCTGAACTATAACGTAGTCTATGCACAAATGGGAAGAGGAAAAGCAGAACGCATCGTAGCACAAGTACTTACCAATGTTGCAGATACTTTATCAAAACTAAGTATGGATGCCTGTTTGTACCTGAACCAGAACTTTGGTTTCATATCTTTTCCGGCTGAACTGACTACAGGCAGCAGCATAATGCCACATAAAAAGAACCCGGATGTATTTGAATTAATCCGTTCTCATTGTAACCGAATCAAAGCACTGCCCAATGAAATAATGCTGATTACAACTAACTTGCCATCTGGTTATCACCGGGATTTGCAGTTGCTGAAGGAGCATTTATTTCCGGCTTTCAAAACCATAAAAGATTGTATTGAAATGGCAGGGCTAATGATTTCCAATATTGACGTGAAAGAAAATATTCTAGCAGACGAAAAGTATAAATATCTCTTTAGTGTAGAAGAGGTAAATAAACTGGTAAATAAAGGAATTCCTTTCAGGGATGCTTATAAAAAAATTGGACTTGATATAGAAGCAGAAAAATTCACTTATGATACTTCTATTAACCATTCCCATGAGGGCAGTATTGGCAATCTTTGTACAGATGAAATAAAAAAACAGATGCAAAAAGTGATTAACTCATTTCCTTTTACATCTGTTCATCAGGCAATTACCAGCCTCCTTAAATAGGAGTTACAAGCCGTATTTATCTACCAGGTAGATAAACGCCGCCATATTCACAGCTCCGAGTTCTAACTCTCTCTTATTTACTGCCTCAAACACATCGCTTCTGGCATGATGAATATCAAAATAACGCTGCGTATCAGGATTTAAACTGGCTGTTGGTGTTTTCAATGCCCGGTTTAATGGTCCGATGTCTGCCCCTCCACCGCCTTTATTGATTTCTGTGCAGCCATAAGGAGCAATCAGGGATTTCCAGGATAATACTTTTGCATACTGCTCATCACTACCTGAAAAACCAATTGCCCTTGGAGTAAAACCGCCTGCATCACTTTCCATAGCCAGCAAATGCTTTTCGTTTTTTGCCTTGGCTTCCTCGGCATATTTATTACCTCCCCTTAAACCATTTTCTTCATTGGCAAACAAAACGAAACGGATTGTTCTTTTAGGTTTATAACCGATAGCCTTAAAGGCTCTTAATATTTCAATTGTCTGTACACATCCGGCTCCGTCATCATGTGCACCTTCGCAGTTATCCCAACTATCAAGGTGTCCACCCACAGTTATAATTTCATCCGGAAACTCTGTCCCTTTTAACTCCCCAATTATGTTATGGCCAATTGTATCAGGTAAAAAATGTCCGTTTGTTATTAATGTAACTTTTATAGTTCCCTCTTGAAGCTGTTCACTCAGCCAGTCTGCATCTCTTAAGCCAATAGCTACTGCCGGAATTTTTGCATAAGCACTATCATATCTTGTTGCACCGGTATGCGGATGATTATCTGCTGCATGACTTAGACTTCTTACGATAACTGCCTTTGCTCCATATTTTGATGCCCGGCTGGGGCCTTGCCCCCGGTATTGACCGGCATCACGGTAAGAAAGAAAAGTATTTACGTAGGTTGGGTTAAACTTATAGTTATAAAAAACTATTTTGCCCTTTACCTCATCTTTTCTTCTCTCCAATTCATCAAATGAATGAACTAACAATACCTCTGCTGTAAGCGGTTTGTTACCCGTGCCAACAGAGTTACCGAGGGCAACTATATCCAGTTCTTTTTTAATCGTTGCTGTAATGGGGCCTTTCTTTACTTTGGACCTGGATGGTATGTATGCGGCATTGGCAGCATCTTTTCCTCCTCTGACCCAGTGTGGCACCTTACATTCCTGCATCCAGGCCATGTCAGCACCGCTTTCCTGCATCATTTTTAAACCCCATTGTTCCGATTTTACCATTCCCTGTGATCCGGCCAGCCTCGGACCGATCTTTTTTGTCAGGTAACGCAGATTCTCATATGCCTTACCATTACTGAGTATCTCATCTGAAATTCGCTTGATCTGAATTGAATCCTCATTTTGTGAAAAAATCGTAGTTGAGGAAATAACTGCCAGTAATAGAAATGTAAATTTTCTCATGTACCGAATTTTGCTAAAATTACCAGAAATAAAAAATGAAGATAATTATTTAAGATAAGCGGCAAACCAAACCCATACAAATCCTTTACCTTAGATGTCCCTTAAAGGAATAGTATGAAAATCGGAATTGTTTGTTATCCTACATTTGGCGGATCGGGAGTACTTGCTACAGAACTGGGTAAAGCCCTGGCCCAGAAAGGGCATATGGTTCATTTCATTACTTATCAGCAGCCGGTTCGGCTTAATGAATTCATGCCGAATATATTTTATCATGAGGTGCAAGTCCCAACCTATCCATTATTTGATTATCCCCCTTACGAAACCGCATTAGCCAGTACCATGGTCGATGTGATAAAGAATAATAACCTGGATCTGCTACATGTACATTACGCTATTCCTCATGCCTCTGCGGCGTATATGGCCAAACAGATATTAAAGAAAGAGGGAAAAAATATTCCTGTAATCACAACATTGCACGGAACAGATATAACACTGGTAGGCAGGGATAAAACCTATGCACCTGTGGTAACCTTTTCTATAAACGAAAGTGATGGCATAACTGCAGTATCACAAAACCTGCGGGATGAGACATATAAGCATTTCCAGATAGAAAAAAATATTGAGGTAATTGTCAATTTTGTTGATGTCAGCCGTTTCAGCAGAAAACCACTGGATGCTTTTAAAAAAGTTATTGCTCCAAACGGTGAACGGATTTTATTACATGCCTCTAATTTCCGAAAAATAAAGAGAGTGCAGGACGTTGTTAAGATCTTCTATGAAGTACAAAAGCAAATCCCCTCTAAACTTTTATTTGTGGGCGACGGCCCGGAGAGAAGTACTGCAGAAGACCTGAGCCGTGAATTAGGTGTATGTGATGAAATAAGATTTGTAGGTAAACAAGAGCAAATGGAAGACATTTTGGCTATTGGCGATCTGTTTCTGCTTACCTCTGAATATGAAAGCTTCGGTTTAGCAGCTTTGGAAGCAATGGCCGCCGGAGTTCCAGTCGTTTCTACAAATGCCGGTGGCTTGAAAGAGATAATTGTACAGGGAGAAACGGGTTTCATGAGTGATGTTGGAGATATAGACTCTATGAGTAAGCAGGCCCTTAGTATATTAAGTGACAACAAAACCCTTCAGTCTTTTAAAGAAAAAGCTGCGGCACAAGCCAGGAAATTCGACATACATAATATTATTCCGGTTTACGAAAAGCTATATGAACGATTTCTGAAATAAAAAAAAGACCTGGTTAAACCGGGTCTTTTTAGTTGTATAATATCAAAATACTTATCTTCTCAACCAAGGCAAAGGATCAACATTTTTCGTTTCAATCATCAAAATAAAATCCACCTGGCCACCACTACCTTCATCATCTTTACCAGCCTTACCTATCTGTTGCCCTGTTTTAACAACAGAACCCTTTGTAACAGTTACACCAGATAAGTTACTATAGGTTGTAAAATATTTACCATGCCTGATGGTTACCACCATTCCGTCTCCAAGGTTATAAACGCCACTGACTTCTCCGTCAAAAACAGCTTTCACAGCCACACCGGTAGAAGGCGTTGAAATTGTAATACCGGGATTATCGAAAGTCAGCAGTGTATTTTCAATCTTATTGGAGCCAAAACGAAGAGTAACTACACCATTATCAACTGGCCACGGCAACTTAGCTCTGTTGGCTGCAAAACTACTGTTGAGTGCAACATCTTTTGCATTCAAATCAAGATAGCTTGCCGGTCTGCTAGTAGGTTCATTTCTTTTTGTAACGGCAGTCGTAGTAGTTGGCGTTGTTCCCGTAGGTGCAGGATTTGTTTCGGGTTTTACAACTGTATTGTTTTTCTTAGCCAGCTCCTCATCCTTCTTTTTGGCATCCGCTTCTGCCTTAGCCTTGGCTTTTGCTGCATCTTCAGCCGCTTTTATCTCTCTTCTTACTATGGCCAGAATAGCATTCTGAAGGTCCCTGTCCTTTTTCTTTTTTGCTGCAATTTGCTTTTCCAGGTCTTTTTGCTTTGACTTCAATTGGGCAACTACCACATCTTTTTCTTTCTTTTGAACGGACAGTTCCTGCACCTGCTTAGCCTGGTTTTGCAACGCAACATTCTTCTGATCCTTTCTTGACAGTTGCTGTTTTTTTCTTGCCGCAATCAACTGCTGGGTTTCCTGTATTGTATTCACCTGCCTTTCCCTGTAATCTTTATAACTTTTCAGGTAAGCAATTCTTTTTACAGCATCATTAAAACTATTGGCCGAAAAGATAAAATTTAGATAATCATAGCTACTCCTGTTTTTATAAGCATAGACTATTGTTTTTGCATACTGTGTTTTCAAAGTATCCAGTTGCTTTTGCAGTCGATATATTTCCAGGTTACTCAGATAAATATCATCATCTATAGACTTGATTTCTTTATTAATACTGCTGATATACTGTTCATAAAGACTGATCTTCCTGTTCAGTACATTCAACTGTCCAAGGGTCTGCTTGGTTTGCCCTTTTACCTTATTGTAAAGGGTCTGTATCTCTTGTAACTCCTTCTGAATTTGCTGCCTTTCTTTTTCCAGTTGAGTTTTATCCTGTGCAAATACCGTTATACCGGCAAAAAGAATGAAGAATATCAGTAAGCTTATTTTTCTCATGCTAAAGGGATATGGGTTTTATAAAAACAGGGTGCGGAATAATTCCTGAATAACGATGAGATGCAATTTAAATTTTATTACCTAATTACGTTTGTAATTTTTCGGAATAGAAAAGGGGAAACTTAACGTTTCATTAAAGTCATATTGCCTGAAATCCAGTTCAATATCCAGTTTTTTCTTGTCTGTAACCGTAATTGAGCGCCGTGTTGAAAAATTATATCCCCTTTTATTTTCGTAAGCCGAATAAGTGAGATAACAAGTTCTGGCTCTTGTTGAGTCCAGGTCATTGAGTTTACAGCTTTGAAGATATTTATCAGACTCACCGATGGTTAAAAGGTTATTAAAGAACTCCCCGGCGCTGAATAAAGAAATGCTTCCGGGAGAAAGACTGTATCCAGTAATAGTTGAGTCAAAAAAAATGGGATTACCGGCCAGCAAGTTTTGCAGTGAGGAAAGATCAAGGGGCAATTCAGTCACTTCCTGTAAATAAGAAACGCTACGGGCCGTATAAATTTTATCCTGTTTGTTCAGGAGTTTTACAGAATCCTTTGTTATATATGCCCTGATACCCTCAATGCCTAACGGACCAGTAAGGGAAAGCCATATTACGCTGTCTTTATACATTCTTAAATGAGCATTGGCATTGATGTCTTTGCCATCGGCATCCCTGTATTCTACATCGATCTTAGCATTAAAAGTTGTGAATTGAATCTGGCCGGCTAGTATTCTATCATAATTTTCTTTAATAACTCTGGCAGAGTCTTCTTTCGGATTATCGGTTGGAGTAACAGCTATTGAAATTGTATCGGCAACGGGGGGGGTAGTTTGAATATTTCTTGCAGGCCGGCAGGCATATAAAAAGCAAGTTATTGCGATAAGTGAAACTGATAATTGATTCATGCCGATTTAAGTTATTGATGACCTGTATGACCAAATCCCCCTTCATTTCTGGCAGTTATGGCCAGTTCGTCTGTTTCTTTCCAGCATGCTTTTTCCACTTTTTGTATTACTAATTGTGCAATTCGGTCACCATGGTTTATGACTTGCTCCTCACCAGAAAGGTTGATCAATATTATCTTAATTTCTCCCCGGTAGTCAGCATCAATGGTGCCAGGTGTATTAAGGCAAGTAATCCCCTGCTTAATAGCTAATCCGCTTCTGGGCCTCACCTGGGCCTCGTAGCCGGCCGGTAATTCTATAAAAAGGCCCGTAGGTATGAGCAGCCTCTGCAGGGGCCTGAACGAAACAGGTTCCTGCAAACTTGCCCTGAGGTCCATCCCGGAAGAACCAGCGGTGGCATACTCAGGGAGTGGGTTCGTTGATTTATTAATGACATTTATCTCTATTGCGGGCATGCGGCAAAGATAGTTATCGGCAGACGGAAAAAATTTCGATTCTGTCAGGCTTTTCTTTCCAGCAGTACAGTAGCATAGGCCATCAGGCCTTCTTCACGGCCAACAAAACCCATATTTTCTGTCGTTGTGGCTTTTACAGATACGTCTGAAGTCTGAATACCGGAAATATCTGCAATTACTTTCTGCATGGCAGATACATAGGGTTTAATTTTTGGCTCTTGCAGGCATAAAGTTGAATCAATATTTACAATGCGGTACCCTTTATCCCTGACCATTTCAATGGTCTTCTTCAACAATAACTTACTGTCAATATTTTTGTAAGCAGGATCATTATTAGGAAAATGTAAGCCAATATCGCCAAGGCTTAATGCCCCAAGCAGTGCATCACAAATAGCATGCAACAATACATCAGCATCACTATGGCCAAGGGCACCCTTATGATGCGGAATTTTTACACCCCCAATCCATAACTCCCTTCCTTCGGTCAATTGGTGAAAATCAACTCCAGAGCCTATCCTGAAAGACATCTTGTTTTTTTTTTGCAAATATCCAGAAAATAAAGCGTCCTGCCATTTGGCAGGACGCTTAGTATATAATCAGCTATATATATTATTTGGCAGCAGGTCCGTTGAAATCAAACAAAATAGAGAAACGCAGTGTGTTTGACAATGGATTGCGGCTAACACCACTTCCTGTAGGAACCAGGTAAGCAAAGTTGAAACCGAAAATGTTGTATTTAACACCCAGACCAGCTGTGAAGTAACGACGGTTACCTTTTGTTTTGTTCTCGTAGAAATAACCTGCACGGAGCATGAACTGGTCGTTGTACGTATATTCAGCGCCCAGAGATGCCTGGAATTCTTTGATTTCTTCGCCAAATCCATCAGGAGCATCACCGAAAGAACTGAACCAGCTACCGATTACACTCTTGCTTCTGTAATCAGCCAATTCCTGTGCAGTTGCAGGATCAGCAGGAGGTGTAGGCACCAACAGTTTGTTCAATTCTACGCCGAATGAAATTTTATTCTGAGCATTGAATTTTTTAGTATAGTTAGTACCGAAACCGAGATTAGCAGGAATGAAATCTTTTGCATCAGCATTATCAGTATAAGAGATCTTAGAGCCGAGGTTAGATAAAACAACACCCCAGTTCCAGCCACTTCCTGTAGCACCAACACCATTGTGGAACCAACCGAGGTCAGCAGCAACAGCATTACCAGCTTTGTAAGTTGTGCTACCAACTGTAGTATTTCCAGCAAGATTAGAGTTGATATACTTTAAAGTAATACCAATACCATTTTTTGCATTCAGCTTACGGGAATATCCGATATCAATACCGAATTCACGGGGGCGGAAGCTTCCGAAATCGTTACCCAGGTTATCGGTAAATGTGATATTACCGAGGCTGAAATAACGAACAGCACCATGAATGGCCTGATTGTCAGCAAATTTATAATATCCTGCAAGTGAAGCAAGGTAAACATCATTTACCAGGTCTTTCAACCATGGAGTGTAAGTTGCACCAACACCTCCTTTACCTGTATTGAAAGCTACTTTACCCACATTCCACAATCCAGAATAAGCATCAGGAGAAGTGGCTACGCCAAGATCTCCCATACCACCTGAACGGGCATCGGGTGAAATACGCAGAAAAGGAACGGCGGTAGTAACAACGTTTAGGGGTTCAACCTGAGCTTTTACTGTGGAAGATAAACCACATAAGAGCAGGAATCCGGCAGTTAGTTTTAAAGCAGTTGGTCTCATTAGTAAGTTTTTAATAATGGTGTAAATATAGAGCTTTTGATTAAATACAAAACTAAAATAGAGAATTTTATCCGAAACCAAAAAAAACTGGTTTTTAATGGCTTTGGGGCTTTGTAGCGATAATCGCAGCTCCGGATTTGGTCGCAAATTTCGAGAAAAAACGTATTCTTTCCGGCTTTTATTGTTCAAATTTTATTTTAGCTGACGAAAATCATTCCTACATGCCCGGTCAACAGGTTTTCGGTTTCGAATCCGAAGACAATTTATTTTATGATTTCGCTGCCCAAACCTCAAATAATTCTGATTAATCACATTTTGCAAGTTTCTCTTCAGAGCATAACTAATTTACCCAACACCTCTTTTTGCTTCCTGCCGGGCGCAATAACCCGCAATTTGTACAAATACACCCCTCTTCCCGGTTTGTCCCCATATTCGTCTCTGCCATCCCATCTAATATCCGCTGACCTGTTTCCCTCTGTAATCACTACCTGTTCCAATGTTTTTATTACTCTTCCGGTAACAGTCATAACCTGCAATTGAACAGCTAAAGGCAGGCCGGGTTTGTTATGTTCAAACCAGAATGTGGTAGCATTTGTAAAAGGGTTGGGATAATTAAGCACATGATTAAGCTCCAATTCAGTATCATTTACCACTATAAAATCCAGCAAAACCTCGTTTGAATTATTCACTACATCCCACGCCTTTATTTTTAATGTATGGGGGCCGGGATCGAGGACAGGAAGTTGAAAACGGACCGTGCCCTGCTGGTAACTATTAAGTTCACCCTGGTAGAAATCATTGAGAATAAAATAACGGTTATTGTCATTGTCTAATGTGGCAATAATATCATGCCCGATTCCTGTACCTGCCGTATTGATTCCGGATGTATCGGCCAGATTAGCAATCAAAACCGGATTCTGATTGGTTATTCCTCCATTTACGAATAGCTCATCGTTTAAGTATGCTTTTATTCGGGGACCTTCTTTATCAGCATCTGTTCCGCTACTACTTCCACCTACAACAAGGTTGGTTAAAAATCCACTGGCATCAGATATTCCGTTTTCTGCATATAGACTTACCCTTCCATTCCCAAACTGGTAGTTGATATCTTTTGGTACTTTAAAAGTGAAAGAAAAGCGGCCATTGGTTACCGTAGCCTTCCCCTTAAACAAAAAGTTACCCTGTGAAGTAAACGAAGTAACCTGGCTGCCGGGGTCATTACCAAGCGTATTAATGAATTTGGGTTTGTCAAAAACAGATGGGTATACATTGCCATTAAAATCACTTAATAGATTACCCTGCCAGTCGGTAATCTCACCTTCCATCGTTATTTTCTCCAGGGCATTTAAGGTATCGGCAATTGATATATCAATTCCGTTCACCCGGGAAATTCTTGACTTCATTTTAGGAAATGCTAACGTCAAAGCCGGGTCTCCCAGTAAGGTAAATTTCCTGTTATTGGCAATGTCGCCAGAATTCTGGTAGGTAAAATTTTTGGCATCTTTTACGGCATCACCCAATGACCGGTATTTTCCACTGGCATCCGGTTGTAAAGCAAATTGCAGGTAATTATTATTGATAATCCTGTTACTAAAAGCAAACACCAGCCGGGTAGTTGTCATTAATGCGATAGCTCCTGTTTTTGGCCTTAAAAGTATGTTTTCGCCTAATGAATTGACAAACGGGTTATCGTAAGGTGCAAAATCACAGGTAGCAGTGATAAACAAGGGCAACCGCTCCGGATTATTCCAGTTATTTACTGTCGGCTGATCCAGGATATTTTCTTCTGCCAAACGGGAAGATCCCCCATGACCATTATAATTCCATATTAATGTGCCGTTGTACACCTGGTTGTTACTGGCTTCATTTGCCTGAGGATAGCGACTGCCCCCAGCACCACTTTCTTGTAAAAAAGCATCCAGGTAAATCTTTTGCTGGTCAAAAACAGGACCTACATTACCGGCAGTGCCGGTAATGATCTCTGCATCCTGCAGATGAAGGTTGTTGTCCTCATCATCAGCAATAAAAGTGAGATTATTTCGCCACGAGCCAAGACTTTGTGGTGAAAGATAGACCGCCACTTTATCAACGAAATTTTTAGCCTCTTCTGCATTCTTTGCAGGAACTCTGCCAATACCAATATCCAGAAGGTTAGTTACCAGGCCCGAATTGATATCTTCATTGTCATCCAAAAAGCCAAAAAAATCATCAGATGCATAAGTAGAAAGAGGATCTAATGAAAAATTGTTCTGCCATGCCGGAACCAGGTTGGTATTATTGACCAACCTGTCTTTATAATCATAAGAAGCATCCCCAAAAAGCAATAAATATTTAGGCCTGTTTACCTGGTTGGATCCTGCTTTGTCATAAAACATTTTTACAAAATCCCGGATAGCCACCGGATCAGGACTACCGGAAGAAAATTCGTGGTAGACCTGTTCCGTTGTAACAACCAATGAACGTAAATTATCATTTTGCTGGTGTAATTGGGCAAGCCGTTGTGACTGGCTAAAAAAAAGCGGATGTGTGATGATTAAAAAATCTGCAGCAGGTGCGCCGTGAAGATCCTGGTTGCTGATCTTCCCTGCAGAGACCGGTGTTTTAAACAAACCGGTTGTGGTATTAAAAGCAACATACTCTCTTAATCTTTCGCAGGTATTTACAAACCTGAATTCACTATTAGAAAAAGTTCCCTGTATACGAACGGGGTTATTGAAATCCGTAATATCCCAAACTTGAGTAGAGACTGTGGCATTCCTTACAACAAATTCACCATTATTAATTCCTACACTGTTCCAGTCCCGGAAAAACAGTGACTCATTGCCATTGAGACTAATATTTCTGCGGGCAAAAACTTCCAGCCAGTTGATCCATCCCTGCGAATTAAAACTTCCGGGCACATAAGTATAGTTTATAGTAACTGCTTCCGATAGGACATTGGCACTTAAAACCGATGAAGATGACTGTGCAAAAAGATCATATAAACCACTACCAATCTGGGGGATAGTTATTTGACCAGCCGGTTGGTTATTAATAGCAATATCAAACCGGCTGGAAACCCCTGAAGATCTAGCTATACACTCTGTCTTTAAGGCAAGAGCTGAATTTTGAACAAGGCCGATAATATTGAAAGAGAAATTCCTTGATAGTGATCTCCCTGGCAAACCGGAAAGCTCCTCGCCATACCATTCTTTACCACTACCCAGAAAGTTAACTGTGTCGAGTTCATGAAAATATCTTTCGGAAAATGAGCTGATAGTGATGGCCGGTGAGGTGACAAGCGGAGCAGTTATGATCCGTTTTCCATTATTCCCGATGGTTAAAAAATAATACGACTTGTCACTATAAATGTTCTTTCTATGAGAAAATCGCTGATTGACTGAATCCTTCAGCCACTCATCGGGTCCCGGTGCATAAAAAAGGAAAAAGTCAGCTCCGCTAAAGATACCATCCCCCCCGTCTGCCATATAAATGGCCACCTCCTGCAAATCATCAGTTCGGCTGACCGCATTATTTTCTGGCAGCATCTGCCCCCCATTTCCAAATAGCTTTATAGATGAAGAGCTGAGATTTGATGTATTAATACCCAAGGCGGCCAAAAAAGCCAGATCAACTTTATAAATTCCGGCAGAACTAATACTCAGCTTGTACCAGTTGCCCGAAGCCAATACCGAATTGGATGCATAAGTACGCTGTCCTTTTACGGCTAAAAAGCTGCTGATCAAACCGAATCCAAGTAACAACAACCGGAGCTTTATCATGCTTGTAAACCAATGGGTTTTAAAGGGATTTTCCGCCCGAAAAAAAGTATTTCTGCGTATCTGTATATTACGAAAGTGCCTATATTCGCAATCCCGGCAGGTAAAACCTTTTACCAGGTGCAATATTTTTACCTCATCCGGCGTTAAAAATATTCCAATTCATAGGTTTATGCAAAAAACATTGAGTGTGAAAAACTTTACAATCCTTTTATCCTGTGTGGTGCTGCTCGCATCTTGTAAGGGCAAAGGCCTTTTTGGCAAGAAATACGATAAGTCAGACGTCACCGGCTGGAACTACAATGACAAAAACCAGGGTGGTTTCCAGGTATCCAAAGCCAAAGAACAGGGTCTCGGTCCCGGTCTGGTGTTTGTTCAGGGTGGTACATTTACCATGGGACAAACAGAGGAAGATGTAATGGGCGACTGGAATAATATTCCCCGCCGTGTATCTGTTCCCTCCTTCTACATTGACCGCACTGAGGTTGCCAACGTTCACTACCGTGAATACCTCCACTGGCTGTATAAAGTATTTGATCCTTCAGACCCTGCAAATGCCAAAATTTTAGAAGGTGCACTGCCTGATACGCTTTGCTGGAGAAGTGAGCTGAGCTATAATGAGCCATTGGTAGAATTTTATTTCCGCCACCCGGGTTTTAACGATTATCCGGTTGTAGGTGTTAGCTGGCAGCAGGCAAAGGATTTCTGTCTTTGGAGAAGTGACAGGGTGAATGAAAATGCCCTCGTTAAAGATGGTTATATCAATAAAGCCAATCAAAAACCAGGCGCTCAGCAGGGTGATAATAACTTTACAACAAAATCTTACCTGTTAGGTCTGTATACAGCGCCTCCCGGTAAAAACCTGAAATCTAAGAAAGGACAGCCTGCTATGGCGCCTACCATGGAATCAGGAAAGCTGCTCCCGGACTATCGCCTTCCTTTTGAAGCTGAGTGGGAATATGCCGCCTATGGCCTGATTAATCAGAACCCCCGCCCCAGTGTGAAAGAAGGCAAGAGAGGTGAAGAATTAGCGCAAAACAAACAATTATATCCCTGGGCCCAGAATGTAAATGGTCTTCGTGATACCCGCCGCGGAAGCTGGCAAGGTGTTTTCCTCGCCAACTTCAAAAGAGGTTCTGGTGATAACGCCGGTGTGGCGGGTGGATTGAATGACCGTGCCTTCTACACTGCCCCAGTAAAATCATTTTATCCAAATGGCTTTGGGCTATTCAACATGGCGGGTAATGTTAGTGAGTGGGTAGAAGATACTTATCGTCCGCTTTCAACATTAGATTTTGATGATATGCCTGCACCTTTCCGTGGTAACGTATTTAAAAAATTGTATGTAGCTGACTCCAGTTCTATGGATCCTGCTACCCGGTATGAAAAGGACAGTACCGGCCGTGTTAAAATGGTAACCGTAACTGATGAAGAAGCGAAGAAAAGAAGAAACTACCAAAGAGGTGATGTAATAAATTACCTGGATGGTGACTCTCTCTCTCAGGCTTCATATGGTTATGCAATTACTACACTGGTAAGCGACAAGTCAAAAGTTTATAAAGGCGGTAGCTGGAATGACAGGGCTTATTGGCTTACTCCTGGCGCAAGACGTTTCCTGGAAGAAGACCAGGCACTCAGCACCCTCGGTTTCCGTTGTGCGATGAACCGTATGGGAAGTCCTGAAGGAAACAAACGTAAAACCGGCCAGCATTTCAAAACAAGAAGACAGAAAAGGTAATTAGAGAATAAAAGTTTAGCAAACCCTCCAAAACCTGGAGGGTTTTTTATTGACTACTCTCCTACTTTTGCTATATGCTAATTGAAGAACTTTACCAATTATTCGAGCAATACCCTTCTGTACAAACGGATACCCGGAAACTCAACCCCGGGGATATTTTCTTTGCATTGAAAGGAGATAATTTCAATGGAAACAGTTTTGCAAAAAAAGCCATTGAGGTGGGAGCTGCTTATGCTGTTATTGACGAAAAAGAATTTGAAATTCCGGGTAAAACAATTCTTGTTGAGGATGTACTTGCAAGCCTGCAGCAACTGGCAAAATATCATCGGGAGCAATTCGAAATCCCTTTTTTAGCGATTACAGGCAGCAATGGCAAAACCACCACCAAAGAACTGGTTCATGCTGTGCTTTCCTCCACATTTAAAACTTACACTACAGAAGGCAACCTAAACAATCATATAGGCATCCCGCTGACTATATTAAAAATTAAAAAAAATGCTGAGCTGGCAGTAATTGAGATGGGGGCCAACCATCAAAAGGAAATAGCCGGCTATTGCCTTTATGCAAAACCCACCCATGGGCTTATTACCAACTGCGGCAAAGCCCACCTGGAAGGTTTTGGCGGTGTGGAAGGTGTAAAAAAGGGTAAAGGTGAACTATATGATTATTTAAGAGAGAATAAAGGTACTGCCTTTGTGATGTGGGATTATGACTACCTGCAGGAAATGAGCAAAGGAATAAAGCATATAATAAAATATGGAACGACCAATGCAGACATTGAAGGATCATCGATCAAGAGTGAGCCGTTTCTTGTAGTAAATATTACTAAGGGCTCGGCATGTGGTACTATTCACACAAATCTCGTGGGGGACTATAATCTGCCCAACGTGTTGACAGCTGTAACAGCCGGAAAATATTTTGGAGTAAAAGATTCAGTTATAAAAATGGCAATTGAAAATTATAGCCCCTCCAATAGCAGATCTCAGCTACTTGAAAAAGGAACTAATAAAATCATACTGGATGCATATAATGCCAACCCAAGCAGCATGAGGCTTGCTATTGAAAATCTTGCTAAAATTGATACGGAAAACAAGGTGCTTATACTTGGTGCCATGGCAGAATTAGGTAACGAGAGCCTCCAGGAACATAAAGACATCGTTGATCTGATCAAAAAACATGACTGGAAGGCCGTTGTATTAGTAGGCGGTGATTTTCTGAGATTTGACCACCCTTTCAGTACTTTCGCTAATTCAGGCGAAGTAAAAGGCTGGCTGAAAGAGCAAAACTTTGAACACACACATATGCTTATTAAAGGTAGCCGAAGTATGCAAATGGAGAAGGTTTTAGATAATTAATACAAGGATCATGAATTGGAAAGAAATATTTCCCCAGTTTGAACCCGGATTGGTTGAGTTAATTGAAAAAGAAGCGGTGCAAAGAACTTTCCTTGCGGGTGAAATAATAATGCGTACGGGCCAATACATTAAATCCACTGCATTGGTATTGGAAGGAAGGGTAAAGATTTACAGGGAAAACCCTGACGGCGGAGAATTCCTGATGTATTATTTAGGGCCGGGCCAGGCCTGTGCTGTTACAATGATCTGTGCCATACAGTCACAACAAAGTGAGATTATGGCAAAAGCAGAAGAAGACACTGAAGTACTTATGATACCCATCCAGTTAATGGATGATATGATGAACAAATACAAATCGTGGTACCAGTTTGTCATCATGACCTATAGAAACCGTTTTGATGAATTGTTAGCCGTGATTGACAATGTGGCCTTTCGAAATATGGATGAGAGGCTTGAATTCTATCTGAAAAGACATGCTGATGCTAGCGGGAAAAAATTGATTGAAACTTCTCACCAGCAGATAGCCGATGACCTTAATAGTTCAAGAGAAGTAATTTCAAGACTCCTGAAAAAAATGGAGCAGCGCAACCTGCTGAAACTCCACAGAAATATGATCGAATTACTATAGCAAGATGCTGTGATTTGAGTCACAGTACAGCATTTGTATTCCGTTCACCTTTGCATAAATGATTTTTGCATGGAAATAATCGGATACATAGCTTCTCTTCTGATCGGTGTTTCTCTTGGCTTAATTGGCGGAGGCGGCTCCATTCTCACAGTACCTGTTCTCGTTTATCTTTTTGGGGTAAATCCCGTACTTGCTACAGCTTATTCACTTTTTATTGTAGGAGCTACCAGCCTGGTAGGTACTTACCCAAAATATAAAAGTGGTGAAGTGAACCTGAAAACAGCTCTTATCTTCGGAATTCCTTCAATTATAGCTGTATTTGCTACAAGGGCCTTCATTGTACCGGCTATTCCCAAAGAAGTATTTCATATCGGTGATTTCGTAGTGACAAAATCGCTGCTGATGATGATACTATTTGCCATTCTGATGGTATTTGCCTCTGTCTCAATGATCAGGAATAAAAAACAGAAAACAGCAGAAAGCGGTGTGCAAAAATTCAATTACCCGATGATTCTGCTGGAAGGGGCTGTTGTAGGCATGCTTACAGGTTTAGTAGGCGCCGGAGGCGGTTTTCTTATTATTCCGGCATTGGTACTATTAAGTAAACTGCCCATGAAACAGGCAGTTGGAACTTCACTATTAATCATAGCTGCAAAATCATTAATCGGTTTTACCGGTGATCTTGGCAAACAAAGCATGGACTGGACACTTTTACTTTCCGTTACCGGCCTTGCCATTGTTGGGATTTTCATCGGTAATGCACTCAGTAAAAAAGTATCTGCTGATGGCCTGAAAAAAGGGTTCGGCTGGTTTGTACTCGTAATGGGTATTTATATAATTGTTAAAGAGTTGTTCTTCCCTGGTGGCGGTGGTCATTGATTGTGATTGATGTCACTGTTCAGCATGTTTCCTGATCCGAAATTTGATCTTCAATAAAAACAAAAAATATAGCAAATGAAAGTAGAACAAATTTATACCGGTTGCTTGGCACAAGGTGCTTACTACATCGAAAGTAATGGTGAAGCAGTTGTAATTGATCCGCTGCGTGAGGTAGAGCCTTATATTCAAAAGGCTGAACGTAACAATGCAAAGATCAAGTATGTTTTTGAAACTCACTTCCATGCCGACTTTGTCAGCGGTCACCTTGACCTTAGCAATAAAACCGGCGCACCCATTGTGTACGGCCCCAATGCAAAACCTGCCTTTGATGCCTTGATTGCTGAAGACGGGCAGGAATTTAAAGTAGGTAATGTAACATTGAAAGTGCTGCATACTCCTGGTCATACAATGGAAAGCACCTGCTACCTGCTGAAAGATGAAAATGGCAAGGATGTTGGTTTGTTCTCTGGTGATACATTGTTTATTGGTGATGTAGGTCGTCCTGACCTTGCACAAAAAGTTGCAGCCGATCTTACACAAGATAAATTAGCTGGTTATTTATTTGACTCTCTCCGAAATAAGATCATGCCACTGGCTGATGATATTACTGTATATCCTGCTCACGGTGCCGGCAGCGCCTGTGGTAAAAACATGAGTAAGGAAACCACAGATACACTGGGTAATCAGAAAAAAACAAACTATGCTCTCAGGGCAAATATGACGAAGGAAGAGTTCATTAAAGAAGTAACAACCGGACTTGTTGCTCCTCCTGCCTATTTCCCATTGAATGTGATGATGAATATACAAGGTTATGACAGTATTGATAAAGTACTTGAAAGAGGTCAGCATGCATTAAGCCCGGATGGTTTCGAGGCTGCTGCCAATGAAACCGGTGCATTAATACTGGATACAAGAGATCCGCAAACTTTTGCGCAGGGATTTGTTCCTAACTCTATAAATATTGGTATTGATGGCCAGTTTGCCCCATGGGTTGGCGCCATGATTCCCGATATCAAACAGGAAATATTGCTGGTAACCGATGAAGGTCGTGAAGAAGAAGTGGTAACAAGATTGGCCAGGGTTGGTTATGATTATACCATTGGTTACCTGAAAGGTGGTTTCAATGCCTGGAAAAATGCCGGAAAGGAAGTTGATACGATTAAATCTGTAACTGCAGATGAACTTGCGGACATATCACAGAAAGAAAAGATAAACATTCTTGACGTCCGTAAAAAAAGTGAATACCTGAGCGAACACCTGGTAGAAGCAGAAAATGCACCACTTGATTTTATCAACGACAGCATGGCCCAGATCGATAAGAAAAAGACATACTATGTTCATTGTGCCGGTGGTTACCGCTCTATGATATTCAACTCAATTCTCCGTGCCAGGGGATTTGACAATCTGATCGATGTAAAGAGTGGTTTCAAAGCCCTTAAAGAAAGCAACAAGTTCAAAATAAGCGATTATGTGTGTCCTTCGACACTATTATAAATGTTGGTTGGTTTAATGGTTAAGGTAAAAGAGCCGGGGAATCTTCCCCGGCCTTATTAAAAAAACAATTAAAAATCAAAACATGGAACCCAATACGATAACAATGCCAAGAATCGGTGATAAAGCACCCGACTTTACAGCTGTGACCACCAAGGGAGTGATCAAATTCTCAGACTATGCGAAAGACAACTGGGTAATTCTATTCTCCCACCCTGCTGATTTCACCCCTGTGTGCACTACAGAAATGAGTGGCTTTGCGGCAGAACAGGAGAGCTTCTTTGATAAGCATAATACCAAATTAATGGGATTAAGTATCGACAGTGTTCATTCACATATTGCCTGGGTTGATAATGTGAAGAAAAACACCGGTGTGTATTTCCAATTTCCCATCATTGCTGATCTGGATATGAAAGTAGCCAAATTATATGGCATGCTGCAACCCAATGAAAGTGAAACTGCTGCCGTAAGAGCCGTATTTTTCATAGACCCGAAGGGAACGATTCGCCTTATCATGTATTACCCGCTGAATGTTGGCAGGAATATGCATGAAATAAAAAGAGTGCTGCTTGCATTGCAAACAAGCGATGCTAACAAAGTGGCAATCCCTCTTAACTGGGAACCGGGTGACAAAGTAATCGTACCGCCACCTAAAACGTTGGCTGATTACGAAGCAAGGCTAGCTGACGACACGGTAGAAAAGATAGACTGGTACTTAGCCAAAAAAACATTATAAAACCAAGCGGCTGCCATAACAACAGCCGCTTTTTTAAAACTAAAAAAGCAATGCAGTCATTAAAAGAGATAGTAAAAAAACCTGAAACAGTAATTGTCGATGTAAGAAGTCCGTGGGAATTTGACATGGAACATGTACCGGGAGCCAAGAATATTCCCCTGGAAGAAGTGATGTACAAGATAAAAGAACTCAAAAAAATAAAATCGCCTATAGTGCTCTATTGCCGCAGCGGCAACAGGAGCGGAATGGCAGTAAGCATTCTGAAACAAAATGGAATTACTGAAGTATATAACGGCGGTGGTTTAGGAGATATGCAATTTTTATTAAACTAATTTAAAACTATGTTGGGATTTATAAAGAAGCTATTGGGCGGAAGTTCTGTTAACTACAAAGAGCTTGTTGGCAATGGCGCTATCATTATAGATGTTCGGTCTGCTGGTGAGTACAAATCAGGGCATATTCCCGGTTCAAAGAACTATCCGCTTGATAGCATACGTACTAAAATAGCTGAACTTAAAAAACTGAATAAGCCGGTGATCACCGTATGCAGAAGTGGTGCCCGTAGCGGAATGGCAAAAGGTATATTGAAATCTGCAGGCATTGAGGCCTATAACGGAGGTCCCTGGAACAGTCTGAAAAACAAAATAGCATGAGCACTATACTAAAAGAAATCAAAAGCAACAGCTGGATATTTATTGCTGCAGCCATAATGCTGGCTGGCCTATGTGGCTCTGTTTGCGTACAAGCTCAGGATAATCTGGCAGGTAAAACAATAAGTCAGAAAAAATTTGAACGGCTCAGCAAGAAAAAGAACGCAGTAATACTGGATGTAAGGACAACTGATGAATATAAAGCAGGCCATATACCACATGCTACACAAATTGATGTGTTAAAAAAAGAAGAGTTCAAGGCACAGATTTCCAGCCTGGACAAGAACAAAACATACCTGGTCTATTGCCGCAGTGGAAAAAGAAGTAAGGATGCCATGAACATCATGAAAGAATTAGGATTTACCAAGCTCTTTGACCTGAACGGAGGTTTCTCCAACTGGACTGGGGCAAAAGAATAACAACTAAAACTGTAAGGTTATGTATAAAAAAATCATCATGGTCATCTCTATATCATTGCTAACATTTCAGGGATGGTCTCAAAATACAATCGGACCGGTTTTACAGCACCGCATCGTTATGCAGCTAAGCAGCAATGATACATTGGTTTGGAAAGGTCTGATGAATAACCTGAAGCACCTTAAAGCCGGATGGGGTGACAGCGTTGTTATTGAAGTTGTGGCGCATGGCCCGGGCCTTGATTTTCTGACAAAAGCCAAAACAACTCAACAGGAAAAAATAAACCATTTCAAACAATTGGGTATTATGTTCATTGCCTGCGAAAATACCATGATGGAGAGAAAAATACCTAAAGAATCCATTATAGCCGAAGCCACTTTTGTAAGAATGGGAATCGGCGAAATCGTACGAAAACAAGAACAAGGCTGGAGTTATATAAAAGCCGGTTTCTGATTCCACAAACAGACTGTTTGCCAATTAGTCAAAAACATAATGCTTATAGCATAATGAAAAAGAATTTCATACTCATCATTGCAACAGTGATTTCCCTTTCAGGATTTACACAGCACCAGGAGATCAATGAGAAACCGGGCTTGTGGAAGGAAAAAGAGAACGAAGCTGATTCCACTTCGATTTTATATGCATTCAGGAAGGGTACTTTCAGTGGTCATTTCAGGTATTATTTTATGGCAACAGATAACAAAGAGGGACTGACAGATTATTATGCCAACGCAGTAGGAGGAGGAATAAAATTTGAAACAGGCAGGTTTAAAAATTTTCAGGTGGGGGTGAGCGGATTTTTTGTTTATAATATTGGCTCCTCCGATCTTTCAGCACCTGATTCCAAAACCAAACAAATGAACCGGTATGAAACCGGACTGTTTGACATTGAAGACCCGTCTAACAAAAAAGACATTGACCGCTTAGAAGAATTGTATATCAAGTATCATTTTAGTAACAATCATATTACCTTAGGTAAACAACTGATCAATACCCCATTTATTAACCTGCAGGATGGCCGGATGAGGCCAACAGAAGTGGAGGGTATCTGGACAGAAATAAACTCCATAAAAAAACTCAAGTTGCAGCTTGGATACTTATATGGCATTTCGCCCAGAAGTACAGTTAAGTGGTTTAAAGTAGCAGAATCAATCGGGGTATATCCTGTGGGGGTAAATGATGAGGGTATTAAATCAGCTTATGCCGGAAACCTGGAAAGCAAAGGAATTTTTCTGGCCAGCATTACTACCCAAATAAATGAGCAGTTAAAACTCCAGTTTTGGAACCAATACACAGAAAATATCTTTAACAGTGCTATGCTGCAGGCAGACTATGAATATTCGCTATCCAAAAATTCAAAGCTCTTTGCAGCGGCACAGTTGGTAAGGCAGGATGCTGTAAAGGATGGTGGCAATGATGATCCTTCAAAAGCTTATTTTGAAAAGGGCGCCAAAGCAATAACTTTTGGAACCAGGTTGGGATGGAAGAATGAAAAATGGGAAACAAGCCTGAACTATAACCGTATTACTGCTCAAGGAAGATACCTTATGCCGAGAGAATGGGGCCGGGATCCTTTCTTCACTTTTTTGCCAAGAGAAAGAAATGAAGGGCTGGGAGATGCACATGCTGTGTTGGGGAAGGTCAATTACAGAATACCGAAGGCCAGGGTCACAACTTCAATATCCTTCGGGCATTATGAGTTGCCGGATGTAACAGATTTCAGGTTCAATAAATATGGGATGCCCTCGTATAACCAGTTGAATATTGATGCCCGCTATAAATTTGGTGGCATATTAAAAGGTCTGGAAACGCAGCTACTATATGTTTATAAAGGAAAAACAGGCAGTAGTTACGGAAATGACAAATACGTTATCAATAAAGTGGATATGAGTCTTTGGAACATTGTATTCAATTACCAGTTTTAAGAAATATAAAAAGGGGAATGTGACAGTTGTCACGGACCGGGTTACTTAAAGAAAGCATTTTTAATTCCCGTAATTTTTCACCTAAAACGATTGCCAATGTCTTCATTGAAAAACATTGATACTAATTCCCGCCGGGATTTTTTGAAAAAAGCTGCACTGGCTGGTATGGGTACAACCCTGGGATCTGTAGCTATAGCCGGCACAACCGAGCTGAGTAAAAAATCTGAGCCTGGCACACCCGGCCGATTTACAATACTTTATACTTCCGACATTCATGCGCAGTTGCACACTCATGATGAATTTTTCTGGGAAAACGGGAAAGCAGTGTACAGAAAGAGAGGAGGGTTAGCCGTATTAAAAACCATGATCAATCACTTTCGTAAACAAAACCCGGCAAATACCTTGTTGCTGGACGGAGGGGACTATTTCCATGGAAGTGCCGTAGCATCACTGACAGAAGGCGAAGCACTGATACCTCTGCTCAACGATTTCAATTACGATCTTATTCTGCCGGGCAACTGGGAAGTGGTCTATAAGAAAAAGAAAATGCTCTATGATATGGGGCATGCTACAGCAGCAAAGATTTGTGCCAATATGTGGCATAAAACTAACGATGCAGATAATGGAGAATTGATCTACCCACCCTATTGGGTTAAGTATATTGCCGGTGCCAAAGTTGGTTTCATTGGCTATACCGATCACCTGATACCTAAGCGCCAGTCTCCGGCTTACAGCGAAGGAATTCGATTTGAACATGCTGATTTTAATGTGGCTAAATACATCAGGCTACTAAAAGAAGTAGAAGGCTGCGGCATTATTTTCATTGTTACCCATATGGGCCTGGCTCAACAAGTAGGACTGGCAAATAACCCAGCAGTGACAGGCGCAGATTTCATTTTGGGTGCAGATACCCATGAAAGAGTAAGGGTTCCTATTGAAGGCAAATACACCAAAGTAGTCGAATGCGGCGCTTTTGGTTCTTTTCTTGGCAAACTGGATATTGAAGTGGAGAATGGGAAAATGAAGAGTTACAAATATCAACTACTTGATGTGGATCCTGCCAAATACCCGGCTGATAAAAAATTACAAGTACAGATAGATAAAGCAACTGCGCCTTTCAGACAACAACTTTCTAAAGTAATTGGAACCACCACTACCCCACTGGTACGATATTTTGTGATGGAAACCCCAATGGATAACCTGATTACTGATGCTATTCATTGGAAATTCAAAACAGATATTGCACTAAGTAATGGCTTTCGCTTTTGTCAGCCATTAGCAGTAGATCCAAAAACCGGGAAAGCTGAAATCACCAAGGAGTTTTTATGGAACATGCTGCCCGTTGACAGCGAAGCAAAGACTGGAACAGTTACCGGCAGGCAGGTATGGGACTGGCTGGAAAAAGAATTGCAAAACGCATTTGCCAAAGATCCATCCAAACGTTTTGGTGGCTGGTTTGTGCGATTCGCAGGTATGGAAGTGAATTTTACTATCGGTAATGAGTTTGGAAAAAGAGTAAACTGGGTGAAGATAAAAGGTGAACAGCTGAACCTTGATAAAGAATACAGCATCGTTGCCTGTGAAAGAGAAGGTGATCCTGACGATACACTTTGCCGTATGGAAAAAGTAAAAAATCCAAAAAGNNGAGCTACCGCAACCGACCAACCACATACACTGCTTACACAATTACAGGGAACAACTTACGAATTCAGATAAGCTAAAATTTATGTGGAACACCATCAGATCAAACTGGCAGTTAGTTATTATTGCCGCTGTAGTTGGAATAGTTGCTTTAGTCGAAATGGCAAAAGTAATAAGGCCATCCGAAAAAGAATCTCCTCTAACTACAACCACAGACAGCAGCTGGGTGACTCCCAGTCTGTTTACAGATAATGAATTACAAGGAGCAGAAAGGGAACTAGTCATTTATGGTGAAGATATCATTGCAAATACAGCCCGGTATTTTGGACCTCATGGCTCTGTTGCTGCTATTACCAATGGAATGAATTGCCAGAACTGCCACCTGAATGCCGGCAAAAAAACATGGGGAAACAATTACAGCGCTGTTTATTCTACCTATCCCAAGTTCCGGGACCGGAGTGGTGGTATGGAAAGTATTTACAAAAGAGTAGGTGATTGTTTTGAACGAAGCCTGAACGGTACTGCTCCGGATAGCAACAGCAGGGAGTACCAGGCCATTTATGCTTATATCAAATGGTTGGGCAAGGATGTTAAGAAAGGAGAACGACCTGTTGGAAGCGGTATTTCTAAATTAAACTATCTTGACAGGGCTGCTGATCCGGTAAAAGGTAAGGCAGTGTACACCGCACAGTGCCAGAGTTGTCACGGAGCAAACGGAGAAGGGCAGCTTAGTTTGAATGGCGTTAGCTATGAATATCCTCCACTATGGGGAGAACATAGTTACAATGATGGTGCAGGTCTTTTTCGCCTGAGCAATTTTGCTGGTTATGTAAAAAGCAACATGCCTTTTAAACAAGCCACACATGATAATCCAAAACTTACGACAGAAGAGGCATGGGATGTAGCAGCTTATGTAAATAGTCAGCCCAGGCCTAAAAAAGATTTAAGGAATGACTGGCCGGATATTTCCAAAAAGCCTTTTGATCATCCGTTTGGCCCCTATGCGGATGGATTTTCTGAGAGCCAGCATAAATATGGGCCTTATAAACCTATCATTGCCAAAAAAGAAGAACTGGCAAAAAAGAAATAACTTAACCTGTGACATAAATCACTCGTAAGACTTTCATTAAAAATCAATTTTGACCTTTAAATACAAAAAAGAGTATGTTAGACTTTCTGAAACAACCCTGGCCCTGGTATGTAGCCGGTCCGCTTATAGGACTGATGGTGCCCGTACTGCTGATAATAGGTAACAAATCCTTTGGTATTTCGTCCTCATTGAGGCATGTATGCGCCGCTTGTGTACCTGCAAAGATTCCCTTCTTTCAATACGACTGGAAAAAGGAAATATGGAACCTATTTTTTGTTGCAGGAATCGTTGGTGGCGGATTTCTTGCGGTTAGTTTATTAGGAAACCCCGATCCTATACAAGTTAATCCAAAATTACAGGCAGAACTGGCAACCTATGGTGTTACAAATTATGACTCCTTTGTACCAGCAGACCTTTTTAACTGGCAGGCACTCGGCAGCATCAAAGGCATTATCATGATGATTGTGGGCGGATTCCTTGTAGGTTTTGGAACCCGGTATGCTGGTGGATGTACCAGCGGGCATGCAATTATGGGGTTGTCAAACCTGCAATGGCCTTCACTGGTTGCCACCATCAGTTTTATGGCTGGTGGCTTCATAGTAGCAAACCTTATTCTTCCTTTAATTTTAAAATTATAATATAGCATGAGTGTAAATGAAACATTGCAGGAAAAGAAACATCATGAATTTCTTACACAGAATACAGATTTTGAAGTTCGTTCGTTAGATGCTGTTTGTTTTAACGAGTCAGAATTAAAACATCCCTGGTGGTATAATCTTAAATATGCCGTAGCGGGAATATTGTTTGGAATAATTCTTATTAAAGCAGAAGTTATCTCCTGGTTTAGGATTCAGGAAATGTTCAGGTTACAGAGTTTCCACATGTTTGGAGTAATCGGTTCTGCTGTAGCAGTGGGAATTATCTCTGTGTGGCTGATAAAAAAATTCAAAGTCAAAACCATTTATGGCGAACCCATTGAGTTTGTAGATAAGAAGTTTAATAAGGGTAATATTTATGGTGCATTGATCTTCGGATTTGGCTGGGCAATTACCGGCGCCTGCCCTGGCCCGCTGTTTGCACAAATCGGAACAGGTGCATTGGTTATTATTGTCACACTTTTTAGTGCCATTGTGGGGACATGGGTATATGGAAAATTCAGGGGTAAATTACCTCATTAAAAATTAGTTTTTATTAATATTTAGCAGTAAGCCGGGGGATTTTTCCCCTGGCTTTTTCATTCATCTTACCGTGATGAAAATCACATCTCAACCAGGTGCAATAGTTTAATTTGCATGACTAAAACGTAAGGCTATGAAATCAAACAGGATAGGGCTGGATGCAGCAAAAGCAAGGAAACTTGCAGAAAAATTGAACTCTTTATTGGCCAACTTCCAGCTTTTCTACATTAATTCAAGAGGATTCCATTGGAATATTAAGGGTGAAAAATTTTTTGAGCTACATGCCAAATTTGAAGAACTATACACAGACACCCAGTTGAAAATTGATGAAGTAGCTGAACGAATTTTGACTCTCGGCCATATACCTGGTCACTCCTATTCTGATTATCTAAAGCTGGCAACAATTAAAGAGAGAAGGAATGTGCATGACGGCAAAGAAGCGATAAAATCAGTAATTGACTCTTTTAGCATACTGCTGGAAATAGAAAGAGGATTACTTGAACTATCCGCCGATGCAAATGATGAGGGAACTAATGCCCTGATGAGTGACTATATCCGTCAACAGGAAAAATTAGTCTGGATGTATTCGGCTTACCTGGACAAATAAATAACCATTAGAATGAAAAACTTTATTATTATAATTACACTACTACTAAGTTTGAACGTAAGTTCACAGACTAATTTTCCTTATAAGATTTCTCTCGAACCCATAATCCCCGAAGGGTTCTCCGGCCTCCAGTCCTATGCCTGGGCTAAATCAGGGAATAAAATACTGCTGGTCGGTGGAAGAACGGATGGCCTGCATCGAAGACAGCCTTTTGCTTCCTTTAATAAAAAGTATAATAATACTGATCTTATTGTTCTGGATGTAAAAACAGAAAAAGTCTGGAAAAAATCTGTAACCGGGCTTCCTTCCCTCCTTGCTGAACAGTTACAAAGTACCAATATGGAGTTTTACCAGCAGCAAAATGATCTGATCGTTGTTGGCGGCTACGGTTATAGTGAAACAAAACGGGAGCATATCACACATCCTGCTGTTTTAAAGATTAAAGTGAAAGAGATTATAGACGGCATCATTAATAACAAGGATATAACCTCATTTATCGCACAACTGACAGATGAACGTATGGCCGTAACAGGCGGCCATTTGAATAAGTTGGACAATTTGTTTTACCTGGTAGGAGGACAAAGATTCGATGGCCGCTATAATCCGCATGGCCCCGATCACGGACCCGGTTTCTCACAGCAATACACTAACCAGATCAGAAAATTTTCAATTACGGAAAAAGACAGAAGGCTATCGATTGAAAATTACACAGCAGTTACTGATTCTGCATTGTTGCACCGCCGAGATTATAACCTGCTGAATCAGTATGATGAAAATGGCAGGGAAATGCTGACCATTTACTCCGGAGTATTTCAATATGAAAAAGACCTTCCCTATACTACGCTGATTGATATCACAGCCAACAATCATAGTGAGGTTGAAAATTTCAATCAACAATTCAGTCATTACCATTCGGCTACACTGCCCGTATACGATAAAAACAAGAAAACGCTGTATACTATTTTCTTTGGTGGTATTGCACAGAAATATATTGATCAATCCGGGGTAGTAAAAACAGATAACGATGTGCCTTTTGTAAAGCATATCAGTGTAGTTGAAAGAAATACAAATGGCATAAAGGAATACCTGTTGCCGGAGCAATTATCCGGTTACTTTGGGGCTGCTGCGGAATTTATCCCTGCGGACGAGACTTTATTTAGCAACAATGGCATTTTTCAGTTAGAAAAAACAGGGACTAAGCCATTACTGGCCGGTTATATTATTGGTGGAATAGACAGCAGGGCTCCTAATATCTTCTGGAGTAATGAGGCTGAGCCAAGCCGGGCTTCACCAGTGATATGGAAAGTTTATCTTAGTAAAAGGTGAAAAGCAGTGACAATATACAGACCGGGTTAAAAGAAAACTGGCAGCAGTTTTCTCTATTAGTGCTGGTTAATGCATTTGTTGGTGCGATGATAGGCCTGGAAAGAGCCGTACTACCCGGACTTGCTAAAAATATTTTTGGACTAGATGCCAATACTGCGATTCTAAGTTTTATCATGGCGTTTGGCATTACCAAAGCCATCAGTAACTATAGCGTTGCAAAACTGAGCAAACGATTCAATCGAAAAAACATACTGATTACAGGCTGGTTGTTTGCCTTACCTGTGCCAGTACTTCTTATGTATGCCGAAACCTGGACATGGGTTATCATTGCCAATATATTACTTGGCATTAACCAGGGATTGGCCTGGTCAACTACCGTTATCATGAAAGTGGATATCGTGGGTCAAAAGAACCGCGGACTTGCCATGGGCATCAATGAATTTGCCGGTTACCTTTCTGTAGGCCTAGCATCTTACTTAGCCACTTCTATCGCAACAAGCAATGGCTATGCCTATTATCCTTTTGTACCAGGTTTATTTTTTGCTGTTTCGGGGTTGCTTATTTCCTTTTTTCTTGTAAAGGATACCACTCATTTTGTACATTCTGAAAGCACTGTCAGTAAACTGGCGCTGATGAAAAATGTATGGAAAGAAACAACGTGGAAACATAAAAATATTGGTACAGTTACTTTGAATGGTTTAGTAAATAATATGAATGATGCAGTTGTTTGGGGACTGTTGCCTGTTCTTTTGCTGGAAAAATCGTTTACCATAAAGGAAATTGGGATCATTGCAGGTATCTACCCTGTTGTATGGGGAGTAATGCAACTCTTCACCGGTAAGATGGGTGATGTGTATTGCAAAAAACAGATCATCACAGCGGGTATGTTGTTGCAGGCTACAGCAATTATTATTCTTGCTGCAGCATCTGTTCTATGGCTGCTCATTATTGCTTCTATACTTCTAGGGCTGGGAACAGCATTGGTTTATCCTAACTTTCTAACAGTGGTAGCGGAAAGTAGCCACCCCTCCCAACGGGCAGAAACACTGAGCATTTTCCGCTTTTGGAGAGACAGCGGATATGTAATCGGGGCATTAATCGCTGGTGTTCTGGCAGATTTTATAGGACTAAGCGCAGCAATAATTGTTTTTGCATTTATTACCGGGATTGCTGGTCTTGTAGCACACTTCAGAATGTGCTGTACGTTGAAGAAAATCTATCCCTCTGAAGATTGTTTCCATCCTGCCGTATACTAACTTCAAAAACTGGTCTATGCTCAAATCTTTATTTATCATTACCGGCTTAATGACTTTCCTTTTTTCTTGCAAACAATCGAAAAACACGGAAGAATTTACAGATTGGAAAAGCAAAGGAGATTCATTGACGGCGCAAACATTTGACACTCTCAGAAAAACATTGCAAAAAGCCATCAGCGAAAGAGGCTTACCCGGTGCAGTAGAATTTTGTAATACTGCAGCATTAGATCTCACAAAAATTTATTCAGGTAAAGAAATTCAAATAAAACGAACCTCTGATAAAATCCGTAATCCAGTCAATACCCCGGATGAGATGGAAAAGGATGTGATTATGACCTACCAGGAGCAAAAAGAAGAAAACAAACAACTAACAACAATTGTAAAGCAAGACTCAAAGGGAAACCAACACTACTTCAAACCCATACTTATTCAGGCAATGTGCCTGAACTGTCATGGAGCAAAAGAAACGCAAATAAAACCGGATACATGGGATATGATCCAAAAAAAATATCCAAAAGATGCTGCCTTTAATTACAAAGAAGGGGACTTAAGAGGCGTATGGCATATTGTTTTCACCAAATCGAAATAGTATACGATAATTACAATTTCATAACCGCTGGCCAATTATTCGAAGTACGGCTGCTTTTCCTTTATGGTAATCTCCTTCATTGAGAATAATTTCCTTTTGCTCACAACTCATCAGGTGCAGAAAAGGAAAGTCGTTGCACAATGATGGCGCATCGTACAAAAGTGCCGTATCTCTCGGTCCGCCGCTCTCAAACTGTGCTTGTTCTTTGGCAAATGCTTCCAATACCATAAAGCCGCCTGGTTTGATTGAATTATATATTTCCTGGTGAAACTTTTTTCTCTGCTCTTCCGGCAGATGTACATAAATCAGGCCGACAGCATCGTACAGCTTTTCCGCTTTAAAGGCTGTAATATTTTTTAAATCATAGTTTACCAGAACATTTTCTCCCCTTGCAAAATCAAGTGCCTTTTCACGGGCCACCTCACTGAAGTCAAAAGCATCTACCTGCCAGCCCTTTGATGCAGCATACACAGCATTGCGCCCTTCACCCTCTGCTGGCAACAGTATGGAGCCCGGCTTATGCAGGTCAATAAACAGCTTAAAAAACTTATTAGGCTCGTAACCATACACTGTTTCGTTCTCTGCGTATCGTTGATCCCAGAATTGCTGCATTTTATCTTTCTTTTGGCAAATTTGAAGGCTGTGTTTGACGAAATTGGTGATATTTATCACCGCATTTGCCCGCACATCGAAGCATATTGCACAATAAAATTATTATATAATGAAATATTTCTTTTTACCAGTTGTAATGACAGCCTTATTAATTAGCTGTAGTAATTCAACGGCCGAAAAACCTGCTGCAGAAAAAACAGATACCGTTGTTTCTAACCAGCCAGTTACAACAACTCAACCAACTTCACCTGCCGTTGTTTCAGCACTTCCATCGTTACAAATGGCGAATACAGATAATCTGTCATTTGATTTATCTCAATTTAAAGGAAAGAAAGTCTTTGTAAATCTTTGGGCCACATGGTGCCCTCCCTGCAGGGCAGAAATCCCTTCTATAGAAAGCCTTGCATCAAAAACAGACAGGTCAAAGGTTGAGTTTGTAATGCTTTCTTTAGATGACGATTTTGTAAAAGCAAAGATTTATGCAGCAAATAATAAGATGAAACTGCCTGTTTACTACCCGACTGGAAACTTGCCCCAATTATTCAATGTGGAGGGGATACCCACTACTTTTATCTTTAATGAAAAAGGTGAAATCATCTTTGAACATACAGGCGGGCTTGACTATGATACAAAGGAATTTGCGGAAATGCTGAACAAGTAAAAAGCTAATCCCTGGTCAACGGAAATAAAAAAGCCACATGATTAATGTGGCTCTTTTGTGCTACAACCAAATTCACTTACTCTTCTGTTTTCACAGGTGCCAATAATTTTTCTTCAATTATCTTTTTGAAAATATGTTTGGGAAATGCACCAGGCTGCATCATAGGTTCACCTTCTGAGTCAATAAAAAGCAGTGTAGGAATACTTTGAATTCCAAATACGGCAGAAAGTTCCTGCTCTACATCCGTATCTACTTTATAAATAACCAAGCGGCCTTCATACTCCTTTGAAAGTTCCTCTAATATTGGGGCCACCATCTTGCAGGGGCCGCACCAGTCTGCATAAAAGTCAATAATAGCCGGAAGTTGTCCCTGGTATTTCCAGTCTTTCTCCGTCTCGTAGTTAAACACCTTATTCTTAAAATCCTGAGTGGTCATTTTTATTGTTGCCATATCTGATAATTTGTACAAAAGTAACCAACTTACATGTGGTGATGCGTGACGAATATCACAAAAAAGCCAGCCATTATAAGGCTGGCTTTCAGTATACTAAGCAATCATCAGAGCATGGTAGTGGGCTCTACATAATGTGTCTTCTTAAGACCTGTCTGGCTTAAGGATTTGTAGCCCCCCTGAATGTTGACCAATTTATCAAACCCCCTTGCTTTTAGAATTGAACACATAATTACAGAACGATATCCCCCGGCGCAATGGATAAAGTATTTTTTATCCCTGCTCAACTGCGACATGTTTTGGTTTATGAAATCAAGCGGAAAGTTTTCTGCTCCCATCAGGTGCTCAGAATCAAATTCACTTTTACGTCTCGCATCCAGCAGGTTTATATGTTCGGTATCCATCTGGTAAAGGCTGGCAAAGTCATTAGCACTTATTTCTTTTATAGAATCTGTTTCTAAGCCTGCTTCCTTCCAGGCTTTAATGCCCCCTTGCAGAAAACCTACCGCATTATCGTACCCTACTCTTGACAAACGAACCACTACTTCCTCTTCCCTTCCTTCATCCGCCAGGAATAATATGGGTTGCTTCAGATCCATTATCAAAGTGCCTGACCAGGGAGCGAAATTGTCATCAATACCAATAAATATTGATCCGGGAATATGTTCTTCTACAAAAGCTTCTTTGGCCCGGGTATCCAATACAAGAGCTTCCATACTTTCCCAAACGGTCTGAAACTCTTTGACATTAAGAGGTCGTTTACCTCTTGCAATGATATCATCAATGCTTTCAATACCACCTTTCAGGTTCATTAGTACATTGTAGGGGAAATACTGCGGTGGTTCTACTAATCCTTCTGTTACTTCTTTAATGAATTCCTCTTTTGACATATCAGATCTAAGGGCATAATTGACTTTTTTCTGATGCCCTAATGTATCAGTGGTCTCTTTACTCATATTTTTACCACAGGCACTGCCGGCACCATGACCAGGATATACAATTACTTCGTCTGCCAAAGGCATGATCTGGTTCCTGAGCGAATCATATAGATACCCTGCAAGTATCTGCGGAGTGATCTCCGCCTTCACTTTTTGTACTAAATCAGGACGGCCCACATCACCAATAAATAATGTATCGCCTGTGAATATCGCATGATCCTTTCCTTTTTCATCTATCAGCAAGTAAGTGGTGGATTCCATGGTATGACCCGGTGTATGTAACACTTTAATCTTGACATCTCCCAACTGAAGTACCTCGCCTTCCCTGGCCACATGTACATCATATGCCGGTGCAGCGGTAGGCCCAAAAACAATTGTTGCCCCTGTTTTTTTAGCCAGGTCAATATGACCGCTGACAAAGTCAGCATGGAAATGGGTTTCCAGTATGTATTTGATCTTTGCCCCGTTTCTTTCTGCCTTATCAATATAAGGTTTGGTTTCCCGTAATGGGTCAATTATGGCAGCTTCACCGTTGCTCTCAATATAATAGGCTGCTTCTGCCAGGCAACCGGTATAAATTTGTTCTACTTTCATAATAAAAAATTTGATTTTGGTAATGAGTAATAATGAAATTTCCTTCCAACATTAAAAGAGAAATGACTTTTTTATTAAGGGCAACGGGTGGTGCATAAGTATTCCATTGGTCTAGGGTTTAGTTTATAAAATTGATTAACAAAACAAATTTCTCTGTGGAGGGTACCGGGCAAAATGACAAAAGTCACAGAAAATGCTGACTGTAATCAGGTATAGAAATAGACTTTATATGATTATCGTTCAAAATGCTGAGGGTGTGACTATTGTCACTACATCCAGCTGTAACCCTGCACTACTTTAGTGTTCTAAATTGATTTATATGCAAACCAAACATCAAATTTTAATCGTAGGCGGAGGTAATGCCGGTATCTCCACCGCTTCTCAACTATTACGTAAAAACAAAAATCTTGATATTGCTATCATCGAACCATCTGACAAGCATTACTATCAGCCAGCATGGACATTGGTTGGAGCTGGTGTTTTCAATATGAAAAATACCATTCACAATGAAGCCGACGTAATGCCCAAATCAGTAAAATGGATCAAACAGAAAGTAGTAACCTTTCAGCCTGAAGCCAATAGTGTAACCTTGGATAATAATGAAACTGTTACCTATGATTACCTGATTGTGGCTCCGGGCATCCAACTGAATTGGGGAGATATAAAAGGTCTGAAAGAAACATTAGGTAAAAATGGCGTATGCTCTAACTATAGTGTAGACAATGTGCCTTATACCTGGGAATGCCTGAAAAACTTCAAAGGAGGCAAAGCTTTATTTACTAATCCTAACACACCTGTAAAATGTGGCGGTGCGCCCCACAAAATAATGTGGCTGGCTGCTGACTACTTTAAAAAACATGGTGTATTTGACAAAACAGAGATACAGTATTGGAGTGGTGGCACAAGGTTATTTGGTGTAGAGAAATATGAAAAGACCCTGAAGAAAGTAGCCGAAAGAGATAAAGTACAGATGACATTCTACACTAAATTGGTAGAAATTGACGGCCCCAATAAAAAAGCAAAATTTGTAGGCTTCGGAGAACAAAATAAGGACAAGGAGTATTGGGTAAGCTTTGATATGATACATATTACTCCCCCGCAAAGTGCCCCCGATTTTGTAAAGAATAGTCCATTAGCCAATGCTGCTGGCTGGGTAGATGTTGACAAATTCACTTTACAGCATGTAAAATATCCTAATGTATTCTCACTCGGTGATGCTTCTTCATTACCAACATCCAGAACAGGAGCAGCAATTCGTAAACAAGCCCCAGTATTGGTCAAGAACCTGCTTGCTTTTATGGAAGGCAAACAGCTGACCGGGAGTTATAATGGCTATACAAGTTGCCCTGTAGTCACCGGTTATGGCAAACTAGTACTTTGTGAATTTGATTATAACAACAAACCGATTGAAACATTCCCTATTGACCAGAGTAAAGAACGCTGGACGATGTACCAGTTGAAAAGAAGAGTTTTACCGTGGTTATACTGGCACAAGATATTACCCGGTAAAATGTAGACATTGATGTAAGGTTTGCTAAGCGGCTGTCTTTGACAGCCGTTTTTATTTGTAACAAATGTCACTACAGCCTTCACTTCTGCATCTGAAATTTGTCTTCAAATCAATAAAATGACTCTTATAGACAGGTTAAAAAGCGGATGGACAGCCCTAAAATTCATCCGGGTAACTTTGGGTATCTTAATTTTGTCATCCTCTATCGGCTCTGGTGAAGTATCAGGAATAATACTGGGAACCGTTTTTACAGTTTTTTCGTTATTTACTGATGGAGTTTGCTGTGCCGGGGGAAGCTGTTATACTCCTGTAAAGAAAAATAATTCTGCCACACCTGAAAACATTGAATATGAAGAGCTGGGTTCTAAATAATAAATTATTGATCGCTGGTATTATAATTGGCGCTGCCGGAGGATACTTGTACTGGCAGCAAATAGGCTGCAGCAGTGGTACTTGTGCCATTACTTCTAAGTGGCACAACAGTACGGCCTATGGAGCATTGATGGGGGGATTACTATTCAGTATGTTTAAAAGAGAAAAAAATGACAACAACAAGCAATAAAAGAGAAACGTTTGGGGAGATCATCAACGGAAGCACACCAGTGCTGGTTGATTTTTTTGCTGAATGGTGTGGCCCCTGCAAACTGATGAAACCTGTACTTGAAGAACTGCATGCCAGACTGGGAGACAAAGTCCGCATTCTTAAGATTGATGTGGACAAAAGCCCTTCTGTTGCCGGTGCTTTACAGATTCAAAGTGTACCCACATTAATGCTATTTCAACATGGAAAAACATTATGGCGGAAATCAGGAGTTATGCAGGCTACACAATTAGAAAAAATCATTGAACAGCATTCGATCAACTCATAGACATGTCTGACAAAAAGAAACACAGAGGTTATCTCTCATCTGCTATTACCTGCCATTGCCCTCGTTGCCGGGAAGGAAAACTATTTAAACATCCCGTAACAATTGGCAAACGAAACCTGGAAATGCATAAGAATTGTGCCGTATGCGGCCAGCCTACTGAGATAGAAGTTGGGTTTTATTATGGAACCGGCTATGTCAGTTATGCATTAGGCGTGGCTTTTACTGTGTCAACCCTAGTTGCCTGGTATGTTTTAATCGGCATGTCCACTTCGGATAACCGTTTTTTTTACTGGCTGGGCATTAATTCTGTTTTACTGATCATGATACAGCCCTGGCTGATGCGCCTTAGCCGCAGTCTATGGATATCCTGGTTTGTAAAATTTGATCCCAACTGGGAAGAAAATCAACCTGTAGATGTATCAGAAAGATTAAACCCTGATCAGGCTAACAACTGGTAAGTCAATAATCCTTATTTTTACCGCCCTTCACAACCAATGGAGACCTGCTCGAGTGGTTGAAGAGGCACGCCTGGAAAGTGTGTATACCCCCAAAGGGTATCGAGGGTTCGAATCCCTCGGTCTCCGCTGTAGCCCGCCAACAACTTAACTGTTGGCGGGCCTTTTTTTTCATCTTAGATTTTTATTATCATTTTCCCTAAATGATATTTCTCATTGGATTCAGCCCGATCAAGAGTTTAACTTAATAGCACAATTTTATTACTATAAAACTATGTTGTATGAAAAAGATAGCTCTGTTTGCCATCTTTTTATGGATGGTTAGCGGAAAAGGTGTGGCCCATGCAACAAGTACTGGACCAATGTCATATCCGGTTTACGATGAGACGTGGATGAAAATGAAGGCAGTTGATTTTATCAAACTAAAAGTTGCAGACTTCGCCAAAATTTGCAATAAAAAATTGACTCTTAAGGAGAAGGTATCATTCTTAGTGCTAAAGAAAAATCTGAAACGGGAACTTAAAAAAAATCCAGATCTGACTGTGGCCGGTTACATTGCTTCCGGGAAAAAAGGGATTAGTACTATTGCCTGGATAGGAATTATAGCTGGTGTTATACTAATCACTTTGATCATTATTTCTACCGCAAGCGACGGATGGTTACTGTAACCTGTATTGTGAATAATTATTTCCTTGATACGTACGCTGACTACAGACTCAGTGAAGATAAACTTTTGTCAACCTGCATTCTTATCCCGTAACTATCAATCAGGAGTCTTTAACAGGTGGTTCTCGGAAAATGCTTTAGCAAAAAGTTTTTGCACATTTGAAGTGGTGACTGCATTAATTTCTGTTATTGTAGTTTTCTTAATAACACAAAGTTTTTCCACTACATATTTCAGATATGCGGGTTCATTTCTCTTTCCCCTAAACGGCACCGGCGACAGGTAAGGAGCATCTGTTTCTAAAACAACATATTCCAATGAAACCTTTTCCATCACTTTATCTAAACCTGAATTCTTAAAAGTAACAACCCCGCCAATGCCGAGGTAAAAGCCAAGATCAATTATTTGTTGCGCCTGTCCGTGATTGCCCGAAAAACAATGGAATACGCCTTTCAATTTTCCTTTCTGGTGTTCGGAAACCACACGGATACATTCATCAACAGATTCCCTTGAATGAATAACAATGGGTATACCAAACTCCAGGGCCCATTCTATTTGTTCATGGAAAGCAAGGTATTGCTCTGCAACAAAGGTTTTATCCCAATAAAAGTCCAGACCAATCTCGCCAATGGCAATAAAAGGTCTGTTCTCCAGATAGGCCCGGGCGGCTTTTAATTCTTCCTTGTAATTACTTTTAACCGAACAAGGATGTACACCCATCATTGCAAAACAGATCCCGGGATGCTTTTGCTCCAGTTTCAACATGTTCTCATGGGTTTCCGTATCAATGGCCGGCATTAATAATTTTGCAATCCCTTCTTTTTCAGCCCGCTGCAACATTGTTTCCCTATCGGTCTCAAATTCAGACAGGTAAATGTGGGAGTGTGTATCTATCAGGTTCATTATCAGGGATCTTTGGGTGACAAAACTCAGCAAAAAACTTTAAGATTCCTTTAAACTTTGGTCAATAAATCAATTCTTACAGGCGTTAAACTAACTTAACTACAAAACTATAGTTTATGAAATCAAGGATCATTTCCTTCCCGCTGGCAGCTATTTTCTTCTTCTTTGCAGTTTTGTCCATTACATCTTGTCAAAAAGAACAAAGCCAAAATGGCTCTGAAGAAGAACAGGAAATGGAAGCTTCAAGGGTTTCCAGTGAAGCAGATGGTGAATCAGAAATCGTTTTCAATGGCGTGTTTGATGACGTAATGGGTGTAAACGATGAGGTAGGCGTAGGTGGAACTGGCATTTTTGGCCGGGTTACTTCTTGTCCTGATGTTATCATTGACCGTTTAAACCCACCTTCACCATTCCCTGTAAGAATAACACTCGATTTTGGTACTGGCTGCGTAGGTCGTGATGGCCATTTTCGCAAGGGCAAAATAGTAACAGTATATACCGGAAGGCTAATAGTTCCGGGATCTGTTGCTACAACCGAATTTGTTGATTTTTACTTTGATAGTGTAAGAGTACAGGGTGTTCATAAGATAACTAATACCAGTTCGCCAGTGGCAAATATTCCGCCAGCCAGGCAGTTTAAAGCTGAAGTAATCAACGGTAAACTCACCCGTCCCAATGGCAACTTTACCGAATGGAACAGCGTTAAAGTAATTACCCAAATAGAGGGTTTGGCTACCCCAATTCCATTGGATGATATTTTTAAAATTGAAGGTTCTGCAAGGGGTCGTGTAAAAAGAGGTAATCTCTTAACTATATGGGAATCAAACATTATTGAACCACTAGTCAAGCGTTTCAACTGCCGCTGGATTGTCCGTGGAAAGATAAGAATAGTAAGGGCCAATGCCACTACTAATAGCCCGTGGATTGCCGTTCTGGACTTTGGTAACGGTAATTGTGATAACCAGGCTACAATTACTATCAATGGAGTAACCCATCAAATTACTTTGCCGTAATTAAAAAATTATTATACCTTTAAACCAGTTTTCATAGGGTACGGATTAAAAACGGGCCAGGGTTTCTACCCAGGCCCTAACTTTTTTAAGTAGGTCCCCTCAATTTTATAGGGTAAGCGATAAGAACTTATACTCTTTTTTACTAAAGTGTTCAAGTACCTGCGGCAGTGAATACTGTAATTTATCCCATGCTTTTTCACTGTCATGAAATACAACGATTGATCCGGAACCGGTGTTGTTTAAAACATTATGCAAACAGGTTTCCTTCGAAATTCTCAAATCGAAATCACCGCTTAATACATCCCACATCACAATCTTATAGACACTTAACTTCTTTACCTGACGGGAACGGATGCGGCCATAGGGGGGTCTGAAGAGTGCAGATTGAATGCTTCTAGCAGCTAACCTTACATCATCCAGGTAAACTTCATCTGCTGTTTTCCAACCATTCAAATGATTTTGTGTGTGATTTCCTGTTTGATGCCCTTCAGCGATAATACGATCGTATAACCCTGGATTACTTTCTACATTCTTCCCAATACAAAAAAATGTCGCTTTGGCATTATATCTTTTCAATTCATCCAGTACAAAAGCGGTAGCTACAGGATGAGGACCATCGTCAAAAGTCAGGTAAATATTTTTTTCAAACGTATCTATACCCCATACCCTGTGCGGGTACATTTTCTTCAACCACCAGGGAGTTTTGATAAAATATTTAAGCATTTGTACAAATATAGCTCCCCTTTAGAGGTTGGTGGTTTTATCTTTGCAGCCTATGAGTAAAAAAGTAAGGGTTCGGTTTGCACCAAGTCCCACCGGTGGTTTGCACCTGGGCGGTGTGAGAACAGTTTTATACAACTACCTGTTTGCCAAAAAAAATAAGGGAGATTTTATTGTAAGAATAGAAGACACTGACCAGAACCGATACGTACCCGGTGCAGAAGAATACATTTTTGAAACGTTGAAATGGTGTGGCCTGGAACCTGATGAGAGTGTACAGCATGGTGGCAGCTATGGTCCTTACCGCCAAAGTGAAAGAAAAGAAATCTACCGGCAGTATGCAGAAAAATTGGTGGCCGAAGGTCATGCCTATTATGCATTCGACACCCCTGAGGAACTGGAAAAAATGCGGCAGGATTTTAAAACTGCGCAAAACCCTTCTCCGCAATACGACCATACCATCCGCATGAGAATGCGGAATTCACTCACATTATCTACAGAAAAAACAAAAGAATTGCTGGATGCAGGAACCAGGCAGGTAATACGGATTAAGATGCCGGAAAAAGAAACGGTGAGTTTTACAGACATGATCAGGGGAGAAGTAAGCTTTGATTCATCAACGGTGGATGATAAAGTACTCCTGAAAGCTGATGGTATGCCAACTTACCACCTGGCAGTGGTGGTAGATGACCATTTAATGCAGATCAGCCATGCTTTCCGAGGTGAGGAATGGTTGCCATCAGCCCCTGTACATATCCTGCTTTGGAAATATTTATTTGGATTGGAAAACATGCCGCAATGGGCACATTTCCCGTTGATACTCGGCCCCAACGGCAAACTCAGTAAACGAGACGGAGCTAAATATGGTTTCCCGGTATTTGCCATGAACTGGACCGATCCGAAAACCGGCGAGTTGACCGAGGGTTTCAAAGAAAAAGGATTTTTACCCGAAGCTTTCATCAACCTGCTGGCACTGCTAGGGTGGAACGACGGGACTGAGCAGGAGATATTTTCAAAAGAAGAACTGATTGAAAAATTCTCCATGGAAAGAGTGCACAGCGCCGGAGCCAAGTTTGATTACGAAAAAGCAAAATGGTTCAACCATGAATGGATCAAAAGAATGAAGGTTGAAGATTTAAACCCGAAGGTTAGTGAACTTCTTGTTCAAAGTGGTATTACTATTACTAACAAAGACCTGCTAGACAAAATAATTACACTGGTAAAAGACAGGTGTACGCTGCTAACTGATTTTATACAACAATCCACCTTCTTCTTTAAAGCACCGGAAGAAGTAGATGTGGATGCAGTAAAACCAAAATGGAGTGAGGCTAAGAAACTTTTCTTTGCTGAGCTTATACGCAATTATGAGTTGGCCCCTGATTGGAATGCCCATACTTTAGAAACCAATTTTAAAGAAATTGCATCCGTAAATGACCTGAAACCAGGTGAACTGATGCTGCCCTTCCGTATCATGCTGGTTGGAGGAAAGTTTGGCCCGGGAGTGTTTGAAATTGCGGAATTGCTGGGTAAAGAAGAAACAATAAAAAGAATGCAATTTGCAATAAGCAAGTTTTAACCTTGTAGCCTGATTAATTCCATAACCTGAAGGAAATCATTGCAACCCCGTTTTTCGATCATTTCCCGGTCAGCCATATCCAGTTGAAATAAACCGGTAGTATTTTCTGCCACATGTTTGCTGGTTCGGATTCCGGGTATAATTACCGACACCTCACTATAACTCAAAACATAGCTTAATGCCAGCTGTGTTTTGGTACAATTATACTTTTCACACAATTCCCAAACGGGTGCCAGTGCATCGCTGCATACACTCACCACTTCAGGAGTAAGCCTGTTTTTACGATGATCATTTTCAGGAAACTCAGCCTCCTTATCAAATTTTCCGGTCAGTAGCCCAAACTGCAGTGGCATCCGGGCAATAATACCGTATCCTTTTTCTACGGCCTTTTTTAAGAGCGGCAGGGCATTTTGGTTCAATAGATTCAATACCAGCTGAAAGCCATTGCCCAGTTCTTGCTGCAATAAATATTCGGCTTCTGTCAATGGATAAAAAGTATTCAGGGAAAGTCCCCAATACCTGATTTTCCCCTCCTGTTGCAACTGCTGCATCGCTTCAATACAATCGCCTTCCTTCAAATGACTCTGTCTCGCTGTGTGAAGCTGATAATAGTCTATTACTTCTCGTTTCAGTCGCTTCAGCGAAGCTTCGCAGGCACTTTTTATATGCTGACGACTGTAATCAACAGTAAACTCATTATTCCGGGAAACATTACCTGCTTTACTGGCAATGATCACATCTTTTATGCCACCAATTGTTTTACCTAGTAATTCTTCTGAATGACCCAGGCCGTATATATCAGCAGTATCGAAAAAATTAATTCCTGCGTCCAGAGAGGCATAAATTGCCTTTTCAGAAACTTCATTATCTGCATTTCCCCAGCCAATTGCTGTAGTACCAACCATGGCCCCGCCACCGATAGCCCATGCTCCAAAGCCTACCTCACTCACCAACAATTCAGTAGCGCCAAACTTCCTGTATTGCATAACCTAATATACGCTGCTGAAGCTGAAAGAACCTAATTTTGCAATACAATATTTTGCGATGAAAAGACCTATCAGAGTTTTGGTGGCCAAAGTTGGTCTCGATGGCCATGACAGGGGTGCCAAAGTAATTGCTACAGCACTGCGGGATGCCGGTATGGAAGTAATTTATACCGGTCTCAGGCAAACCCCTGAAATGGTAGTAAATGCCGCTTTGCAGGAAGATGTGGATGCCATAGGGATCAGCATTCTTTCCGGCGCCCATAATACCGTTTTTCCTAAAGTGATAAACCTGATGAAGGAAAAAGGTATGGACGATGTACTCCTGACCGGTGGAGGCATTATACCGGACGAAGACATTGAAGAATTAAATAAAATTGGTGTAGGGAAACTGTTTCATCCTGGTACCAATACTCATGAGATAGCCGATTATATCAGTAACTGGGTAAAAGAACACCGCAATTTTTAAAACTAAAATTACATGTATCAAACACTGCTTGCCAGCCTGGAAAATGGCATATATACTATTACCATCAACCGCCCTGATAAATTAAATGCACTGAACAAAGATGTATTTACTGACCTGAACACTGCTTTAGACGAAATTGAGAGCAACCCGGAAATAAAATCCGTTATCATAACCGGGTCTGGACCAAAGGCATTTGTGGCCGGTGCTGATATTTCGGAGTTCAATTCCTTAAATAAAGAACAGGCAAAAGCTCTCGCCAAGAGAGGACAGGACATTTTTGCCCGGATTGAAAACTCTTCTAAACCTATTGTAGCGGCAGTAAATGGTTTTGCATTAGGCGGAGGTTGTGAACTGGCGATGAGCTGCCATTTTCGTGTAGCCAGTGACAATGCAAAGTTTGGCCAACCGGAAGTAAACCTGGGTTTGATTCCCGGCTATGGCGGTACACAGCGATTAGTTCAGTTGATCGGAAAAGGCAAAGCAATGGAGCTATTAATGTCAGCTCATATGATTGATGCTAAAGAAGCAAAAGAGTTGGGCCTCGTCAACTATGTTACCACTACTGATACACTACTTGAACATACCCGAAAAATTCTGGATGTTATTAATTCAAAGGCACCGCTTGCTGTAGCCGGATGTATTAAAGCTGCCAATGCCGTATTTAATGAAAGCATAGATGGCTTTGCGCTGGAGATTGAAGAATTCGGTAACACTTTCGATACAGAAGACATGAAGGAAGGTGTGACTGCTTTCCTTGAAAAAAGAAAAGCTGATTTCAAAGGCAAATAAACCGGCTACTGTTCCACCAAGCTCTCATCGATCAGGTAGGCGGCAATACCGGTGATATTGTCATTTCCCTGCGCATCTTCCAGGTAAACACGGAATGAGGTAATGGTGGTAGCAGGAAAAGTGAGAATTCGCTTTCTGCCTACACTGGTACCCTGCACTTCACCAATGGGTTTATCATTGGAATATAACACTATGCTAAACCGGCGTATACTTTGTCCTAAGTGTATTGCCTCCCGAAGAACAATACAATTTGTTTTTATCGGTTGCGACAGTTGCACAATGAAGTTCTGCAGATTAATACCATAGTAAGCAGATGAGGTATCAAATCCTCTCAGCAAAAGAGGTTTATTGTAAAGATCTTTTTGGCTAAACTCATAATAGCTATCTGCATCCTTTAATAAGTTGGTAGCAAAATTTTCATCCCGCATTTTTCTGAATTGCATTAATTCAGCAGAGTCTGCTTCATGAATTAGCCCTCTTTTATCTGGCGGTATATTTAATAACAGGTTAGCGCCACGACCAACCGATTTCAGGTATATATCAAAGAGCTTGCCGGCTGATTTTACTTTGTTATCCTCCGCTTCCCTGTAAAACCAGCCCGGCCGGATGCTCACATCACATTCCGCAGGAATCCAGTGTTTGCCATAATAATTCCCATGATTAAGGGTGTCATTCGCAGGAGCACCAATGCCTCGTTTATAACCAACAGTATCCAAAAAATTCCAGTTAGGGTCACCCACAAATCCATTTTCATTGCCCACCCAGCGAATATCAGGGCCAATATCGCTGAACACAACTGTTTTAGGTGAAAGTTGTCGGACAGTATTCTCATATCTTCTCCAGTCATATTCCTGTCTTTTACCGTTCGGACCTTCGCCATTTGCTCCGTCCCACCATAGTTCCCATACAGGTCCATAGTTTTGAAATATTTCTCTCATCATGCCCACAAATACATCATTATATTTATCTGTTCCGTAATCAGGATGGTTCCTGTCCCACGGAGAAATATAAACGCCAAACTTCAACCCAAATTCCCTGCAAGCCTGTGAAAGCTCTTTCAATACATCACCCTTTCCATCTTTCCATTTGCTTTCTCTGACTGTATGCTTTGAATATTTACTTGGCCAAAGACAAAATCCATCATGGTGTTTTGCCGTAATGATAATTCCCTTTGCACCCGCCGCCCTCGCTATACGACACCATTGCCTGCAATCTAATTCGGTGGGGTTAAAAATATCTTCCGGCTCATTTCCTTCGCCCCATTCTTTGCCGGTGAATGTATTGGGGCCAAAATGCATGAATAAATAAAATTCATTTTCATGCCAGGCTAATTGTGCCTTTGTAGGTAAAGGTGAAATTTCAGTTTTCTGAGCAGATACAAAAGTTGAAACAAAAAGAATAAAAAACAGAAAAAAAATTCTCATTTCTTCATTTTAAATTCGTAAAGAATAGCGTCAGCAATCGGGTGCGTCGCTTTATAAGTATAGCCGAGCAGTTTAGCCATGGTCTGAGCAAATTGCTTCTGGTAAAGCAGCACTGAAGTATTAATCTCTCCCCTTTCAGGAGTATCAGGCCCTAACACTGCAAACCAGATCTCATTGGCCCCTTCTATGCTGCTTCCATGACTTGTCCATTCTTCCTTCTTTATATCTCCCCTGCCATGATCGGTTGTTATAAATAAGGTTGTTTTATCCTTGTACTGCGGGTCCTTTTGTACAAATTCCCATATCTCTTTTATCCATGCATCAACCTGCCTGGCGGCATCAAGGTAAGACCGGTAACGGCCTGCGTGGGCCCACTCATCTGTTTCTCCATAACCGATATAGAGTACNNGGTTTATCAGCTTTTCATTAGCTGTTGGTGATTTATCACCGGTAATATCAAAACCGCAGACCACTGGTATCTTGCTTCTTTCCTCATTTAAAATTCTGTCAAATGCGTTCCAGGCACCAAAGGCGGCTACTTTGCCCTTCAGGGGGGGCTGATTATTCAAAAACTCCAATACTGATACATGTGGATTGGGAGGATAGTTATTGCTGTTGATGGCAGTATCAGCATATCCTGTAAATATTTCACTATAACCAGGGTAGCTGAACCAATAGGGATTGGCATTATCTACTTTGTTACCCAATCTCCTGTTTCCAAATACCTGTCCTTTCGATACGATAGTACTCCAAAGAAATGGCATTAGTTTTTTTCTTCTCTCCCTCTCATCAGCTGACCAATAGGATGAATAGATATAAGTACTGTCTCCCTCGTTATACTTAGATTTATTGGCGATTGACGTATCCATCCCCTGGAAAACCTCCTGCCACCGCAATCCATCTGTAGTTATGATAATGATATTCCTGGTTTGTTGCTGTGAGCTGCCACCGATAGATAAAAGAAGCAAAAAGAGAAAGCAAACTGATTTCATTGGGGGAAATTAGCACACTTTTCTTATCAAAAATCAGGTGCCCGATTTATTGATTGGCCTACCTTTGCGGGACATTTAAAAACCCTCTCTACTATGGAATACAGGATTGAAAAAGATACAATGGGCGAAGTAAAAGTGCCGGCTAATGCCTACTATGGCGCACAAACCCAAAGAAGTATTGACAATTTTAAGATCGCCCAGGATATCAACAGGATGCCAAAAGAAATTATACAGGCATTTGCCTACCTGAAAAAAGCAGCCGCCATAACAAATCTTGAAGCCGGAGTGCTTCCCAAAAACAAGGCAACATTAATTGGAAAAGTATGTGATGAAATACTCAAAGGCAAACTGGATGACTACTTCCCGCTGGTAGTTTGGCAAACCGGAAGTGGTACACAAAGCAACATGAACGTAAATGAAGTTATAGCTTATCGTGGCCATGTACTGAAAGGTGGTAACCTTATTGATAAAGAAAAATTCCTTCACCCGAATGATGATGTTAACAAATCTCAGTCATCCAACGATACCTTTCCTACTGCAATGCATATAGCAGCCTATAAAATATTGGTAGAAACAACGATACCCGGTATAAAAAAACTGCGAGACACATTGGCCAAAAAAAGCAAGCAGTACATGCATGTGGTAAAAATAGGACGGACCCACTTTATGGATGCCACTCCTTTGACGCTGGGCCAGGAGTTCAGCGGTTATGTATCACAATTAGATCATGGATTAAAAGCCATAAAAAATTCACTCTCGCACCTTAGTGAACTGGCCCTGGGTGGTACCGCTGTTGGTACCGGCATCAATACACCACCCAACTATGCTGAAAATGTAGCGAAACATATTGCGAAGCTAACAGGCTTGCCATTCGTAACAGCTGAAAATAAATTTGAAGCTCTTGCAGCGCATGATGCCATTGTGGAAGCACATGGCGCTTTAAAAACAGTAGCTGTAAGCCTGATGAAAATTGCCAATGATATCCGCATGCTTTCTTCTGGTCCCAGGAGCGGTATAGGTGAAATATTTATTCCGGATAATGAACCGGGATCATCCATTATGCCGGGCAAAGTAAATCCTACACAGTGTGAAGCATTGACCATGATTGCAGCACAGGTAATGGGTAATGATGTTGCTATCAACATTGGCGGCGCTACAGGTCATTTTGAATTGAATGTTTTCAAACCAGTAATGATCTATAATTTTCTGCACAGTGCCAGGCTTATTGGTGACGGATGTGTTTCCTTCAACGACAAATGTGCTGTTGGCATCAAACCCATTGAAGCAAATATCAAAAAACATGTTGATAACAGCCTGATGCTTGTAACATCATTGAATACAAAGATTGGATACTATAAAGCAGCAGAAATTGCACAAAAAGCCCATAAAGAAGGAACTACACTAAAGGAAATGGCAGTAAGACTTGGCTATGTTACACCTGAACAGTTTGACCAATGGGTTGTTCCAGCCAATATGGTAGGTAAGCTGGAGAAATAATTATCGTAAATCTCCTATCGTAAAAAGAGAAGAATTCATCATTCTTCTCTTTTTTTGTTCATTTTGTTTTGGCGAAACAAAAATTAACTTACTACCTTAACAGTAGTATAAATCCAATACTCATAAAAACCAGTAAATCCCTGACTATGAAAAATGCAGCCCATCCATCACTCTTTTTCCTTGCAAACCCACTAAAAGCAGTGCAAGCAGAACCCGCTGCTGCTGCAGAAGATAATTACCAGACACCGTACTTACGATCAATACTTTCCGCTAAGTCAGCACCTTCCAGGGTCTATTCACTAAGAAGCATACGGGAAAAATTTGTAAGCACAGTGAGACCTTTTATCAGCACACTGCCAAAAGATGTCGAATTATCCGAAAAAAACTGGTTCAATAACTACGAGTAACCGTAACCCTTGAGCATAACCACAAAAACAAATGTCCCGGCAGTTGTCGGGACTTTGCTTTTAAGAAAGAATATTCTACTATTCATTTTATCGTTCATTTCCGATTAAAATAACTAATGGTTTACACCAGCCAGCAGTAATAAGAAACTTTCATGTAAAAACCTCTTGGGATTTTTTATACGTATTTAAGTAGAAAGTCCTATTGTTCCTGATTACAGATTAATCTATTTTTAATATCCGGAGTCAGACGCTGTGAAAAGAAAATCCGATCCATGAAAAGAGGTGTACCCAATACTTTCTATCGAATATTTTTAACCGTAACAATTATAATACTAATACTTACGGTTAGTTCTGGATATATTCATGCACAAACTGTCGACTTCGGTAAAAGCTATATCAATGTTACAAAGGGTTTGAACGGCGGCACTCTTGAAACAGGTGACACACTTGAAATAAGAGCATCTTTTGTTGTCCGCTCAGGCACCTATGATAGCTGCCGCTATAGAGATAATGTACCTACAGGCACGACATTTATTCCCGGAACGATACGGGTGTTGACTAACGAGGGCAAGATATACAAACAGTTAACTGATGGCTATGGTGATGACCCCGGCTGGATTACAGGAACACAAGTAACTATACATCTAGGTTTTAATCCATCAGCAGCACCTGCAACAGCCTTCAGAAGAGGAAGAGTAGCTAACACACACAAACCTTCCTTTTACAGTAGCACCTGCATTATGATTGCATCTTTCAGAGTGGTTGTCACTGCTGTGACAGGTTCAAATATCAGTACCGGCGGGGGAACAATTACTTACAAAAGCGGATCCAATCCTATTCAAACATATACTTTCCCTTCAAATACTGTGAGAGTATATCCAAACTATGGCATTTGTTCCAATACGATTGGCACCAATGCAATAGGTACAGAGTTTAACGGCACATTTGGGAGCGGTCAACCACGGAACAGGGGAACCTCTGCCAATGTACCAACAGGTTACACATACAATATCTTCAACACCAATTCTCCACAGGATTATTATTATGGAATCGCTAATAATACTTCTACCCGTGTTAATTATACAACATTAAATACATGGGCTAAACCAGATAATTCGTCTCCAACACACAGGGTATTTAATGTCTGGGACATTATTGGTGACCATACTGGTGCCACCGACCAATATTCAGGAAATCCTCCTGCTGATACAGTTGCCAATCCCAATGCGGGATATATGCTGGTGATCAATGCGGCATACAGAATTGATTCCGCTTTTCAGCAAACAATTACTGGGCTTTGTCCTAATACCTTCTATGAAATTTCCTGCTGGATGCGTAATATTTGCTCCAAATGTGGTTGTGATTCAAATGGAAGGGGTGCCACAAGCTCTGCTGGCCCACCTTACTATATTCCAACAGCAACCGGAGATTCATCCGGAGTTCGCCCAAATATTACTTTCGAAATTGATGGTGTTGACTACTATACTACCGGCGACCTGCTCTATACAGGACAATGGGTAAAGAAGGGTTTTACTTTTCTTACTGGTCCTGCTCAGACAAGCTTTACTTTAAAATATTTCAACAACGCCCCGGGAGGTGGTGGTAATGACTGGGCCCTTGATGATATTACAGTGGCTACCTGCTCTCCCGATATGAAGTATGGGCCTATGAATAATCCAATAGTTTGTGATAGTAATGTGCTGGTGCTTAGTGATACGATCCGGTCCTATTTTAATAACTACACCGAGTATAAATGGCAGCGCAGTACTGACGGTGGTGCCACCTGGAATGATATACCCGGAGCAACAGGATCTGGTGTACCTGTATGGAATGGTACTGCCTGGGAATATGTTGCTTACTATACCATACCCATTTCCCAAACACAAATGTCCAACAACGGTGATATGTACAGGCTGGTAGTTGCCACTACAGTGGCAAATCTATCTAACGACAATTGTAGTTTTAGTGATGCACTCACTATTACTGTAAGTGTTATTGAATGTGGCATACCCTTACATGCACGACTGCTTTCTTTTAGTGGAATTCTAAATTCTCAGCAACGCACAGATTTGCAATGGATCACCACCGGAGAAAATGAACCAGTACTATTTGATATTGAAAAAAGTTTCAACGGAAGTAATTATACAGTTATCGGAACCATAAACGGTCACAACGATTATTCCTCTGAATACAGCTATTATTCGTTTACTGATTCTGCTCCCGTAAGCGGTAAGGTTTATTACAGGATTCGGATGAGAAATAATACTCAGTCCGTTTATTCAAGAACTATCCAGGTATCTAATATTGCAGATCATTGTTCTTTTGTTTCTGTCATAAATCCGTTTAAGCATAAACTTGACTTTGAACTTAGTGCGGCTACTCAAGAAAGAGCAGAAATATTGCTGATTGATCAGTCAGGCAGAATTGTAAAGCAAAAAGTAATTTTACTTTCAAACGGGATTAATAACCTTAGTATTGAGGATACCGAGAAACTACAACCCGGCATATATTACTTAAGAGTTGCAGCAGGGGGCACTGTTTTGCAAAAGAAAGTTTTGAAACAGTAAGGCGGTCAAAGGGAATTACGAAACCTGCACCTTATCACTTACATCGGTATTTGTTTCAACGGTTGAATGAGCATCATCCGCCATATGCTTCTTGAAAAATCTCTTCTGAAAGATCAACAAGGTGATAACACCAATAGAAATAGAAGCATCTGCTATATTGAAAATGGGGCTAAAGAATTCAAAATCCTGCCCTCCTACAAAAGGCATCCAGGATGGAAAATTTGACTTAATTATAGGAAAGTAAAGCATGTCCACCACACTTCCATGCAAGAATGATGAATAGCCACTGGAAGAAAACTCAGCAATGCCTGAATAAGTTACGTATTCATTAATAGCCGCATCATAATGAAGGCCTTTATCAAAGATCATCCCATAAAACATACTGTCAATAAGATTACCCAACGCTCCTGCGTAAATCAAGCCGGCACATACAACGAATCCACGACTGTATTGTTGTTTTACAATTTTTCCAAGGTACCATGTTCCAAATATTACTGCAGCAAGACGGAATAAGGTGAGAATCATTTTTCCTGTTTCGTTACCAAACTTCCAGCCCCATGCCATACCCGGGTTTTCAATAAAATGAATACGAAACCAGTCCATACCAAATACCCGCAACACTTCCCCAGTTGGATGCGATGTTTTGATCCATATCTTCAATGCCTGGTCGACAATGATGATTATGCTGATCAAAAGTATTACGTGGCGTAGCTTAAGCGTCTTCATAATAGGGACAAATATAAGAAGATTGAGGTGAGCAGATAAAGCGAACCGGTGAAAGAAATCATAATAGAAAAGTGAACAAAAAACTCTTATTCTTCAAAATAAACCCGCTTAACCCGTTGAGAAATACCCGTCATAATTTCATATGGAATAGTTTCTGCCCATTGGGCTACCGATTGCACCGGCAAGGATTCACCAAAAATAAGAACATCATCACCCTCTTTTACTCCGGGCACATGTGTCACATCTGCCATGAACATGTCCATACANNCTCCTTGGAAACCCATCAGCGTATCCCATTCGGATAGTTGCGATCAGTGACTCTTTCTCAATCTTTCCCTTCCTGTTATAGCTGACAGAATCACCTTCCTGTAAACGCTTGAGCTGCGCTATAGTAGATTTTAATGTAGCCACCGTTTGTAAATTCAGTAAACCTGAAGCGGCGCTGTCAACACCATATAGCCCGATGCCAAGCCTTACCATGTCCAGTTGAAGACCCGGATGTCTTACTGCGGCTGCTGAGTTGGCGATATGCTTAAGAAATGAGTAGCCTAATTTTTCTTCCAGTTCTGACATTGCATTATTAAAAACCGAGTACTGGGTTAATGTAAAATCATCATTCGCTTTTTCCTCACTTGCTGCAAAGTGAGAAAAGACAGTTTCAACCCTGAAAGATGGACACAACAACAAATAATCAGCCAGTTTTCCGATATCTCCAGGTACAAAGCCCAACCTGTTCATACCTGTCTCTATTTCCAGATGAACGGGATATTGTTGAAGCCCCTGCTGTTGCAGGAAATAATCAAACGACTGCAACAATTCAAAAGAATATATCTCTGGCTGAAGATCGTATTCCACAATAGCATCAAACGCATTCTCTTCCGGGTTCATCACCATTATTGGTAAGGTAATTCCAGCTTTTCTTAACTCAACACCTTCATCTGCGTATGCAACACCGAGGTAGTCTACTTTATGATATTGTAAAATACCTGCGATCTCGGCTCCACCGCTTCCATAAGCGAAAGCCTTTACCATGGCCATTATCTTAGTAGTGGGTTTAAGCCTGCGCTGGTATTCCTTCAGGTTATGAACTATGGCAGAAAGATTTATTTCTAATACTGTTTGATGAACTTTCTGTTCCAGCAACTGAACAATTTTTTCAAAAGCAAATATCCTGGCCCCCTTTACCAATATCACTTCTTCCTTAAATTGAGAAGACCGAAACTGGTGGATAAATTCATCTGTTGTCCGGAAGAGGATAATATCAATATCGCTATATCCTTGCGGAAAATGATAATTAATTTGTTTCGTAACCCTTTCACCTATCCCAATCAGGCGGTTCACCTTATGCTTTACCAGGCTTTCCATTACTTGCCGGTAGAGTAATTCATCAGCAATTGAACTCTGTAAAAAATCCGAAAGTATAACTGTTTTTTTATGGGAGCCTGCCTGCTGGCCAAGGAAATTCAGTGCTATTTCCAATGAACTGATATCAGCACTGTAGCTGTCATTAATTATCGAACAATGATTTATGCCCTTCTTGAGTTCCAGCCGCATATTAACTGGTGTCAGTAAAAGCATTCTTTCCTGGACAACTTCCTGCCTGTACCCTAAATGAAGCATTACCTGCCAGCAGGTTATTGCATTCTGTACCGATGCGTCGTCAGTAAAGGGTATTTGTAGTTGATGCCCCTGGCCGGCTGTTATTATTGTATAATCATTTTGTCTTTTGATTTCTTTTACCCGCAATTGTTCAGGTAAAACAGCATACTTGAACAACTTTTTTTTCTCTGTCTCCTTTTCCTGCAATGAAGAAAACCCTTCACTATGTGCTTCACCAATATTCGTTAATACCCCGATCGTGGGCTGAATAATTTTTTGCAATTTTTCCATTTCTCCCGGACGGGAAATTCCCGCTTCAAAAATGGCAAGAGTATGCTGCTTATTCATTTGCCATACACTCAAAGGCACACCTATCTGTGAGTTATAACTTTTGGGGCTGCGCACAATTGTATAATCCTGATGTAGCAATTGATAAAGCCATTCCTTTACTATTGTTTTACCGTTGCTTCCGGTAATGCCAATAACCGGGATAGAAAATTGCCGGCGATGATGAGCTGCCAGCAACTGTAAGGCCTCCAACGAATCATTAACCCTTAAGAAATTAGCCTCAGGGTATTCTTTAATTTCCATTTGCCGGTCTACAACAAAATTCATTACTCCCCTTTTATACAAATCAGCGATAAACTGGTGACCATCTCTTCGGGGTCCCTTTAATGCAAAAAAAAGTGATGATGCGGGAGCAAATACTTTTCGACTGTCGAGTAATAAATTCTCAATTACCGAATCATGGATAATTACGGCATCTGCCTTTATAATTTGGGCAATATGATGTATTGTATAAGTCACAAAATGAATTATCCCGGTGACTGGCTTTCATCAGTCACATCTTCAGGCTCACCTTTTTTCTGCATAAAGATGGAATAGAAAATTGAGCCGGAAATACAAACCATGATCACTCCGAGTGAAATGATTACCTGGATCTGCTTGCTTACCCACTGGTTGATCCAGTGTTCACCCAGCATCTTGCAACCAATAAATACCAACACAATTGCAATACCCTGCTGCAGGTAATCAAACTTGCTGACTGCTCCCCGGAGCAGGAAAAAGAGTGAACGCAAGCCAAGTACGGCAAAAATGTTGGAAGTATAAATCACCAGTTTATCTCTTGATATACCCATGACCGCCGGTATGGAATCCAACGCAAAAACAAGATCAATTGCTGCCAACATGATCACCACAACAAACAGCGTAGTGTAAGCTGGTTTTCCATTTACTATCACCCTATATTTCCCGTTGCCATCATGCGGTACCAGGGGCAGGAATTTCTTCATGAACCGGTATATCTTGCTTTCCTGGGGATTAAATTCTTCATCATCTGATGCCGTGAACATTTTGTAGCCGGTAAACACAAGGAACACACCAAACACATATAAGATCCAATGGAATTTTTCAACCAGGGCCACTCCTACAGTAATGAATATCACCCTGAAGATGATCGCCATCAGGATCCCGATTAAGAGTACACGGCCATAATATTTTTCCTTAACAGAAAAAGCTGAAAAGATGAGTATAAAAACAAAGATATTGTCAATACTAAGGCTCCATTCCATCAGGTAACCACTCAGGTATTCCAATGCCAGCCTTTCACCTTCTTCAACCCACATGAAAACAAAAAAAGCCAGCGCCAATCCGACCCAAAAAAAGGTTTGATACAATGCCTGCCTGATAGTGATCTTCTGGTCTTTTTTGCTTAAAAGTCCCAAATCAAAAACCAATGCCAGTACCAGTACAATACCGAATACGAGATACTCAACCTGTTCTTTTGTCATGTATAAATATTATATGATGTGCAAAGATAAGATAGTGGAAACCTGGTTCAGATTCTGAGATCCTGCCCCGTAATCTGCCTTAAAAACCGCCAGCATACTTTCTTTTTCTTATGCCCTGGTATAACCAGCCAAATAAAATGACCAACGCTACCGGCAAGGCAATATTGATGAACTGCCAGGTAGTTTTTTGTTCCTTTACTTTTTGTCCGTCCAGCAAACGCAGCACTATGTCTTTATTTCTTGTTTCAATAATACCAGGTTTATTCACCAGGTATTCCAGGCAGTTCAGCAAAAACTCACGGTTGGCAAACTGGTACTCAAACTGGGAGCCAACTGTATAGAAATTGATCCCCATAGGTAATGGCCCTTCCTTTGGAGATACATCGTTCAGCACCATATCACCATCAGCTACTACAATGACCTTTCCTATGCCATTACCCTCTGCCAAAAAACTGCTGCCTGTAGCTGTAAGGCTGTCTAGTTGGGAACGGGAAGCCCTGTTACGGTATAAAGAGGTGAACTTTCCCTCCAGTAACATGGCCACTGGGATATCACTTTTATTAAATTTGATATCTTTTGGAACATTTTTATTCTCATTAAGACTGATCAAAGCTGGAGTACTGATGATCCTGGAGTCAGCAGAGCTGGAAAGCAGCACTGTTTTATTTACTCCTGGCGTAGCAATGGTATCAACCGAATTCACAAATCTCCCGGAGACAAGACCAATATTTTTATTGATTGTATGATTACCTTTTGACTCAAATAAAGGGTAGTAATTCCATTTTAAAAATTCGAATTGCGGATTCTGCAAATCACCACCTACTACAAATGGCATATAATCACACTGCAGGTCCATTACAAGATCTGTATTAATACGTACGCCATAACGGAACAATTGGTCAGTAAGATTAAGGTTACGGTCAAAAGCAACAGTTTCTTTAACAGCACTGAGACTATCCTGCTCTGCTATCAGGTTGTCTATGAACATCAGGAGCTTTCCTCCTCTCATCAGGTATTGATCAATTTTAAGCTTCTCCTCCTCCGTAAACTGAAGGGTTGGCTTAACGATCATAAATACATCAATCCTGGTTTTATCATTAATGTCTGTAGATATTTTACTGTGCTTATTTAGGTCAAAAATGCCAAGCTGGTAATCATTTTTCAGTGCATCCTGAATACCATAAGTATTTGCATCAACCGGTTCACCATTTCCAATTGAATAAGCCACATGTGGTTTCTCAGTAGTTATCAATCCATCCAGTGCCTTTGCAAACTGGTATTCCATTAATGCTTCGGCACTGTTCATTTCAACAGGAGTAATCATTCTCTTTCCGCCGGAATACAGATTAACAAGAGCCTGTTTGCCTTTATAACGCATTAAAGCAACAGGATAAACTCTCTTATTTTCCTGTCCTTCGGCAACCTGAACAGTAAGGTTAATGGCATTAGCGCCTAATCCTATTAAGGTATCCTCATAGGTTTTACCTGGAGTATCTGCTATTTCTTCCTGGGGTGAAATAAACCTGTAATGAATTTTTGAACCATTCCTGTCCTTCATTAATTGTAAAAATTCATTGGTGCTATTGGCCAGTTTTTTAAACCCGGCGGGGAACTGGCCTTTTAAAAACACATCAATCTGTACATTATCCTCCAGGTTCTTCAGCAAGTCTTTAGTTGCCTTGCTAAGTGTATATCTTTTTTCTTTTGTAAGATCAAAACGGGCATGGAAAACTGAAGCTGCATAGTTGATAATAAAAAGTAGCAGCAGCAACCAGAACCACCAGGCTTTTGAAGCGAATATTTTATTAATTATTTTCATAGGTTATCTTTTCAGCAGGTTTCGGTTGGTGATGGTAAGAAACAAAAAGATCACACTCAGAAAATACATTATATCCCTCGTATCAATCAAACCCCGGCTGATACTACGGTAATGAAAATCTATTCCCAGCATTTCTACATAATAATCAGGGCCGTTGGCCAGTGCCGGCAACTTGCTGATGGCGCTGAACCCATAGTATAGCAAAGCACAACCTATCAAACTAATGATAAAAGCTACCACTGCATTGTTCGTAAAACTGCTGCTGCAAATACTTATTGAAGTAAATACAGCTGCCAGAAAAAATAAACCGATATAAGAACCGATAGTAGCGCCTATATCCAATCCCTGGTTGGAAGAAAGTTGCTGTATGGTAAAAATGTAAACAACAGTAGGTAGCAGGGCTATGAATACCACTATCAAGGATCCCAGGTATTTACCTCCCACCACCTGCCAGCGGCTGAGGGGCCTGGTTTGAAGAATTTCAAAGGTTCCTGTTTTAAATTCTTCAGCAAAGCTGCGCATGGTAATAGCCGGAATCAGCAACAAAAGTATCCAGGGAGCTAACTGGAAAAATCGGTCAAGTGTGGCATAACCAAAGTCGAGGATACTATCTTCAAACACAAAAAGTACTAGTCCGTTGACCAGCAGAAATACAATAATGGCAATATAGCCGGTAAGGCTGCTGAAAAATTGCCGGAGTTCCTTTTTACAAACTGGCCACATGGGCTGCAAAATAGTTTAAAAGTTGACAAGTTGAGAGATATGCAAGGCAGTTTAACTTTAATACTGATAGCTACCGTTACGAAATGAAAAGAGGCTGACAACTAAAACTTGTCAACCTCGTACCTTTTACTTTTTAACCTGTGTCTAAACTGCAAAACTCTCGCCACATCCGCAGGTACGGCTGGCATTAGGATTACTGAAATAGAAACCTTTTCCGTTTAACCCGTCGGAGAAATCCAAAGTAGTATTGACCAGGTATAAAAAACTCTTCAGGTCGGTTACTACTTTCACTCCATTATCTTCAAATACCTGGTCCATGGGTTTTTGTTCATTGTCAAAGTCCAGTTTGTAGCTAAGACCAGAACAACCACCGCCTACCACACTTACCCGAAGGAAGTAGGATGGGTCATCAGCAACCCCAGCATCGGCCAGCAATTGCTTTACCTTGGCCTTTGCCTTATCACTTACGTAAATCGCATTATCTAACGATACACTCATAATTAATGAACTACGCTTTCTTCAAATTTCAGTTCAGGTAAACCATTCTTTTTACGATAATCATTTACCGCTGCTTTGATTGCATCTTCAGCCAGCACAGAACAGTGGATCTTTACCGGGGGCAGGTTTAGTTCTTCTACAATGGTCATGTTATCAATCTTCACTGCATCGTCCACCGATTTGCCTTTGAGCCACTCTGTAGCCAATGAAGAAGATGCTATAGCAGAACCACAGCCAAATGTTTTGAATTTGGCATCTTTAATGACGCCGGTAGCTTCATCTACCTCGATCTGCAGGCGCATGACATCACCGCATTCGGGTGCACCCACCAGGCCGGTACCCACATTGTTTTTACTTTTATCCAGAGTTCCCACATTCTTGGGGTTCTGATAATGATCGATTACTTTTTCACTATATGCCATGACTATTAGTTTTTGTTTTAATTAATTGATGTTTAATGATGTGCCCACTCAATGGTATTCAAATCTATTCCTTCCTTATACATTTCCCAAAGCGGACTCATATCTCTAAGTTTATTCACTGTATTTGTTACCTGCTCAATGGTAAAGTCAATCTGCTCCTCTGTTGTGAAACGGCCAAGGCCGAATCGAAGCGAACTGTGTGCCAGGTCATCACCCAATCCTAATGCCTTCAGTACATAAGATGGCTCGAGAGAAGCAGAAGTACAGGCCGACCCAGATGACAAAGCAATATTTTTATTGAAGCCCATCAACAAACCTTCCCCTTCCACATATTTGAAAGAAATATTGGATACATGGGGCAAACGGTGTTCCTTATCCCCGTTCAGGTAGGCTTCTTCAATACTTAATAAAGCATTTTCTAATTTATCCCTGAGTTTGCTAAGGAGTTCAGCATCCTGCTTCATTTCGTTCATTGCCAACTCACAGGCTTTTCCAAAGCCTACAATACCGGGAACATTCAAAGTACCGCTTCTCATGCCTCTTTCATGGCCACCACCATCCATCTGAGCAGTTACTTTAACCCTTGGATTCTTACGGCGAACATACAAAGCACCAACACCTTTTGGACCATACATTTTATGAGCTGTAAAAGCCATCAGGTCAATACCATCCTTATTTACATCCACCGGAATCTTACCCACAGCCTGCACCGCATCACTGAAGAATAGCACTCCATGCTTTCTGGCAATGGCGCTGATCTCTTTCACGGGGTTCACAGTACCAATTTCATTATTGGCATACATGATGGCTATTAGAATAGTGGTAGGTTTAATTGCCGCTTCCAGTTCTGCCAGGTCAATCAAACCATTAGGTTTTACTTTCAGGTAGGTTACTTCTCCGCCTTCTTTTTCAATATGCTTGCAGGTATCGAGCACAGCTTTGTGCTCGATATTGCAGGTGATGATATGATTGCCTTTGCTGGCATACATTTCAAATACACCTTTAATCGCCAGGTTGTCACCTTCTGTAGCCCCGGAAGTGAAAATGATCTCCTTAGGATCAGCACCAACTAATTTGGCCACCTGCTCCCTGGCATAATCAACAGCTTCTTCTGCCTGCCAGCCAAAGGGGTGATTGCGGCTGGCCGCATTTCCAAAATTTTGGGTGAAATAAGGAATCATAGCTTCCACAACCCTTGGGTCACAGGGAGTTGTGGCATTATGGTCTAAATAAACGGGTAATTGCAACATAAAATAAAGGGTAAAATATTAGTTTCTACAACAACACAAAAGTACCTCAAAAGGTTCTAAAAGAAAGGATTAAAGCTGCACGGGAGCTTGAATTTTCGGATTTCGAAAAGGCCCTAACTGCCACCATGAAAATCAGGGTAAAAGAGCATCAAAAAGTATCTCAACAGGATGTAGCGCCATCTTTCCTGTTCCATCCTTTACCTGGTGACGACAGGATGTGCCGGATGCAGCAATAATGTCTGATTTGCCGGCTGCCCGTACTGCTGGAAACAAAACTAATTCTCCCACTTGCTGAGAAATGGTATAATGCTCTTTCTCATATCCAAATCCTCCGGCCATACCACAACAACCGGAAGGAATGAGACTCGTCTTATAATTAACAGGTATTTCCAGGAATGTGCTGATATACTGTTGAGATGAAAGTGCTTTCTGGTAACAATGTCCGTGTATGAGAATGTTTTTGGCTTCCGTTGTAAATAACGTCCTCTCAATCCTGCCTGCTTTATACTCTTTTGCTAAAAACTCTTCGATGGTGAATGCAACTGCAGCCAATGCTTTGGCATTAGCATAATTAGTATCGTTTGCAAGGTCTATATACTCATCTCTGAAAGTAAGTATACCACTAGGTTCAATTCCAATCAAAGGAGTTTCAGATGAAATAACACCTGAAAGCAATTCAATATTCCTGTTGGCAATCTCTTTTGCTTTTTTTACTAACCCCTTGGACAAGTATGTTCTTCCGCTTTCAACATGTTGTGGAATCAGCACTTCATAGCCAAGCGCCTCTAACAGCAGGATGGCTTTTTTCCCGATTTCTGCATCATTATAGTTGGTGAATTCATCGCAAAACAGAAAGACAGATTTGTAACCTGGATTTTGAATTTTTGGTTTTTGCCGTTTTTTGTACCAAGCTTGCAAGGATTGTTTCGCCATTTTTGGCATCGTCCGTTCTGGATGAAATCCTACCATAGTATGTGCCATTCTCCTAAAAAAAGGAACACCGTAAAACCAGTTGAATGCCCTGGGAAATTTTGAAACAAGCTTCATTTGCTTACTAAAATTTGCAATAAGCTTTGCCCGGAATGGGACTCCGTTCCTGTCATAGTACTGCTGCAAAAATTCTGCTTTCATTTTGGCTACATCCACAGCTGAAGGGCATTCAGTTTTGCATCCTTTGCAACTCAAACAGAGATCCATGATCTCTTTTATTTCTTTATGATTGAAAGGTTGATCATCCAGTTCATTGCTTAAAAACTGGCGAAGAATATTAGCCCTGGCCCTGGTGGTGTCTTTTTCTAAACGGGTGGCCATATAACTCGGACACATCACGCCACCTGAAACAGGCATCTTGCGGCAATCACCGGAGCCTGAACATTTTTCGGCAAGCCGCAGAATACCATCCTGCTCTGAAAAACTGAAGGTAGTTTGCAATTTTCGCTGAACCGGTTTTTGCACCACTCTTAAATGAGTATCCATAGCCGGGGTGGCCGTAATTTTTCCTGCATTAAAAACATGGTTGGGATCGAAGATATTCTTCACCTCCTCAAATAACCTGTACGTTTCTTCTCCCACTACTTCTGCAATATACTCTCCCCGCAATCTGCCATCGCCATGCTCACCTGATAAGGAACCGTTGTATTTTTTAACCAATTGTACTGTATCGGCCAGTATGCTCCTGAATTTTTTTAACCCTTCAGGCGATTTTAAATTAATGATTGGCTCAACATGCAGTTCGCCGGCTGCTGCATGGGCATAGTAAGAGGCCTTTACCTCATGCTTTTCTAATACTTTCTGCAGGTCTGTGACATAAGCTGGTAAGTCATCAGTGGTAACGGCACAATCTTCAATCAGGTTCACCGGTTGAGCATCGCCTTTAATATTGCGCAACAACCCCAATCCCGCCTTTCGTACATCCCAGGCATATTTTGTTTGTTCATTGTATAAAATTGGCCATGCAAATCCCAATTGCTGCTGTTTCAGTTCACTTACTAATTGCTCTGCTTTTTCCTTTGCTGCATCATGACTGTACTCCATAAACTCCACCATTAAGATGGCAGCCGGGTCGCCCTCAATAAAGAACCGGTTTTTACTATACTCAGGGTGACCGATGGTGAAGTCCATAATGTATTTATCCACCAACTCACCGGCCATAGGTTTAAGTTTCAATGCCACAATATTAGCCCGCATCGCTTCTACAATGCTGTTGCAGTGGATACAGACAACAGCAATTTCTTTTGGGGGTAAATCAATCAGGTTGAGTCTAATTTCCGTTGTAAACGCCAATGTACCCTCTGACCCTGCCAATAGTTTACACAGGTTAAAAGATTCCCCTTGCGGATTATAAGGCTGCATTTTGAGTAAATAGTCCAGCGCATACCCTGTATTACGCCGATGTACTTTTTCCTGCGGGAATTTATTTCGGATTAATTGCTGGTTTTTTTCATCGGACAACAATGCATCAAGCTGATGGTAAATGTTACTCTTAAATGAATCCTTTCCGTTTGCCCTGATATCATCTTTTCCGAAAGTCACCTCAGACCCATCACTTAATAATGCCTTTACCTCCAGTACATGATCTCTTGCAGAACCCCAGACAATACTATGCAATCCACAAGAATTATTACCTAACATACCACCGATCATGGCCCTGTTGGCGGTGGAGGTTTCAGGACCAAACATCAACCCAAACTGTTTCAGGTGATGGTTCAGGTCGTCACGGATGACGCCGGGCTGTACCCTTACCCACCTCTCTTCTTTATTGACCTCAAGAATATGTGTGAAATACCTGGAAATATCGACCACAATGCCATTGCCAACTACCTGTCCGGCCAATGAAGTACCGGCTGCCCTGGGGATTAGCGTTGTTTTATTTTCAGTAGCAAATTTTATTAGTTGTTGAACAGCCGCAATTGTTTTTGGAATAGCTACAGCCAAAGGCATTTCCTGATACACCGATGCGTCTGTAGAATAGATCCTCAACTGTGCCTGGTGAATGGGTGAATCATCATAAAAAAGAAGTCCATCAAAATTTCTTTCCAGTTGTTTTAATTGCTGCAGCATTTTGTATTCTGATTGGTCGTTTACAAATCTACCAACTTCCGTCATGTGAAAAACTGATAAAAGTTTATTTACCGGTCATAAAATAGAAATAGCAAAGCGGGTAACTTTGAAGAGCAAATCATCAATCATGCAAAAAATAGAACATATCGGCATCGCAGTAAAAAGCCTTGAAATATCCATCCCGGTCTTCGAGAAAATACTGAATACACCCTGTTACAAAACCGAAAGGGTGGAAAGTGAAAAAGTAAGCACTGCCTTTTTCCAAAACGGTCCCAATAAAATTGAATTACTGGAAAGCACTGACCCTGATGGTGTGATTGCCAAGTACATTGAAAAAAAAGGAGAGGGTATACACCATATTGCTTTTGCGGTTGAAGATATAGAAGCCGAAATGGAACGACTAAAAAAAGAGGGATTTGTTTTATTAAATGAAAAACCCAAACAAGGCGCCGATAATAAACTAGTTTGCTTTCTTCACCCCAAACACACTAACGGAGTCCTTATCGAAATTTGCATGGAACGAAAAGATTGATCATTGCCTGGCCTCATCGATCTTCTTCTGCAGGTCATTCTCGATCAGCTTCATTTTATTCTTTTGAGCAAAATCTTTCTGTGCATTTCGAAAAGTCTTGTCAAATTTTTCTTCTTCCTTGCTGATCTTATCAACAATATCATTCATTTCAACGATATCTTCATCAGTTGCATTTTCATTTTTACGGATCTCAAGAATGCGGCGGTAGTCCTGGTCAAAAACCCTTTTGTAAAAAGTAAATGATTTTACGGCTGCATTGCGTAAAGCCGTGTCCCCTTTCCAGGCAGGCATACCCTTCAACTCTGTGATCATTTTTTCAGTTTCCGGAACATACTTATTCAGCAGGGCTTCCGCAGAATCCAGGTTTACCTGTGCAGCTTCTCCGAACTTCAATACGTTTTTAATAAGGGTACTTTGTCTGCCAACGATATAATCGTTATAAGCAACAGCAGTCTTGTAAGTAACTCCGTTCGGACCTTTAACCGGCTTATTACAGGCAATTAGCACCAGTATGAAAACTAAAAAAGGCAGGCTTTTTTTCATCTGCTTTATTTGAATGGTTCTTTTCAATCAATATTCTTCCCCCACTGAATCAGCATTAATGATACCCAGTTTTTCTACGGCTACCTGTGCAGCAATTTGTGAAGCATCTTTTTTATTGAAAGCCTTTCCTTCAGCCACATTTTTTCCGTCAATAACCGCTGCGACGGTGAAAAGACGACGGCCATTTTCTAATTTTTCGTTCAGCGTTTCAAATTCAAGCACTTTTCCGTTCTTGTTGGCCCATCCGTATAGTTTGTTTTTATGATTGATCTCCAGAATCTCCAGGTCATCCATGAACATATGTGGTTGAATGATCTGCTCGAATACCCATTTACTGGCCTTTTTGTAGCCATGATCCAGGTAAATGGCCCCCACCAGTGCTTCCAGAGTGTTACCGAAGATCTGGCTGACCTTTAATGAGCCATCA
>DEHX01000105.1 GCA_002352145.1 Chitinophagaceae bacterium UBA2789
CCGCTGCTAAGCCCCACACTGGCGAGAAAAAGGCTGATGCCCAGCTCCCTGATCATCAGGTTGGCACTGTTGGTAGTGTAATTGTTTAAGTAGAACAGGTTACCAAAGCGGCTCAATATCAATGCTACGATCAGCGGGCCGCCAGCCATGCCGATCTTTACGGCAACCGGCATATTGGGAAAATGAAACGGAATACTGCCAAGTATCACACCCATTACAATGCCCATAAATATTGGGGCCAGGTCAGGGGCTTCAAGACGTTTCAATGAATTGCCCAACGCATCGGCAACTATTTCAACCCCTTCTTCCGTGCCCACTACTTTTACGGTATCGCCCAGTTGTAAAAAAATATCGCCATGGGGGACCATTTCTATACCAGCCCTGCTGAGGCGGGTCAATGTGAAATCATGTTGCTGCAGTTCGGGAATATCGCCCAGGCGTTTGTGGGTAACGGCTGCTCTTGTTACAACAATATGTCTTGATATCAGGTCACTTTCCTTGGCTGTTTTTAGATTCATATTGCTGACTGGGCCTACGAGTAATTTCAATTGCTCCACTTCCTGCTTTGATGCCACAATCAGCAGCACATCATTTTGTGCCAGTTCAATATCAGGTGTAGGAGTTATGATTTCACCGTTGTGGTACATACGGGAAACGACAATCGGCTCTTTCAACAATTCAAATATTTTGCGAAGCGGCTGTCCCACCAGTTGTTTGTTCTCCAATTGTAAATGAATGGATACAGGTCTGTTGGCCCGCAATACTTCTAGCTTCCGGTGCAGCTCCTGTTCTTCTGCAATATTCACCCGGAATATCTTCTTCAATAGCAATAATGAACCAATGATGCCGAAAACTCCCAACGGGTAAGTGACGGCGTACGCCAGTGTGATGAGCGACTTATCGGTACCGGTAATATGCAAATCACTTACAGCGGCCTGTGCAGCACCTAAACCGGGAGTATTGGTAACAGCACCACTCATTACGCCGGCCATTACGGAAATATGGTTATGGCTGGTATAATAAAGAATAACGGTAATCAATACACCGGTGGCTACTACCGCCAAAGCAAGCAGGTTATTGGTCATGGCATTTTTTTTCAGCGATGCCCAAAAACCGGGACCTACCTGCAGACCAATAGAGTAAACAAAAAGGATAAGACCAAACTCCTTAATAAAGTGCTCAGTACTTTTTTCTATTTCCACACCTGTATAAGAAATAATTAACCCTGCAAACAATACCCATGTTATACCCAATGAAATGCCTGCAATACGTATGCGGCCCAGCCAGATGCCTGAGGCTATCACCAATCCATAGATGATCACAGATTGTGCAATAGAGGGTTCTGTAAAGAGTTGTTGCAGCCAGTGAAACATATAAAGGATTCAAAAGTAAGTTAACAGCAACTGAACGGGCAACCGATCGTTACCCGTTCAGTATATTTGTTTGTATAAGCAGGCAATCATCAGAGGCTAGTATTTTTCTGGCTGCAGGCCCCAGTGTTCCGGTGAACGCCAGAGGGCAGACAACAAGAGTTCCCGCATAAAGAAAATCTCTTTAGGCAGTTTATCATACATTCTTTCAAATAACTCTTCGTGGGATAACAACTCCTGTTTACCCGGCTCACGGTCCACCGTCATGATCTTTTCAAAATCTTCTTTTGAAAATTTCAAACCTGTCCAGTCAATATCTTCATATCTCGGCATCCAGCCAATAGGGCTTTCTACTGATGGAGCCTTGCCTTTTATTCTCTCCACGATCCACTTCAGCACACGGATATTCTGACCAAAGCCCGGCCAGAGGAATTTACCATTTTCATCTTTGCGGAACCAGTTCACACCGAAAATACGGGGAGGATTGGGCAGGCTGCGGCCAAACTGCAACCAGTGATTTACATAATCACCAATATGGTAACCCATGAATGGCAACATGGCAAAGGGGTCACGACGAACTTTACCTATTTCTCCAAAAGCAGCAGCTGTCATTTCGCTGCCCATAGTAGTGGCCAGGTACACACCAAAGTTCCAGTTGAATGATTGATACACCAGGGGTACTCCGGTACTTCTTCTTCCGCCGAATATGAAACCGGCAACCGGAACACCTTTTGGATTATCCCAGTCTTTGTCTATCGCAGGGTTTTGATAGGCCGGTGCGGTAAATCTTGAGTTAGGGTGTGCAGCAGGTTTGCCACTGTTTTTATCATAAGGCTTGCCATGCCAGTCGGTCAAACCATCAGGCACTTCTTTAGTCAAGCCTTCCCACCACACATCTTTATCAGCAGTAATAGCCACATTGGTAAATATGGTGTTGCCTTTGATGCTCTCCATGGCATTGGGGTTGGTATCATAGTTGGTGCCGGGAGCCACACCAAAATAACCTGCCTCAGGGTTGATGGCATAAAGATTACCATCATCTCCTTTATGGATCCAGGCAATATCATCACCAACGGTAGTTACTTTCCAGCCATCAAACTCTTTTGGCGGAATAAGCATCGCAAAGTTTGTTTTGCCGCAGGCGCTGGGGAAGGCAGCTGCTACATAGGTCTTTTCTTTTTCAGGAGATTCAACACCCATTATGAGCATATGTTCTGCCAGCCATTCTTCTTCTCTTCCCATAACAGAAGCGATCCGCAGCGCAAAACATTTTTTACCCATCAACGCATTACCACCATAGCCGCTGCCGTAAGAGACAATTGATCTTTCTTCGGGAAAATGAGAAATATATTTAACATCAGGGTTACAGGGCCATGTTACATCTTTTTGCCCCGGCTGCAGTGGGGCGCCGATAGTGTGCAGGCATTTTACATATCCTTTTGTATCCAGGTAAGGCAATACATCTTTTCCCATGCGGGTCATAATGCGGGTATTCACTACCACATATTCCGAGTCGGTAATCTGTACACCGTATCTTGAATAAGCAGAGCCCAATGGTCCCATACAAAAGGGAATAACATACAGTGTGCGGCCCTTCATACTTCCCTTCATCAGGCCTTCCAGGATTTTTTTCATTTCGTTAGGATCCATCCAGTTGTTGGTAGGGCCTGCATCTTCTTTGCGCAAACTGCAGATAAACGTTTTGTCTTCTACTCTTGCTACATCACTTGGATCACTGAAGCAGGCAAAACTATTAGGCCTTTTTTCCGGGTTTAGCGGAATAAATGTTCCTTTATCTACCAGTAGCTGGCACATGCGGTCATATTCCTCTTTTGATCCGTCGCACCAGTGTACAGCATCTGCTTCGCAAAATTCAGCAACCTTTTTTACCCATGTTTCGAGTTCTGCCCTTGCCGGAGCAGTCTCCATGGCAAAGAAGTTAGTTTGTGTTGACATAAATAAGTATTTAAAAAAGGAATTTACAAAAAGGCAGGCAATCGTACTGAAACCGTCGAAGATTTTTCAGTGAAGTAAAAATGAGTACAATTTCAAAGAGTTAAACTGTTCGTGGTCAATAAGCGGTATGAAGTAAATCATATAGCATGCATATGGACAATAAAAAACCCGGCCATCGGCCGGGTCTTATATATTTTATTATCAACCATTATTTGAATGTTCTCATGTAGTTAACAAGGGCCCAGTTGTCGTTGGCATCAGGGATCTTTGTTTTATAAGAAGGCATATCGTCTCTTCCGGCATTTGTTTTATAATACAAAGCGCCGTCAGTTTGTGACTGGAAACTCGCTTTGGTAAAATCACCGGGTTCTGTGTCTAATTGAGAAGCTTTAGGACCGTCTCCTTTTCCTTTTGAACCATGACAAGATTTACAATGCTGGCTCCACAAAGCTTTGCCCTTTTCCAAAGAGGCTGCATCGCCTTTAATAGGATTTACTTTGTTTTTCCATGCATCCGGCACTGGCCAGGGTTTTTGAAAATCTGATTTAGGAGCGAAAGCAAATAATGCAAAGGCTACCAGTGTGGCAATCAAAACAGGTGCTTTTGTTTTCATGTTTGTTGTTTTTTACGTATTAAAGAATGTTTAAGTTACGAATTAGTTGCATGAGTTGGTGCATTTGGCTGTTCTTTTCTTAACCGGAAAAGTTCATACACAATAACAATATAATGGCCCCATACCGCCAGCATCAGTACGATGAAGGTAATCAGCATCCACAGTGGCGGGTGAGAGCTCCATAATGAGCGGGGCTGAGCTGCAGGCTTGTCAGAAACCGGCACTCCCCAGGGCTGTACTACAGCAGATTCCATATTGCCATAGGTTTCATTTTCATCCAGGCGGGCCAGCAGGGTCAGGTTACCTTTAGCATCGCCGGGCAGGTTGTTGGGAAATTCAACAGAGCCTTCGCCGTTTTCATCAGTAGTGGCCTCCCCTACTTTCATAGGAAGGAACATTCTTTTGACAAAAACGCCAACAGCCGTTTCTTTTACCGGCGTTTCTTCCCCGGTTCCGATATCAATTAATTTTATCTGTACGGTAAGCAATGAATCTTCTTTTAACGGAACGATCTCCAGCCTGCCCCTGCGGAATGAAACATATTCTTCGGCAGATTCCATCGCTTTGTTTCCGGCAAAAACCACTTTAAAATTTAATTTTCCTTCTGCATCTGATTTTAATGAATCTCCTTTCACATTAAAAATGGCCTTTCCGTTCCCATCGGTTATTTTAAAACCTAATGGTATATCTTCTTCATTTACCACCTGGAAAAAGGAAACCTTCATTTTATAAAGGTTGATGAACTGGCCTTTTACCTTGGCCCGCATACCCACCTTCAGGTCAATGGAGTTATCACCTTTTTGCACACTGGTAAAATCAATAGAAGGAGAAATGAGTGAAGGCTCTTCTTCCGCAGCAGGTTCATCTGGCGGTGGTGTAGCTGTAGTATCAGTAGCAGGGGGCTGTGTAGTATCTCCTTGTGCAAAAGAAGAATTCGGTGAGCCAAGCAGTAATAACATACCTGCCAAAAGCAGCAGTTGTTTATATGAGTTGATGAGGTTGATCTTTTTCATAGCATTTCTTTTAAGCAGGTTTTACTTCTTCTTTTTTGGCAGCTGGCTGATGGTGCGGATGGTGCGTAAAATGAGGTTCCGCTTCTTCCAGTCCGGATACCGGCACCACGGTTATGTATTTTGAAACCAGTGTAAAGAATAGGAAGAAAGTAGCAATACCTGCGCCGGTCAATACCCATTCAGGCCAGGTGGCTGAGTATTTTACATATTCAGTTCTGGTATCCTGCATCGGCAGCAATGTTGTTTCCAGTGTTGGTACAATGATCAGGTAACGTTTTACCCACATGGCAATGACCATAACAAAGGCTGCAAGAGTTATCCAGTTTACCTTTCTGGTGGCAGGTACGGCCACAATCAATATTGGCAACAGGATTCCAAAAAGGTTAGCGAATAAAGTCCACCAGCCATATTCACCAGGGCTGAATAATTTATGTATCAGCTCACTGTCCCATTTTTCAGAGCCAAACCAGCTGGTGAAATATTCAGAGAAAGTAAAATAGCCATAACCGGCAGCCAGTGCCAGCATAATATAGCCGAGATAAACAAAGTGTTTGTCTGTAAAGTACCTGTCTAATTTGTACATCCTTCTGTATACCCACATAGCCACAATCAATACACCACAGCCGGAATACAAAGCTCCCACAACGAAATAAGGACCAAAGATAGTGCTGTGCCAGCCCGGGCGCAATGTCATACCAAAAATCCAGGAAAGAATAGAAGCGACGATAATGGAAAGCGGAATCATAATAAGAGCCAGCAGGTTTTGCGAAATAAGCAGGTGACGTTTCTGGCTGGCGGCACCACGATAACCCAGGGCCAGTATATTGTAAATCTTTTGTCTCCATTTCGGAATTTTCAATTTTGCATCACGGTACACAGCAAGATCTTTAATGATAGCCATATAGAAAAACAATACAGCTCC
>DEHX01000098.1:0-2639 GCA_002352145.1 Chitinophagaceae bacterium UBA2789
TTTCCATCAGCTGCGGCAATAAATTATTGATCCTGTCAGCCAGCATTTCATCCATTACCCTTGCCTGCTCCCGAAGCGGTAACACCTGTGCATAAGAAGAAAAATAAATACATGCTACCATGAAAAACAACACAGCTTTTTTCATATGAACTATTTAGTTCCGAAAATAAAAAACAATAATCAGCGGGATATTTTTTGTTTCCTTTTTACTAAAGTGATAATAACACCGCTAACTATAATTAAAGTAATGCCTGCCCAGGTCATTCCATCCGGAAAAGCATCGCCGAGCAACATACCAATGAAAACGGAATAAATAATATTGGCATAACCAAAAATAGAAACAATGCCCGCCTTATCAGCCCCAAAAGCCCTAGTTACAAAGTACTGGCCAAATAAGGCAGCAAGGCCCATCAGTAAAATCCAAAGCCATTCAATGCCGGAGGGAAGTTTGAAATCGACAATGAAAAGACCATCCGGATGAATGCCGCTAGTATAATGAATGATCATGGTGACCAGGGGAACGAGAAAGCCGCTGAGTAAAAAAGAAAGTACGATCACCCTTGGATCATAATAGTAGGCCAGCCGGTTAACGGTGAGATAGGCAATAGCAGATGTAATACCGGAAATCAACCCGGCCAGGTGATAATACCAGGGGAGGTGCATGACGGGTTTGTAGATTAACAACATGCCGGCAAAGCCCAGCAATACTGCAAAGCCAACCCTTTTTCCATGATATTCATTGAAGAGAAAATAAGAGAAAACGGCAATGAATAAAGCAGAAGTAAGATTATAGCTCATGGCCGTACCAAGCGGTATATGCAGTATGCAGTATAATAAAGTGTACAGCGCCACTGTGCCCATCATTCCCCGGAAAGCAAGCCGAAATGGTTTTCCGCCCTGCTGCTGGGGTGGTTTGATAAATAAACCGGGCAACAAAAAAATTAATCCGACTGCATTGCGGTAAAAAACGAGTTGGCCTGCGTTAAAGCTTTCTTTCAAAGCCTTGGCTGCACCACCCATCAGCGAAAAACCCAATGCGGCCAGCAGCATAAAGAAAATACCTTTATATCTCTCATCCTTCACCATTATACTTTCAGCAGCTTTTCTACCGCCTGCTCCAGTGTTTCCTCTTTTTTAGAAAAGCAAAACCGCAGCACCTTATCATCTTTTCCGTTATGATAAAATGCTGATACCGGAATGGTGGCCACGCCGGCTTCTTTAGTTAACCGGATGGCAAAGTCTTTATCGTTTTCGTCGCTGATGCGATCATACTTTGCACAAATAAAATAACTGCCGTGGCTTTCCAGCATATCAAACTTTGTTGGCTGCATCAGTTTGGTAAAATAATCTCTTTTGCCCTGCATATAACCAGACAAAGACTGGTATGCTTTTTTGTCTTTTAAGAAATGCGACAGCGCCACCTGGGTGGGAGTGTGGCAGCTAAAGCAATTGAACTGGTGAACTTTCCGGAATTCCTTCGTCAGTTCAGGTGGTGCAATACAACAGCCCAACTTCCAGCCGGTGCAGTTATATACTTTACCAAAAGAGAAACAAACAAAACTTCTTTGCAACAGGTCGGGATACCGTAAAATACTTTGATGCGCTATGCCATCAAAAATCAGGTGTTCATACACCTCATCGCTGATGATAAAAATATTGGTGCCCTCAACGGTTTTTCTTAACTCCTCAATATCCTTTTTACCGATAACACTACCGGTAGGATTGTGCGGCGAGTTAATAATAATGGCTTTTGTTTTTGTATTAATGGCCTTCCGTACCGCTTCCCAGTCAATATGATAATCCGGGTAAACCAAATTGATCGTTACAGCCTTTGCCCCGTTGATCTCAATATTCGGGATATAGCTATCATAGGCCGGTTCAAAAACAATCACCTCATCGCCGGGTTGTAAAATGGTGGTAAAAGCAGAATAGATAGCATAGGTGCCGCCGGGTGTAATTGTAATTTCTGTATCAGGATTGATGGCTGTATGATACAGGTATTGTACTTTTTCAGCAATCGCTTCTCTTAATGGCATCCAGCCGGGCATGGGTGAGTATTGGTTGAAGCCATCGTTCATGGCCTTGTTTACCAGGTCTGTTAATTCCTTGCTCATTGGAAAATCAGGAAATCCCTGCCCGAGGTTTACGGCTTTATATTCTGTAGCAAGGGCACTCATCACGGTGAAAATGGTGGTGCCTACATTGGGTAGTTTAGAGTGGATAGTTGGTATCATGCATTAATAGTATGAAGTAAAATTAAAGTGTATTGAACAACAGAGATACAGAATGTTCCGTATTTTGAATCATGCTTTTTACCAGACTCCACGCCTTCTTCAACCCTGAACAATTCCAGGGATGGGGTAAAAAGCGAAATTATTTTGAAGGCTGGTATTATAAAATAGTCAGCAGCGATCAGCAAAAAGCCTTTGCATTCATACCCGGCATAGCAATAGATACCAATGGCTATAGCCACGCATTTATTCAGGTGCTGGATGGAAAACAAAGAACCTCCCTATATCATCGATTCGGCATTGACGATTTCAATCCTTCTTCCAAAAAACTGCTGGTTCAATTGAACAAGAACAGTTTCTCTGAAAACCATTTGCAGCTTGACCTGCCCGGCATTAAAGGTGAGTTAC
>DEHX01000098.1:2662-11613 GCA_002352145.1 Chitinophagaceae bacterium UBA2789
TTTCCGTCTGCCTATTTCTGGATGCAAAGCAATCATTTCAGCCGTCCGGGTATTTCATTGAAATGTTCTGTAGCCAAAATCCCCTGGATCAGGAATTCCTTTACCGGTTTTATCGCAGGTCTTTGGCTGAATGATCAGTTGTATCGCTTCACCATATATAATGGTACAAAACTTCTTCGTTCTTATGCTGATGAAAATAAAGTTGAAATAGTTCTGGAGAACCGAAAATGCCGGCTGGAAATCCTGGCGCATCGAGACAACGCCACTGAACTGGCTTCCCCCATACTTGGTTTCATGAATGGCCGTATCGAAGAAAGTATGACGGCGGCTCTTGATGTGACACTCACCGATAAAAAAGCTGGAAATGTATTGCTGCAGGATACCGGTAAAAATGCCGGCCTTGAAGTGGCCGGCATGATCAATGAAATTATGGTCTGATTACTTCACAGAAATCTTCGCAAACTTCAACTCAGTTTTTGCTAATATTTTTTGGCGCCAGGATGGAACAAACAACTCATTCTTTACCACAAATGCATGTCTTGGCATCAGGATTGTTTCTTCATTATTGGATGCAATGATCTTTCTTGTCATAGCGCCTGTGGCCAGGTCAATTGAAATTCCATAAACATTACTCCGCTTCCTGAAATTGGAAACAGTCTTTACCCTGTTCCCGTATTCCGGGTTTACATTATTGCTGGTATGGTCATTCATAATGATCACCAGTTTATTATTATTAATAAGACTGGAGTAGGAAGAATAAAACGGCATTCCGCCGGCAGCGGCAAAATAACTTCCCTGGTCATTTCCCCCAAAGAAAATACCATTGCCGGATGTATTGTTGCTGGTACGGATCTCTTCCAGCTGTGATTTTGGCAAAGCGTTCAGCCATTTGATACTTCCGTCCTTGTCTGCATTAATGATGAGGATGTCCTGGTTGGTAAACCGGTGAACATGGGTAGTTGAACGGGTCCATGTTCGGGTAGTATTATTGTAATAGGAATCTGTGAAAAAATAATAGGAATACCTGGATACCTCACTGGTAATAACGATAGAGTTATCTGTTGGATTAATATCAACAGACTTTATAATAAACTTGTTGGGAAACTCTTCCTCATCGTCTTCGGCTTTGGCTTTTTGAGCCTGCTTTTTATTAGCTTTTATTTCGTCATCCTCGTCAGCTTCATCCTCAAAGGATTTTCCCAACATACCGGCGTTGATCTCTTTGAAAGAGCTTAGCGTCATTTCGCCTTTTTCAGGATCCACTTTATTGATGAAGAAGCCATTGAGATCATCTTTTTTGGCGACATTACTATAAAAGCCTGCCAGTAACATTTCTCCGGCAGGTGTTTCAATCAGCTTCCCGCTGATGACATAGCGGTCATCAGAGTTAATCACCACCTCTTTCTCTTTTCCTCCGTTCATATTGTAAATACCCAGCACATACTGTTTGAACACCAGCCTTTTTCTTTTTTTCTTGCCATATTGCGCCTCTTCATATTCTTTTCCCAGCAAGACAATCTTATTGCTTTTGGTATACTGCACATCCTGCAACTGGTAATGATCGGGATTAAAGGAGAGATTGATAACTGTGTTTTCTTTTTTCTTAAAACTTTTATCAAGAATGCTGATACCCAGTGAAACCCTGTCCTTTCCCGAAATATTACTGACCATCAAAAATGCTTTTCCGTTTTGCACCGGGCTAACTTTCATTTCGTAATCATCTCTTTTGCTCTCCAGTTCATAGCTGCCCAGCTCCACAAAATCACCGGGTATGTCACCGCTATTCTTATCCACTTTTGCCCCTAATATTTTGAATTGGCGGCTCTTTTTCTCATAGTCAGAAGCAAACATGTACAGGTCATTTTCCAGCGGCTGAAAGCTGTGATACTCCAGGCCTTTCAGTTCCTTTTTGTATTCTTTGTCAAAAACCTCCCCGAAGTTCTTATCCAGTTTCATTAGTTTAATAGCATTGCCATAGGTAGCGCCAATAACAAAATACCCCGTCATCTTCCTCCTGGTCTCAGTAAAAAACAGGCCGGTATTATCAGCCGCTACTATATCCAGGTCAGCAGTTCCTTTTTTCAGTTTGATCTCTTCTCCCCAGGTGATTCGGTAGGTTTGGGCTGAAACAGAAAAAGTGATCAATGCGGCCAGTACGGTAAAAAATTGTCTTTTCATTAAGTATAATTAGGCCGCTAAAATAGGAGAATTGATATTGATGCGATTGCAAAATTTTGTTACTGTTTCTTCTTTTTGCCGGGCAAGGATGCCACTACAAGATCATAAGAATGATCGATCCAGTCTTTTAATAGCTGAGAAGAAACTGAGCCGTCTACTACAATGGTGTTCCAGTGTTTCTTATTCATGTGGTATCCGGGCAGCACACAGCCATATTCTTCCCTTAATTCAATTGCTTTGTCCGGATCACATTTTACATTGAAGCGAAAGTCATCGTTATCCAGGCCCATTAGCAGAAAGGCTTTCCCTCCCACTTTATACACCAGGGTATCCGGACCAAAAGGAAGTGTTTCTTCCGCTCCCGGTTTGGAGAGACAATATTCCCTGAGGGTTTCAATATTCATTTTCTAAAATCAGTCAAAGGATAGCACAATCTTATCCACGAATATTTTACCGATATGTTTCTGTACCTCCGGCATGTCCGTATTGAATTCTGCATCACCCATAATGGAGTTACCCGTCGTATCATACGTCATGTCAAGGGTATAATGCAGGTTTGATTTCTCCAATTTACCTCCGTTGAAAGAAACGATACCGCCGCCATAGTCCCAGCCAAAACCGTAAAAAGTAATTTTCTTACCATTCAGNNATCATTTCGATCTTTTTGTGGTATTGCTTTTCTTTCCAGTACACGGTAAAGGCTTTGCTGGTACCCGGGTACACTTGTGTTACATCCAGCGAGTCGATACACTCGGGACCACAAATACGTTCATCTTTCACATTTTGCTCTCCATAGATCATTTGAAGGTCTTCGAAATTGGTATTCCTTGTTACAGAACCCCAGGCAGAGTCAGTAATCTGAATTAGATCGATTTTGTAATAATGAGTTTCTTTGCCAGCACTGTCCACATTGCTTGTATCTGTTTTCTTCGCTTCATTCTTACTTTGGCAACTTAAAAGGAGTGCCAGGGCCGGAATAAGCAGAATCAGCTTTCTCATAATAAAAATTTTTTGCACCTTAAAGTTACTCACTAATGATAGCGGTTGCTTCAATTTCTATCAGATATTCGGGGGCTATCAGTCCTTTTACTTCCACCATCGTGGTACAGGGTTTTATGTCTTTGAAAAATTCGCCATGTGCTTTGCCATATTCTTCCCAACGGGCAATATCTGTAACATACATTCTTGTACGCACCACATCNNTTCCAACCAGCTGGTTGTTTTCATCTACTGCTACTGTTCCGGTCACTTCAATAATATTGCCGACCCTCACTGCACGGCTGTAGCCGACAATATCTTCCCATTTGGCCCCGGAAGAATAATTGGTTCTGCTCATATCAGTTTTTTATTTCAATATTCTCTTGTTTGATCAGCGGATCACCATTCATCCGGAGGTATATCTGCGCCACGGTCACCACATCTTTCTGGCAATAGGTAACAATTCTTTCCAGGTTCTTCTCCTTCCAGTAAACAGCCCAGACCATGCTGCCGTCAATATCATCTTTGGGTGTTGGGATGCCCAGCGTATGGGCTAACAAGTTGAGGGAAGTAAAACTTTTAAAGTCACCAAACTTCCAAAGCTCCAGTGTATCCAGGTGCGTAACTTCCCAGGGCTTTTTTCCGGCAATATTCAGCAAAGAGGGTATCGGCAAGTTATTAATGATCATCCGGCGGCAGAGGTAAGGAAAATCAAACTCTTTTCCATTATGTGCACACAAAAATTTTTGTTCGCCTGCCGACCATTTATTCAGCATTTCGCTGAACTGGTGTAACAATAATTTTTCATCATCGCCATAAAAGCTTTTTAAAACAATCTTTTTATGACCATCGGCACCCTGCAGTACACCACAACTGATACAAATGATCTTGCCAAACTCTGCATAAATACCGGCACGGGGGTACAATGATTCGTTGGTTTGTCCCTCGTGATATTTTAGTAGTGAGGCTGATTTAGTGTCCCACAATTGTTTCCATTCCTCCGGCATATCATTATAATCGGGGTATTGCGGTGCTGTTTCTATATCCAAAAACAGGATGTTACTTACCGGAAAGCTGGCCATGGTTAATGTTTATGTCCTAAAAATAAAAAATCCCGCTGTAGCGGGACTACCACTTTGTGGTAATTCTTTTACAGGTATTTATCACCCATATTTCGTTTCACTTCTGCAACGTACTGCTTTATCTCCTGTTCCTTGTCCTTTTTGCAGATGAGCAATACATCTTTGGTATCAATGATGATGTAATCTTTTAATCCCTGCAATAATACCAGCTTGTTATCGGGTACATGTACGATGCAATTGTTAGCATCTACCACCATTACATGCTTGCCTACCACCGCATTGCCAAAATAATCTTTGTCCTTGTTTTCCCAGGCGCTATTCCATGTGCCAAGGTCGCTCCAGCCAAAAGATGCAGGAATCACAAATACATTATCTGCTTTTTCCATCACTGCAAAATCAATAGAAATATTAGTGCACTGGGGGTAAATATTTTCAACAGCCTCTCTTTCTGCGTCTGTATTAAACTTGTCTTTCTCTGCAGCAAACAACTCATACAACTCTGGTTCATGTTTTTCCAGCGCTGTAATAATATTCTTGACCTTCCAGGTAAATATGCCGGCATTCCACAAAAAATCTCCGCTGGCAATAAAGGCTTTGGCCAGCTCCAGGTTGGGTTTTTCCGTAAACGTTTTCACTTTGAAAATATCCGGCGCTGCTTCTGTTGTATCATGCTGAATGTAACCATAACCCGTATTAGGATATGTGGGTTTTACGCCTATAGTGAGCAATGCATTGATGTGATCAACAAAGCTGAAGGCCTTTTTTGCCGTCTTTAAAAACTCATCCGTCTCCAGGATAAGGTTATCCGCAGGTGCGGCTATCATCAGTGCCTTGGGATCTTTTTTCAAAAGCTTGAATGCAATGTAGGCTATACATGGGGCTGTATTCTTTCTGGAAGGTTCTGCCAGGATATTTTCTTCCGGAATATCGGGTACTTGTTTTTTTACAATATTTACATATTCCTGTGCTGTGATGATGAAGATATTTTCTTTATTCACCAGTTTGCTGTAGCGGTCCCATGTTTGTTGAATCAGCGTTCGGCCGGTTCCGAGAATATCGAGAAACTGCTTGGGAAAATTGGTACGGCTCATCGGCCAGAAACGACTACCGATTCCCCCGGCCATTATTGCTACATAGTGGTGTTTGTTCATCTCTAATAGTTGAAATGCTGATAAGTTGGGTTTGACATGCTGCTATCTTGTTAACCTGTCAACCTTTTAACTTGTCAACTATATTAATCCTTCCCTGATCAGGTCGTGTAAATGTATAATTCCTAAATACTTTTTATCCTGTACAACTGCCAGTTGTGAAATCTCATTTTTGCGAAGCATATCCAGTGCCTCTATCGCCAGTTCATCCGGGCCAATTGCTTTTGGATGCTTCGTCATAATATCTCCAGCCTTTACAGCATCAATCGCAACGTTTTTTTCCAGCATTCGCCTTAAATCTCCATCGGTGATGATACCTAAAAGATTATTGTCTTCATCCACCACAGCAGTTAAACCCAATCGCTTTGCTGTCATTTCAACAATCACTTCTTTTAATGATTGGGTTGACAGCACCCTGGGCTTTTCATTACCCTCTGCCAGGTCTGATACCCTCAGGTAAAGCTTTTTACCCAGCATTCCTCCCGGATGGAATTTGGCAAAATCGTCCGCCTGAAATCCTCGCATTTCCATCAGGCAAACAGCCAGCGCATCTCCAATTACCAATTGTGCTGTAGTGCTGGTAGTGGGGGCCAGGTTATTCGGACATGCTTCCTGGTCTACTGTTGTATCCAAATTAATATTGGCGTTTTTGGCCAGGTAAGAGTTTTTGTTCCCGGCGATACTGATCAGTGTATTGCCAAAGTTTTTGATCAGCGGCACCAGCACTTTTATCTCAGGGCTTTCACCGCTCTTGCTGATCACCATTACCACATCATCCTGCTGCACCATTCCCAGGTCGCCGTGAATGGCATCGGCCGCATGCATAAAAAGGGAAGGAGTGCCTGTTGAGTTGAACGTTGCCACTATTTTCTGCGCAATAATGGCACTCTTGCCAATGCCGCTCACCACCACCCGGCCTGTACAGGATGCAATAACCTGTACAGCCTTCACAAAATCCTCGTTGACAGATACCGACAGGCCAGCTATTGACCGTGCTTCCATCTCTATGGTTCTGAGGGCTATGTGTTTAATGTCAATTGGCATTGGCTTGAATATCGCCTTAATACCCCTGCGATAAGGCCGCAAATTTAGCCTTTTTAGTATGGAATAACCATGCGATTGGCCGGCTGTTGAATTTTAACGGTTTTGCCCGGAAAAACACATAATTCAGTTGTAAATTCGCAACCCTTCCGCCAAAAGCGGAAACACCTCAACAACTAAAAAGGGGAAAGAAGTTGTGCGACTCTGCTGATGCGGAGCCCGGTAAAAGAAATCAACCCGCTGAATCCCCGGTTATAGGCTGAGAAATTACTCAACGATGTTGTTTGCCTTTGATCAATTTAAAGGCAGGCTGTGCAAAAAATAAGGCAGGCCTGTCCCGGCATTCGGCTAAAATTGAGTATCTTAAACAACTGACGTTATACCATATTGGTATCCATAGTCCGGAAGGACTCCTATGAAGAAAAACTTGAAAAATGGGAACAACAGTAAAAAAGGCTGCAACCAAAACCACCAAATCAGCTAACGGAAAAGCAGCCACGGGTAAGGAAGCAAAGACAAAAACGCCTAAAAACGGATCAGTCAAAACTAAATTCGACCTGCATAAAGCATTGCAGGAATATTTTGGCTTTGATAAATTCAAGGGCACACAGGAAAAAGCGATTGAATCATTGCTGGCCGGTCATGATACATTTGTCATTATGCCAACCGGCGGGGGCAAAAGCCTGTGCTACCAGTTGCCCGCCATGGTGAGTGAGGGGGTGGCCATCATTGTATCACCGCTTATCGCCTTGATGAAAAACCAGGTGGACCTGGTTCGGGGTTACAGCAGCAATGATGAAGTAGCCCATTTTCTCAACTCTACACTGACCAAGAAAGAAATAAAAGAAGTACATGATGATTTGCTTACCGGCAAAACCAAAATGCTTTATGTGGCACCGGAAACGCTGACCAAGCAGGAGAACCTTGAATTCTTCAGCGATTTGACCATTTCTTTCTTCGCAGTGGATGAAGCACACTGTATCTCCGAATGGGGACATGATTTTCGGCCTGAATACCGCCGCCTGCGGGAAATGATGATACAGATAAATCCTGATGCACCGGTGATTGCATTAACTGCAACTGCCACTCCCAAAGTGCAGAGCGATATCATCAAGAACCTGGACCTGCGCAATCCGAATGTTTTTATTTCCTCCTTTAACCGCCCTAATCTTTATTACGAAGTATTGCCCAAAATAAAGAAGGCGCAAACGGATGAACACATCGTTCGTTTCATAAAAGGCACAAAAGGTAAAAGTGGTATTATATATACACTTAACCGGAAGACCACTGAAGAACTGGCTGATATTTTAATGGCCAACGGCATTAAAGCCGTTGCCTACCACGCCGGGCTTGACAGTAAACTGAGGGCAGACAGGCAGGACCAGTTCCTGAATGAAGATGTGCAGGTGATCTGTGCTACTATTGCCTTTGGTATGGGTATTGACAAGCCGGATATTCGTTTTGTCATTCACTACAATATCCCGAAGTCCATTGAAAATTATTACCAGGAAACCGGCCGTGCAGGCCGTGATGGACTGGAAGGAAAGTGTATTCTTTATTATTCACATAAAGATGTAAGCAAACTCGAACACCTGATGCGGGATAAGCCACTGAGTGAAAGAGAGGTAGGGGCGCAGCTCATCAACGAAACAGTAGCATTTGCGGAAACCGGTGTTTGCCGCCGCAAAGTGCTGATGAGTTATTTTGGTGAAGAGTATGAAAAGGAAAACTGCGGACAGTGTGATAACTGCAAGCATCCGAAAGAAAGGATAGAGGCTAAAGACGAAACGGTGATCGTACTAAAAGCCATCAAAGAACTGGATGAACGATTTGCTACGGATTATGTAGTGCAGATCGTCAGCGGAAAACTGACCCCGCAGATACAGATGTTCCGCCATGACGGGTTGAATGCATTTGCCAGCGGTAACGACAGGGATGCCCATTTCTGGAATTCGCTTATTCGCCAGCTATTGCTCGAAGGTCTTTTGTCAAAAGATATTGAAGAATATGGTGTGCTGAAGTTTACCAAGAAGGGGGAAGCCTTTTTGAAAAAACCGAAATCATTCCAGATCGTACTGAACAAGCTGTACGATGATGCCAATGCTGATGATGAGGAAGGAACAGAAACTACCACCGGCGCTGCATCAGATGAGCGGCTGTTTGAAATGCTGAAAGACCTGCGGCAAAAAGAGGCGAAGAAAAAAGGATTACCTCCCTTTGTGATTTTCCTGGAATCCTCGTTGCAGGATATGTCTACTTTCTATCCCATCACACTGGAAGGACTGGAAAAATGCCAGGGGGTGAGTAAAGGAAAGGCTTTGAAATACGGAAGACCTTTTGTGGACCTGATAGCCAAGTATGTGGAAGAAAACAATATTGAAAGGCCGGATGATTTTGTGATGAAGAGTGTGGTGAACAAGAGCGGCAACAAAGTGTATATCATTCAAAACACGGATAAAAAGGTTTCGCTGGAAACTATTGCCAAAAACAAAGGCTGGCGCATGGATGAAATGCTGGAAGAGAT
>DEHX01000039.1 GCA_002352145.1 Chitinophagaceae bacterium UBA2789
AAGCTGGAGAAAGAAAAACAAGGATGAAATGAGCGGTGAATAAACGCATCATCTGATTATGGAAGAAAGGGCCTGGCAAACTTCAACACCGGGCCCCTCTTTCAAACACTCCTCCATGAGGTCATGATTTGTCATTTCATTTTATCAAATCTGCCGCCTTTAAAGCAACTGCTGCAGCCAGTTCATTAAGTTTATCGCTTGTACCCCTCAGTTCAAAACGGGCTTTGATCAGCTTGTTCTGTTTCAGGTTTACCTGCACCGAAATAACTTTATTATTGATAGTATAGCGGCCGGTCAGCGAATAGGCATCGGGTGAATTGGTAGCCGTTACATAAACGATCTTGCTGCTAGCTCCCCTGGAAGCCATATCGTTTAATTGCAGGTTAATCAATTTGCTTAATTCCAAATCATCATCTGCAATATTCTCATCATTATTCTGAAAATTACTGGCAGCAAACAATGGCTTTTCCTGTGGCAGCACAATCTTGGCCATTACTTCTTCATCTACAATGCCGATAGTAAAATTGGTATTGCTGATCACCTGCGGCTGCTGTCTGGCACCGGTTTCCTTGGTAAGTTCAGTAACAGTTTTTTCAGCGGCATTAAACCAGCGGCTTACATCCAGGTATTTTCCGTCTGCTAAAATATCCGGCTGCTGCTTGATCGCTTTTAATAAGGAGTAAGTAAGCAGGCCTTGCGAATACCTGCCCATCTCATAAGCACTCTGGTTGCTGGCCGATGCCGAAAGAATGAAAAAGCCAGATTGCTCATTCAGTTTATCNNTGATGTTTTGCGGCTTCATCCATTCGGTGAGCTCGGCGGTACTGATGCCCACATCGGCCACAGCAGAAGCAGCCGTGGTTTTGGAAGCATCGGCCGTTAAGAAATAAAATTTTTGTTGCTCTCCGGAACGGGCGGACATCACCCCATGACCGGCAAAAAACAATAACAAGATATCATTGGCTGTTGCCTTATTGCCAATTTCTTCCAGCACTTTTTTGATACTGTTCTTTTCCGGCAACTGGTACCTTTTCTCTGAAGTAGTAAGATCATATACAAAAACATGTTCTTTGCCATCGGTATTCAGCAGTTTACGGGCTGAAGCAGCCACGGCAGCGGATATATCATTGGCATCTTTGGCCGCATATTTTAAATCCAGCTCTTCATCTTTATAATCACTTACTCCCACCATTACAGCATAGAGGTTGGGTGGAGTTGTTGTCTTTTCCTGTGTCTTATCTTCATTGATAATGATGCCCCTGGATGAAATAGCATTATCGGCCGTATAGGCTTTTACCGTTACGGGGTTTTCTTTGCCCGCAATGAAGTAAGTGTTGAGGTCTGTTTTAGAGAGTATCAGCTCATATACATCACCTTGTTTTTTTAGTTGACCAGGTTTATAACGGCGGGCTTCTATACCATTTACATATACCATCGTTTCTCCCAAACCACCCCGGCGGGGTTGTATATGAAACCGAAATTGCCCCGCTGTACTTTTATCTTCCACTTCCGGGGTAAGACCGCAGATATTCAGTTCACTGAGAGTTTTGGCGTTGATGCTGTCGCCTTTCATGATGCGTTCGGCAAGATTAGGAACCCATAGTAAGTCCTTTGCCTGTTCAAGATCTACAATTTCATTGCCGCAGGAATAATACAACATCTTCCTTGGTTGTTCAGTACCGTCGAAACGCTGGCGGTCGTCAATGACAAGGTAATCGGTTGAATCGACCATGATATAAGTGTATAGGAGTTTTCTATTGTCAAAATCATAAATGTCGCAATTTCCCTTGTTCAAGGCAAGCAGGTATTTGTCATCCGCAGACAGATAGGCCCGCTTACCTGGCAATTGTGCCACTTCCATGAAGTTTGCTGTTGAAAAAATATGAATAACTGATTTTGCATCAGCGGCAAGTAGATATTTACGATCTTTTGTAAAATGAAGTTGCTCAGTACTACCATAGAGCCAGTTGTCATTGGATAGTGTGTTTAGTTTCTTCCGGAAAAGCCATTTCCCGGTTTCTATTTCCCCAACTAACATAGAATCACTCCCGCTGCTTTCAGCAATTGCCAGCCATTTACTATCCTGTGAAAAACAATGAACAAGAGAGGTATAAGTCCATTGACTTTCCAGTTGTAGTTTGTTCTCCTCACCACCGACGTTCCATATGGGATAACCAGGAATTCTGAAAAAGGCGAATTTCCCGTTATTGCTTTGAGTATTTAGGATATTTTCAGGATTTTCCAAAGGCTCAGGCATTTGTACTTCGTACTCTTTGCCATTATCATCTATTTTAGCTATGTTCATAATCCGTACGTTTGGTAGCATTACAGAGTCTTTCCAGTCGAACCATGCAGGGTTTAGCTCGGGATGCTGACCTTTAAATTTTTTTAATAGCAAGCCTGTTTGCATATCCCATAGACAGGCCGTTGAATCCAGTGAGTTGGTCAGCAGTTTACGGGAATCGCTGCTGAACTGAACCATTTTTACAGAAGCAGTATGCCCCCGAAGCAAAAAAAGCTTCTGTCCGGTTTTAAGATCATTGATGCTCACCGTTCGATCGGTCCCGGCCAAGGCAAAGATGTTTCCGTCAGGGCTTATCGCTGCGGTTTGAACAGTACTAACTTTAGTTTCATAAACCTGTAATTTTTTTTGTGCAGCCAGATCCCATAGACCTATAGAACCGCTTTTTTGCTGAACCAAAAGGAACCTGCCATCCGGGCTGAAATCCGATCGGTTGATATCGTTGTCTTTTATTAAATACGATAGCCGATTGTCTTTACAATTCCAGATACGGTCTCCAATACGAATGAATTCTCCTGAAGGTGCAGTCTCTATTGCCCCAATCATTCCTGTAAACCTGGGAAAACCATAATCAGCGGTGCCAGTCCTGTAACTGGATTCATTAATATCGGAAATAGCCAGTGTGTCGTTGACAGAGTAGATCGTATCAGTTTGAAATATTGGTTTGTATTTTTCCATATCCCATAGAGCACTAACCTCTCCGGGCATGTTCCATGAAATAAGAAGATATTTCCCGTTATTGCTTAGGAATGCTGCCACAATCCACTTGCGCAAAAGCATAGAATCAGCTGATTCATTACCGGTGTGGTATCGTTCCATACCTCTGTCGGAAACCAGGTTGATATACATGTTATCGGCTGAAAAAAAGCAAAGCCAGGAATCTCCCTTGAGTTTTCTGGTTGCTGTGATCTTCCCGTTACGGGTATTCCTGATAATAAGAGACGAGTCAAAGGAAATGGAACAGAACGAATTCCCGTCGGGGCTGATAGCTATACGAGTTATTTTTCGTTGCGGATCGGATTCATATTTAATATTATCCCTGTATTCAAACTCGGTTTTAAGTGATGGGAGTGCACATTGCAAAATGTTTCCATCATAACCCAATACAAAAACCTTTTTGTTGTCAGGTGAGAATATAATACGCCTGGCCAATTCGAATATTCCCAGTTGTCTGTAGTCGGGAAATGACCATATTACGATCGCTGAATCAGTACCAGCCGCTAGGTAGCGGCCATCTTTACTAAAACTTGTAAAGGTAACTGTACTGATATTGGTCCCAAGAGTATGCACTTTCTTTCCGGAATGGGCCTCCCAAACAATAACTTGTTTGTCCTCTCCACCTGTTACTACATATTTGCCATCAGGACTAAAACAGGCTACCCTGATTATCCCGGTATGTCCAGTAGGCAGAATCAGGTTAGGTTGCTGTGCCTTTGCAATGAGTTGTATGGCAGAGAGTAAAAAAAGGATTGCATAAGTTTTTTTCAGCCACATTGGTGAAAGTTACCACAAACCTTTAGAACAACATATACCATCCGGCGGGTATTATCTGCATGAAGACGTCTGATCAATTTCACCACAAACTCCAGTCTACCGCAACATTCTCATTCCTCGAAGTAGGTTTCTGCATACCATTCGTCAGCTGCTCCACTCTTTCACCCACTATCTTTTTCAGCTCACTGATCTTTATCGTCGGGTATTGGTTCATCGCTTCCAGCAGGCTGTAGGTAAACACACCGTTCTTCAGATCGCCCCGCTCCAGNNACATTCACAAACAAGGATTGCATTAATTCAAAACTGTTCTTCAAACCCACATGATGTTGCTGTTGTGGCTGGTCAATGATGATTCCCTTGCTCAAGCTGAGGGAGTCGGCTGTTTTATTCATGGCAATGCCTTCTTCTTTATCTACCTCACCGCTGTGGCAGGCATCGATCAGCAGCAGTTTCTTCCTCGCAGGAATGCTGTCCAACAGGTTCTCCAGTTCATCATAGGGCAAACCATTCTCTTCCGGCTTACTGAAGTTCACAGCGTAAGTGCTCAGGTAATAATCATAATCCCTGCTCAGCAGGCCATGACCGGAATAGGAGATGATCACTTTGTCATTGACCGTTGTCTGTTTTAGTTTTTCTTTTAATGCCTTTACTTTCTCCGTAGTTATATTTTCATTGAACAGGGTATCAATGACAATATTGTCTTTGTACTTTTCTTTCAGCTTCACCGCAAGGTCTCGGATATCCTTGCTGCTGTACTGCAGGTTGTAATTGCTTTGTTTGAACTGGTCAATACCAATACCGATAAACCTCGTCATCTCCTTCTGCTTTACCGCCGGTGTATAGTTCACATACAAGGGCATACGGTAGCTCTCGGTACCGTTTACATTGGTGATGCTGGTCTCTATCCGGTTTTCTCCTTGTGAAAGCACAATGGTGATGGTAGTGTCAAGGCTGTTACTGTTTTTCTTCCGGATGCGGATACCTCTTTGGCCATAAAGGGGCGATTCATTTACCCATACATTGAAGCGGTCGAGTTGATAAGTACTGTCAACTCCTTTAATATGCAACCGCAGTGTGCCGGTCTTTTGCTCATAATCAATACTGTCCCGGTTCATAATATCAGCTTCAGGCACACTGTAACCGTCCCTGAACTGCGTGGTATCTATACCCAGTTTCTTAATCCGCTTCTCCCATGCCTTACGGTAGCTTTTTATCAATGCGGTATCTGCATTACCTATGGCCTCCAATACTTTGTCAGGGCGGTTGTATTTGACATCAAGCTGCTCGAAACTGATGACTTTTAAATCTTGGGTAACGTAGTGAAGGAGTTTGGTAGCTCCTGCAGAGGCTTTATAATATCCGGAAGGAATCTGAACAAAATAATCTGTGCTGTCAACGGCAAAAAAAGTACAGTTCAACTCACCATTTTTTGTATTCCAGACTTTACAGGTATTATCCTGTGATACAGTTACAACAGTTAATCCATCCCGTGAAAAAACAGCCTGATTAACCGAAGCGGTATGCCCTTTTAAATCCAGTAATTGTTTATTGGTGTTGATATCCCAGATCTTAGCTGTATTGTCAGCAGATGCTGTTATAACTTTACTTCCATCATAACAGAAATTTATTGCATTTACTTTTTGTTTATGCCCGGAGAGCTCTTTAAGAACATTAAACGTTTTAGTATCCCAAACTTCTGCTCTGTCATCGCCGGTAGTTGTAATCACTTTTTGTCCGTCTGGACTAAACAGGATCGATTGAATAAATCCTCTCTTACTGGTAAAATAACCCAGCAGGTTTCCTGATTCTGTATCCCAAAACGTAGCTTTCTTATAAGGGGAAGTCAGTATAATCATTTTACCGTCAGTACTGAAAGTAGCACTGTTGAGTTCCATATTAAATGTATTGTTGTCTTCAAGTACTTTTATTATCCTGGCTCTAACCGGGTTCCAGACAATTCCGGCACCTTCAAAAGTAGTGGTAACTACTTGTCTGCCGTCAGGACTAAATACAGCAAAGCTGGTACTGGTTGTTCCCTCGAGTGTTGTTTCTAATCGCCCGGTTCGGGTATCTCTTATTTTAACATCCTCAAAACGAGAAGTAGTGGCGACCTGTTCTCCGCCCGGACTGAATGCAAACGTTAACACCTTTTCATCTGATCGTCCAATCGTGACAGGTAAAAGGCTAAGTGTTGGTACACTCCATATTTTGGCGGCTTCGCTGCCGGTTGTTGTGAGTATTGTTTGTCCGTCCGGGTGAAACGCAATATTTTTTACAGGTTTGGTATGGCTTTTTAAGTCAAATACTAAGCTTCCTGTTTGTGCATTCCAGATTTTGGTGGATCCGTCTTTGGCCGCTGTTATAATTTGCCGGCCATCCCGATTAAAAATAGCAACATATAAGGCAGCCTTTTGTTCTTTAATGTCTGTCAATAACTGCCCTGATGCGATGTCCCATACTTTTGCCGTTTTGTCATTGGAGGCAGTTACTATCTTGCTGCCGTCAGAACTGAAATTAATTGACCATATAGCGTCAGTATGTCCTTTAAGATCCTTTATATAGGTACCCGAATTGGCATCCCAATCTTTCATTACGCCATTTAGAGATACAGAGATAATCCTGTTCCCATCGGGAGTGAAAACAGCGGCATAAACGGTTTCTGTATGTCCCTTTAGTTCATACAGTAATTGGCCGGTACTCATATCCCACACCTTGCATATTTTGTCTGAAGAAGCTGTAACAAGTCGCTTCCCGTCAGAACTAAAGGAGGCAGATGAAATATTAGCTGAATGCCCATTTAGATTAAATAACAACTGGCCGGAAATAGCACTCCAGATTTTAGCAGTACCATCTTCGGAATAAGTCAGGATTTTACTGCCCTCCGGACTGTAAGACGCAGACCATACATTATTGGTATGCCCTTTTAATTCCATTAATAGTTTACCCGAAGCCGCATCCCATAGCCTGGCAGCATTATCTAATGAAGCTGTAAGAATTTTCTTTCCGTCAGAACTAAAAGCTGCAGACTTTATTTTACTGTTTTTCTCCTTTATGTCAATAAGGATTTTGCCTGAGTTTAACTCCCAAACCTTAATTGTAGAATCAAATGAACCGGTAATAATTTTTTTCCCATCCGGGCTAAATGCGGCAGAAATTACCCACTCTTTGTGTCCAATTAAATTGAGTAATAATTTACCAGTCCTTACATCCCAAACCTTTGCAGTATTGTCTCTCGAACCGGTAATAATTTTTTTCCCATCCGGACTCAAGGCAACTGTACTTACCCAGTCACTATGTCCTATCGGCAACACCAGCCGCGGCTGCTGTGCCCCGGTCTGCAGGTTCAATAATGAAAAAAGGGAAAAATAGCCATAAAATAGTTTTTGTTTCACTTACTAATATTACATTTTTATCTGTTAGGTAATAACACCTTATTCTCTCAATCTTAATCTTAACCTCAACTTCTACCACAAACTCCAGTCCACCGCTATAGTCTCATTCCTTGATGTTGGCTTCTGTAGGCCGTTCGTCAGTTGCTCCACTCTTTCACCCACTATTTTTTTCAGCTCGCTGATTTTTATTGTGGGGTATGTATTCATTGCTTCTAACAGGCTGTAGGTAAACACACCATTCTTCAGGTCACCCCGCTCCAGGGCAAACTGGTTACCGGCGGCAGCACTGATGATCGTAGCCCCGGTGCTCTTGCCCACATTCACAAACAAGGATTGCATTAATTCAAAACTGTTCTTTAAACCCACATGTTGGGTTGTAGTAGTACTATTGCCTAAGTCGATTCCCTTACTTAGCCCTAAGGAATCAGCAATTTTCTGTATAGCAATACCTTCCTCCTTATCCACTTCACCACTGTGACAGGCATCTATCAGCATTAATTTCTTTCTCGCCGGTATGCTGTCAAGCAGGTTCTCCAGTTCATCATAGGGCAAACCATTCTCTTCCGGTTTACTGAAGTTGACGGAGTAAGTACTCAGGTAATAATCGTAGTCCTTGCTCAGCAGGCCATGACCGGAATAGGAGATGATCACTTTGTCATTCACCGTTGTCTGCTGCAGCTTTTGTTTTAAAGCTTTTACTTTTTCGGTGGTTACGTTTTCATTGAACAGCGTATCAATGATAATATTGTCCTTGTATTTCTCTTTCAGCTTCACCGCCAGGTCTCGGATATCCTTGCTGCTGTACTCCAGGTTGTAATTGTTTTGTTTGAACTGGTCAATACCAATACCGATAAACCTCGTCATCTCTTTTTGCTTCACCGCCGGGCTATAGTTCACATAGAGCGGCATCCTGTAGCTTTCCGTACCTGCCATATTCATCACAGAGACTTCGATACGGTTCATCCCTTCTGAAAGTGTGAGCTCCACTGTGGCGGATATTGATTTGGTCTTTTGATTCCTGACCGATTTCCCGGTCCTGCCGAAAACGGGTACCTCATTGACCCAGACATTATACCGGTCGAGATTGATCTTCTTATCCGATCCTTTTATGGACAGGCTCAGTTTGTTTTTGGTTTGTTCCGGCTCGATCTGGCCCTGGTTGGTTATTTCCGCCAGCGGCACTTCCAGTTCATTCAGGAACTGGCTGCTGTCGATCCCCGCCCTTTTGATCCTTTTCAGATAAGCTTTGTGATAAGCTTCGATCAGGGTGGGGCTGGCTTTCCCGATTGCCGCCAGCACTTTGTCCGGACGGTTATACTGCAGGTCAAATTGTTCAAAGGGATAAACATCCATACCCGATACATAACTGATCGTTTTGGCCGCATTCCGGGAAGCCATATAATATCCGTTTTTCAGTACCGTAATCCAGTCGAGGGTATCGATCTTAATAAAGGAAACCGTATCTCTGGTTTTGTTATTGATCAGTTGTGTGACCGGCCCGTTCAGTCGTCCTGCAAAAACCCTTTTATAAAAGTTGCTGCTGGTATCGTAATATCTTCTCAGGATGATCATGGTTTCCTCTGAAACACCATCAACCGGTTGTCTCATCATGTTGATGAGGGTCATATTGGTTTGAATGCCTGTTTCGTACATCAGGTTCCGGAGGCTGTAATTTTTATCTTTTGATTGTGTCCGGTGATCGGGGGAGAACTCAGCGGCGGCCTGCGTTGACTTGATACCACCGGTGGTAAGATCCCAGACCAGGTTATATCCATAATAGGGTGGCTGGTTATAAAAGGGATACCTCCTGAGCTGATCGGCAACCTGTTTATCTCTTTCGGCCTTTGTGAGTTTTATCCCCTTACTAAAGGCTTCGTGTTCCACCGAAGCAGTTATTCCGGCCAATAAGAATTCTTTCATATCCGGAAAGCCCAGGAAATTCAGGTACACAGTTGCGTCCTCCCCGTCGAAACCGAAATAGGAAGGCGCTCCCGCCCGTCCGCCCAGGACTCCTGTACTATCTCCTTTCCAGTTGAATTGTTTGATGGTCCATCCGGGATAGGCTACTGTATTGATATAATACAGGCCGGATGGTGCCACCCTCGGTGTGCCTGTCTGATAATTGGTGGGCATGGTAATAAAAAGATCCCTTTTAAACGTATGGGTATTCCATCCTTCCACATAAAATTGCTTCTTATCGTTATCCGGGGTCTGACTGAAAATATAAAGTTGATTGCCATTTGGGGAGAACTCAACCCCGTGCAGAACCTTTCCATTGACCTTAAACTCGGCCAGTGCCGTTGTGTTTTCCAGCTGCCAGAGTTGTACCATACTGTTCCTTTGTGCCGGCATGGCAAAAAATCCTCCGGACCTGGAAGTATAAACCGGGCTGTTGTTTGATTTGACCAGATAGGTTTTCCAGGGAGTCGCAGACTGGTTTGAATTTGCCGTCATTAACTCTTTAAGATCCCAAGCTTCAAAGCGGAACCTTGATTCCCCGGCAGCAGGCATCATCTTCATTTCCGGCGAAATAATGTATTCATTTCCATGATAACTGATGAGATACGCTTTTTCAAAGGCCCGGTTCAGTTTGCCGGTCATTTTCAGGGTACTGCTGCTCAGAATACCAATCGTTTTTTTCAGCACATTGTTAACCGGGCTATAGGATCCCATATAGATTTCAGCGAGTTTCCGCTGGTATTCTTCCATGGCCTTTTTATTATTGGGATCCAGCTTGCTGCCGTTCTTGCTTAACTCCTCCATTTTTTTGGTGAACTCTTTTGTCATCGAGTCAATATTCATCATTTTGGAATAGTCCAGCTTGTTAACTGCATTCGGATCCGTCAGGTCCATGTTCCTGGTCTGTTCCGTTGTTTTCTGGAGATAGCTGCTGTTTTCGGCAATCAGAAAACCGCCTTGTGAAGGAAGGGGCACCAGCTCGGGTGACCCGGAATAACTGTACTGACCCAGCAGCTTGCCAGTGGCCAGGTCCCATTTTTTAAGCGTTGACTTTCCGCCGGAATATTCCGCACCCACCTGGCCCGAAACGGTTATAACACCGGATCCATCTTCCGGAAAACTGATATACCAAACAGGCTCACCGGTATTTATTTTCCGGATATCAAATCCCGTACGGGCATCCCAGATGATGAGGCTGTTATCGGTACTGCCACTGGCGATCCATTTCCCATCGGGAGAAAAGGCGAGGGTATTGATCTGGGCCGTATGACCGGTTGGTATTTTTAAAGCCGGTTTAGGGGGCTGACCAGCCGTTTGAAGGGGGCAGACTAAAAGGAAAACCCAAAGTGAGAACATTAGCAGAAACAAGGGAATTGAAAGTTCTTTGGTGATTCGGTTCATAAAACTGCTTTACTTATTGTTGGTGTTTCTTTGAAAGTTCGGGAACCGATATCCATATACTTACTGATACGGGTGATATAATTCCCCGGACCGGTCTATCCGGCATCCCTCCAGGCCGGATCCTTTACCAGAGGTTCCAGTCCATAGACAGGATCTCATTCCGGCTCGTCGGCTGTTGTAATCCATTGGTCAGCTGCAGCACACGTTCCCCCACAAAGCGGCGAAACTCACTGATCTTTATCGTCGGGTATTGGTTCATCGCTTCCAGCAGGCTGTAGGTAAACACACCATTCTTCAGGTCACCCCGTTCCAGGGCAAACTGGTTACCGGCCGCAGCACTGATAACAGTAGCACCGGTGCTCTTGCCTACATTCACAAACAAAGACTGCATCAGTTCAAAACTGTTCTTCAAACCTACATGTTGAGTTGTAGCAGCAGTATTACCTAAGTCGATCCCTTTACTCAGTCCCAACGAATCAGCCATTTTCTGCATAGCGATCCCTTCTTCCTTATCTACCTCACCGCTGTGACAGGCATCAATAAGCATAAGTTTCTTTCTCGCCGGTATACTGTCCAGCAAACTTTCCAGTTCATCATAGGGCAAACCATTCTCTTCCGGTTTACTGAAGTTGACGGAGTAAGTGCTCAGGTAATAATCATAATCCCTGCTCAGCAGGCCATGACCGGAATAGGAGATGATCACTTTGTCATTGACCGTTGTTTGTTGCAGCTTTTGTTTTAAAGCTTTTACTTTTTCGGTGGTTACATCTTCATTGAACAGCGTATCAATGATGATATTGTCTTTGTATTTTTCTTTCAGCTTCACCGCCAGGTCTCGGATATCCTTGCTGCTGTATTGCAGGTTGTACCGGCTTTCTTTGAACTGGTCAATACCTATACCTATAAATCTTGTCATCTCCTTCTGCTTCACTGCCGGGGTATAGTTGACATACAAAGGCATACGGTAGCTCTCGGTACCGTTTACATTGGTAATACTGGTCTCAATCCGGTTTTCTCCCTGCGAAAGTTTGATGGTAACAACGGTATCCAGTTTATTACTGTTCTTTCTTCGGATGCTGATGCCTCTTTGACCATAAAGAGGTGATTCATTGACCCACACATTGAAGCGGTCAAGTTTATAAGTACTATCAATACCTTTAATGTGCAATCGCAGCGTTCCGGTCTTTTGCTCATAGGCAATACTGTCCCTGTTTACAAAATCAGCCTCGGGTACACTATACCCATCCCGGAACTGTGTAGTGTCAATGCCCAGTTTCTTAATCCGCTTCTCCCATGCCTTACGGTAGCTTTTTATCAATGCGGTATCTGCATTACCTATGGCCTCCAATACTTTGTCAGGGCGGTTGTATTTGACATCAAGCTGCTCGAACGTTATAACCTTTAAATCTTTAGTGACGTAGTGGAGGAGTTTGGCTGCCTGGGGTGTTGATAAATAATAACCCTCCGGGATTTGAACAAAATAGTCAGCACTATCAACAATCATGGCCGAATTCAGGTATTTCCCTGTTGACAGGTCGAAAAAAAACAGTTGTGGTCCTCCAGATGCAACGATTACATCCGTCTCAAAAGATACATCCCGGATAATTTTTTCCCGGTCAAAAGAATATCGTTTTAGCTCCCTGTGACTCTTTCCATCCAGAACTATCAGGTTTTCGTCAGCTCCGATGGCAATAAAATTGCCATCAGGACTACATTTAATAATACAATTGTGCTTTGCCGGAAATACTATTGATTGCAGCAAAGTTTTTGTCAACGCATCCCATATTTTAATAGAACTATCAGCTGAGAGTGTGACAATCTTGCCATCATCAGGGGTAAAACGGGCGGTTATCACCCGGTCTTTATAACCGAATAAAATATTTAGTAAATCACCGGTGTTTGCGTCCCATATTTTCACAGAACGATCATCCCCGGCCGTTACAATTTTTTTTCCATCTGAATTAAATTCAGCAGAATTGATCCCCGGGCTATTTTTTAATTCAGTCAATATCTTTCCCGTATTTGCGTTCAATATCTTAACAGGATAATAAGAAGAACGGAGTACAATTTTTTTCCCATCCGGACTAAATGCAGAAGTATGAAACAATTTATTTGGGTCTGCTTCGATATCATTAAGCACTATACCCTTTTCGGAATCCCAAATCATTATTTTTGTTCTTGACCCTCCTATAAAATCGACACCGGTAGCATGTTCTTTTACAATGGGGGCATCAATATGTTCAGAGACATTCACTAGCTTTTTACCATCGCTGCTGAATCGGATATCAAATGAAAACTTCAATCTTCCATGCAACCGATGAAGAACCCTGTACGATGCAGCGTCTATTATTTCAAAGGGCTTATCACCATAAGAGCTTGTAGCGATTTTTTTTCCATCCGGACTAAATTTTACTGATAGATAAGCTTCACTATGGCCCTTTAATTCAGCCTGAAGCTTCCCTGTTTGTGTAATCCAAACTTTAGCCGTACGATCCTTTGAATAAGTGACAACTCTTTTCCCGTCGGGGCTGAATTTTGCTCCTATAAGATAATCACCATGACCTTTTAATGTAAACACTAGGGTACCGGTTTGGGCATCCCAAATTTTTGCAGTACTGTCATGCGATGTAGTAATGATTTTGGCTCCGTCAGGACTATACTCCGCAGATTTTACAAAATAATCGCTGACAGTAATGTTTATTTTGCTTCCTCCTGTAAAGGCATCAAAAATTTCAATATAGCTACGAATACCTTGATTACATACTGCTATTATTTTTTTCCCATCAGGGCTGAAATGAGCATCGTCAATGAATTTGCCTTTTAAAGCCAATTGCAAATTACCAGTTGACGCATCCCAGACTTTAGCCGTCATATCTTTCGAAACTGTCAATACCAACTTTCCATCCGGGCTGAATTCAGCTGTCCAAATATTATAAGTTGAATCACTTTCTAAACTTATTAATAATTTACCCGTGACCACATCCCATATTTTAGCAGTATTATCCTGTGAAGCTGTAATGATTTTTTTCCCGTCCGGGCTGAATGCAGCTGTATAGACGATGTCTTTGTGCCCTGTAAATGTTTGAAGAAGAAGACCAGATACAGCATCCCTGATTTTAGTGGTGTAATGATATAATGCAGATACAATTTTCTTTCCATCCGGACTGAACTGTGCAGATTGTATGAAATCATCGGGTTCTTTCAATATTTTGAGCAATGCCCCTGTAGCAGCATCCCAAATCTTGGCATCCTTGTCGTCAGTTGTAATAATTCGTTTTCCATCGGGGCTGAACCCTGCGGACGAGACTCCGGCTGTGTGCCCGAGAGGTAACATCAGTTTTGGTTCCTGAGCTTTTAAAGCCTGGCAAAAAACCAAAAGGAATAATATAAGAGAACCCTGAGCGGACATATCCGAAACTTACTAAAAGATAAATCTAAATAACAAACAGACAATACCGTCTTCTGGGTATATCACCACAAACTCCAGTCCACCGCTATATTCTCATTCCTTGAAGTCGGCTTCTGTAGGCCGTTCGTCAGTTGCTCTACTCTCTCCCCAACTATCTTCTTCAGTTCACTGATCTTTATCGTCGGGTATTGGTTCATCGCTTCCAGCAGGCTGTAGGTAAATACACCATTCTTCAGATCACCTCTTTCCAGGGCAAACTGGTTACCGGCCGCAGCACTGATGATCGTGGCACCGGT
>DEHX01000129.1:0-4287 GCA_002352145.1 Chitinophagaceae bacterium UBA2789
ATCCGGCTGAATTTTTCCTTTAACAACCGCCTGGGCACAGATGCTACATTACAAAAAATAATAGTAGATAAGTTTGATACTTCCTTCCTGCGGGTACTGGATAAAAACAAGAACTTCAATTTTTCTAAGACCATTTATGTTCCGGCAGATAAGCCTGTTACGCAGCCCTATTGGCTGGCCAATAAAATGGAAGAAGGTTATTTTAATGTAACGGATCAGCTATTGATCGGTTATCCTGATGTGGAATCTGCCTACAGCGCATTTATACGGGTCAGGATATTCGGAGAGCCTTTTACTTTTATGCGACCAGTACGCTATAAGTTTACCGACCCTGTAAGAGGAGAGCTTTACCAGCCATTGGTGGTGGTTCCTCCCGTTATAATAAGCCCTTCAGAAGATTTAAAAATAGCGATCAATGAGAAAAATGATATTAACGGCAGCTTATTACTGAAAGGAATGAAAAAAGGATTTACCGGAAAGCTTGCTGCATTTGAGATAGGTTCGGATAAGGAGCTAAAAAGTTTCAATTTTAGTTCTCCGGTTGCTACCGTGGCTACAAAAGGCCAGGTGACTGATATTACTTATACTACATCTGGTTTAAAAACAAACACTGTTGCGAAATTAGGTGTGAAGGCTAATGAGAATGAGTTGGTTGCTCTTGATAAACATGAAATCAAGTATGATCATATCCCCTGGATCAATTATTTCCACGAGGCAACGGTAACGATCAGGAATGTTGAGCTTAAAACATATAACAAAAAGGTAGGCTACATTATCGGGGCGGGAGATAAGGTACCGGAGGCATTAGAACAAATGGGATATGAGGTGACCTTGCTAACTGATAAAGAGCTTGCCAAAAACAATCTTGAAAAATTTGATGCAATTATTACCGGTGTAAGGGCATATAATACCAATGAATGGCTTAATAAGTACTATAATAAATTGATGAAGTATGTTAACGATGGCGGTAATCTCATTGTTCAGTATAATACCAGTAACCAGATTGGCCCGGTAAGAGCAAAGATTGGTCCTTTTGATTTTAATATCACCCGGACAAGGGTAACAGATGAAAATGCAGTTGTTAATTTCCTGAAACCCGAGCACCCGGTTTTCAATTTTCCTAATAAGTTAACCGGTGATGATTTTAAAGGATGGAGGCAGGAAAGAAGTATTTATCATGCCAGCGATACTTCGGGTAAGTTTGAAAAACTGATCGGGATGGCAGATCCCGGGGAGAAATCTGATGACGGCAGCCTGCTTGTAGCAAAGTATGGGAAAGGTTATTTTACATACACAGGTATTGTCCTGTTCCGCCAGCTTCCTGCCGGTTTGCCGGGAGCCTACCGGCTACTGGCCAACCTTATTGCATTAAATAAGAAGAAAGGTTTTTAATGAGTAATAATAAACCCAGTGTAAAAAGGGGAGAGATGGCGTTTATTTTTGCCATCATTCTTGGATTGGTCTTAGGAATATTGATAAAGAAGGTACGAATCGGGATTCTGATCGGCCTGGTTTTAGGAATTGTGATATTGATGACTGGCTGGCTGAGAACTAACCGTAAATAATTTATGACACAGCAGGACAACGATAAGGCCCCATTTTTCAAAAGCTGGACAGGCTGGTATCTGTTTGTGTTGTTGTTTCTTTTAGTGCTGATTATTATTTTTTATCTCATCACCAAACGTTTTGCATGAGCCAGCTGGATTGGATAGTACTGGTAGTTACTCTGCTGGCCATTGTGACTTATGGTTTGTATAAAAGCCGCACCACTCATAATCTCGATGGGTATTTTCTCTCGAACAGGAGTCTTCCATGGGGGCTTGTTCTCCTAAGCATCATGGGAACACAGGCCAGTGCCATTACTTTTTTATCAGCCCCGGGGCAGGCCTATACTGACGGGATGCGGTTTGTGCAATACTATTTTGGAATACCGCTGGCAATGGTGGTCATCTGTATTTTCTTTGTGCCCATATTCAGAGGCCTTAAAGTATATACGGCATATGAGTTTTTAGAAAAGCGATTTGACGGAAAGACAAGGACACTCACCTCTTTTCTTTTCCTGCTGCAAAGAGGATTGTCAACCGGTATCAGTGTATTTGCTCCTTCCATCATTCTTTCTTCTTTATTGGGCTGGGATATTATCTGGACCAATTTATTCATGGGTGGCCTGCTGATTATTTACACCATGACAGGCGGTGCAAAAGCCGTTGCCTATACCCAACAGTTGCAATTGATCGTCGTATTCACCGGAATGTTTCTTGCGGGATATATGGTGGTGAATATGTTGCCGCCCAAAGTAGGTTTTACGGATGCACTGGAAGTGGGAGGCAAAATGGGTAAGCTGAATGTCATAACTACCGGAATTACTGAAAAAGGTTTTAACTGGAGCGATCAATATAATCTATTAAGCGGCATCATTGGCGGTTTTTTCCTGGCCTTATCCTATTTCGGTACAGATCAGAGCCAGGTGGGCCGTTATCTTACGGCAAAATCACTAAGAGAAAGCCGCATGGGTTTGCTTATGAACGGAATTGTAAAAGTACCGATGCAATTCCTGATTCTGCTGATAGGGGTATTGGTATTTACTTTTTATCAGTTCAACCGGGCGCCGATCTTTTTTAATGACGTACAAGTAAAAAAAATTGAGCAATCAGCCTACCGTGATTCTTTTTACCTGGTACAGCAACAATATGATTCAATCAGCGCATTAAAACAAAATGCGGTTGTTGCCTATGCTGATGCAAGGCATAACAATGATGCAAATCTTGCCGACAATTCATTGCTTACACTGAAGGAATTACAGAAGAATTCAGAAGGATTACGCAATAAAGTAAAAGGATGGCTGAATGAAAAAATACCCGGGGGCGATGGGAATGATACAAACTATATTTTTCTCCGGTTTGTAGTGGATAACTTACCTGTAGGCCTTGTTGGATTACTGATTGCTATCATATTTCTTGCATCATGGGGGAGTATTGCAGCCGCCATTAATTCATTGGCTTCTTGTTCTATGGTCGATTTTCACCGGAGGTTCACGAAGAAGAAAGAAACAGGAGAAGATGAATATCGTTTATCCAAATTGTATACATTAGGCTGGGGTATTTTTTGTATCGTAGTAGCCATGTTTACTTATAATATTGGCAACAGCCTGATTGAAGCGGTTAATATATTAGGTTCACTTTTCTATGGAGTTATCCTGGGTGTGTTCCTGGTTGCTTTCTTCATTAAAAAGATATCAAGTGGCAATGTCGTTTTCTGGGCTGCGGTATTGGCAGAACTGCTTGTGCTTTCTGTTTTCGTACTAACCAAAGCCGGGGTTTTCAAAATGGGCTTCTTATGGCTTAACCCGATAGGCGCATTTGGGGTGGTTGCTTTCAGTTTACTATTGCAGGGAATACTGAATAAAAAAGAAACCCCGTCTGTAGATTGACGAGGTTTCCTTATCAGTTTTTAATCGTAGTTATTTTTCGAGCTCGGCTAATAATTTTTCATTCAACTTTACATAGTCATCGTTTTTAGCCGCTGCAGCCAGTTCTTTTGATTTTTCCGCTGCCGTTTTTGCTTCAGCTTTTTTGCCCAGTTTTGCCAGGCAATTGGCTCTTTGGTGATGGATCCAGAATGCAGATGGGTTCATCTCAACGGCCTTATCGAACCATGACAGGGCCTGGTTCAGGTCTTTGCCATTTTCCATATAGTACATTGCTGCATTGAAGTAAGGACGGTTGTCNNAATAGGCAGTGCTACGGCTGTTTTATCCCACATTATGTGGAGCTCGCAGCTGGTAGGTTTTACGTCAGCAAATTGAATGGTAAATGATTCCATAGTACTGTTCATCTCCATTGTCTTCGCTTCTACTCTAACCACATCCTGGTCTTGTTTGTAAGCTGCAGGGCTGGTTACATCTGTCTGTTTTGAAATGATGATTGTCCAGCTTTTTTTATCAGGAATAGTTAAAAGACCATATTTACCCGCTGGCACTTTGGTGCCGCCGATGGTAACTTCTTCGCCAAAAGTGAGGGTAGTGGCATTATTGGCCCCTGTACGCCATACTTTGCCAAAAGGAACCAGGTCTCCGAAAATCTTTCTGCCCTTCATTGCCGGACGGGAGTAGGATAACTCTACGGAAGAAAGGCCAAAGTCCTGCTTAATAGTTTGAGACGGGCTGGGAGCCGGTGTTCTTAATTGTGCATCACTAATTACTAAGGATAATGCCGCAATAGCGGTGAAAAGTATTTTCTTCATACTGCAAGTTTTTGAGAAGGCAAAGGTAGGGGAAAGGAAGTTGTC
>DEHX01000129.1:4407-8397 GCA_002352145.1 Chitinophagaceae bacterium UBA2789
TAGGAATCATAGTTATCCCATCCATCTGCAGGTTCGGGTTCTTCTAATTGCATATTAGCCTCTCTTGAACGGGCCACAGCATTCGGCTTTTTATTGCTGATTACCACTTCCGAAAGGCTCCGGTCGTCCTGTAATATTACCTGGTTAGTCGGCACACTATTTCTGAGCTGTACATTGTTGTACTCAAAACCTATTGAACGAACCTGCACATTTAGTACTGAATCCGGATAAGTGAGAATGAAGTTGCCCCTGGCATCTGTATAGGTTCCTGCTTCATTGTCATCCAGGTTGGTTACATTGGCAAACGGTACCCCGACATTATTCTGGTCTGTAACACGGCCACGAAAGACATTCGATTGCTGGTTACGGTAATTTTGTTCTTCCGCTTTACGGTTAGCAGCAATAGCCCTGTTATTCCTAGTTTCATCTGTTTGCTTTTTGGCGGCTGCATCTTTTAGCCCGTCGGCATCAGATTCCTGTCTTACCTGGCCGGCCGCTTTTGCTTTTACATCTTCTTTCGCCAGGCTTCTGTTTTCGGCAGGTGCTTCCGTTGTTTTTGCAGGTGCAGAAGGGATAATGCTGGTAGCAGGCTCCGTAATGGCTTTTTCACCTGCTGAATTTTCTTTTACAATAGTAGTGCTGCCGGGTCTTGATGGAGCCGGAGAAGGTTGGTTGCCGGTGGTTGTAGCCGGCGTATTTATGGTTACATCTTTTGTACCGGTTTTAGTTTTGTCTTGGTCGGCAAGTGTACCATCTGATCCCGTCGCAACATCGTTGTTTTTTGTTGTGGTCTCTACTTTTTTAACAGGCTCTGCCTGTACGATTTCTTCTTTTTTATTATTAAAACCAAACTGGTAAACCAATAATCCGGCTCCTGCAACAAAAGCAATGACAACTGCCGCCCTTAATAAACGGAAATTATTCCGACCATTACTGATAGGAATGATTTTAGTCTTTTCTTCAAGTTTTTCTGACAGCCGTTGTTTAAGCTCGGCTATGTCCGCCCCTGCATTTACCCCGGAAATAGCATAGCCTTCCAGCGCATCTGCCAGGAAGGGATCATCTAAAGCTGCTTTTTCCAGGTCATGCCTTTCTTTGCCCGAAAGCTGACCTTTGTGATATTTTTCAATATCTGCGGCGGTAAAGTTTTTTATGTTATTATTCGTTGCCATACGGCAGTACAAAGTTCTTATTTTTATCATTCAGCTCGCCTGCCTGCTTCTGCTGCGGATTTTTCCATACAGAGCTTCAGGTTTCGGCGGCCGTTCTGGATAAAACTTCTGACCTGGTTCCAGTCTTTCCCGGTTATTTCCACAATTTCATTATAACACTTTCCATCCAGGTAAAACAATTTTACGGCTTCCCGCTGGTCATCTGTCAGTGTGCCGAGGCAAAATTCCAGCTTTTTGAAATTTTCCTCTTTTTCCAGCACACCATTCAGATGCACTTCTTCTTCAGATTGCACAATCTCTGTTTTAAACTCTACAGTTTTCATGTTTTTTGGGGTTCGCAGTTGCATCAGGCAATGGTTTTTGGCTACCTGGTGCAACCAGCCCCTGAAATTGTCTACCTCATGTTTTTTCAATTTTAATACCAGTTCTTCAAAAATCTGCATGACACTGTCTTTGGCAGTTTCAGGCTCCTTATAATATTTAAGGCATACGCCATATACCAGCTCCATGTACCGCTGGTATAGTTCTCCCAGTACGGCCATGTCACCCGATTGCTTATACAGAGCCACCAGCTCCTTGTCGGTTAGTGAGTTGTGAGATATGTTGCGGATGAAAGCCAACGGCTAAAATTAGCGAATAAAATTTTTATAACTGCTTTATGCAATTGTCAAAATACCGGCATCAGGGTATTAAAATTATTTTATGAAGCGAATACTTGTAATGATAGTGCCGGTAGTATTAATATTACTGGCTTTCCGCCCGGTGAAATCTCATACAGTAACCGGTAAAGTAACTGACGAAACCGGCGCTGCTCTGGCCGGTGTATCTGTTCATGTAAAAGGAACCAGTACTGGTGTAAGTTCAGATGTGAACGGATCTTTCAGAATTACGGCTCCCGGTTCCAATTCCACCCTGGTCTTTTCAGCAGCCGGTTATGTAACTGCTGAGATTAAAATAAATGGTCGTACCAGTATATCCATTACACTTAAAGCCGCTTCGCAGACTATGCAGGAAGTGGTTGTGGTTGGGATGGCGCAAAAGCAAAGGAAAGCGGTGACAGGCAGTGTTTCTACATTGTATGGTGCACCACCATCAAGCGCCTATTATCAACCAGTATATGATCAGATACAACAATACCGTACTGATAAAGACGGTATCAAAGAAGATTTTAACCGTGAAGGTTATGATAAAATAACTGAAAACCGGTTTTTGAAGGTAACGGACAACCCACTTTCTACATTCTCTATTGATGTAGATGCAGCTTCATACAGTAATATCCGCCGTTTCCTGAACCAGGGGCAATTGCCACCGGCAGGAGCTGTACGTATAGAAGAAATGGTTAACTACTTTACTTATCAGTATCCTCAACCTGTAAAAAACGAACCATTTTCTATCAATACAGAAATTTCTGATGCGCCATGGAATAAAGACCACAAGCTGGTATTGATCGGCTTGCAGGGAAAGAAAATACCTACGGAAAACCTGCCCGCTTCTAACCTGGTTTTCCTGATTGATGTTTCGGGATCTATGCAGGACCCCTTGAAACTTCCATTGGTAAAAGCTTCTATGAAAATGCTGGTGGATCAGTTAAGAGAAGAGGATAAAATATCAATGGTAGTTTATGCGGGTGCAGCTGGTTTGGTATTGGAGCCAACCAGCGGCGATGAAAAAACAAAAATTAAGGATGCTATTGATAAACTGGAGGCCGGCGGCTCAACAGCCGGCGGGGCAGGTATTAAACTGGCTTATAAAACAGCAAGGGAGAATTTTGTGAAGGGTGGTAATAACCGGGTGATACTTTGCACGGATGGTGATTTTAATGTGGGCGAAAGCAGTGACGATGCCATGGAAAGAATGATTGAGCAGGAAAGAAAGAGTGGCGTTTTTCTAACAGTATTGGGATATGGCATGGGCAACTACCAGGATGCTAAAATGCAGAAACTAGCTGATAAGGGCAACGGAAACCATGCCTATATAGATGGTATCAGCGAGGCAAAAAAAGTATTGGTAAATGAATTTGGAGGCACTCTGTTTACGATTGCCAAAGATGTAAAGCTCCAGGTGGAATTCAATCCTACCAAAGTACAAGGTTACCGGCTGATCGGTTATGAAAACCGTATGCTGGCCAAAGAAGATTTTAATGATGATAAAAAGGATGCCGGTGAACTGGGCAGTGGTCATACTGTAACCGCCCTATACGAGGTAATACCGGTTGGGGTAAAGAGTGATTTTCTCCAGAAAGTTGATTCATTGAAATATCAGAAAAACACTGCTCCGCTTATTTCATCTTCACAAACAGAGGAAATTTTGACTGTGAAGTTCCGATACAAAGCTCCTGATGGTGATGTAAGCAAGTTAATTGAACATCCTGTCCTGGACAAGCAGGTGGCATTGACCAAAACATCCGACAATTTCCGATTTGCGGCTGCTGTGGCCCAGTTTGGCCTGCTTCTCCGTGAATCAGAGTACAAGTCTGCAGCTTCTTATGATAATGTACTGAACCTGGCCCGTAAGGCAAAAGGATATGATGAAGAAGGGTATCGTTCGGAGTTTGTAAGACTGGTGGAAAGTGCCCGGTTACTGGCTAAAGGCAAACCAGAACCTAAAAGCGGGGAAGAGCCTTCAGAAGATGATTCTAAATAAAAAAAAGTTAAAGCAGCATATGTAAACAGCGCCATTGCGTCATCCTGTTGAAAATAGCTAATCATTTAACAGCCGGTTAGTGATAACGGGGCTGGTTTTTACCGGCCCCTTTTTTGTCTGAACCAGGATTTATAAGATTAAATGATTTTAGGGATTTAAAATTTTGCTTATGAGA
>DEHX01000049.1:0-603 GCA_002352145.1 Chitinophagaceae bacterium UBA2789
CCCGGCGCAAACCACTGTATCTCTTTGTCTTTTCTAAACCAGGTCAGTTGCCGCTTGGCATACTGCCGGGTATTGATTTTAATTCTTTCCACAGCCTCTTCCAGCGTCCATTTTCCATCGAAGTAATCAAATAGTTCTGCATAACCTACCGTTTGCAGTGCATTTAACTGTTTATACGGCAGCAGTTGTTTCACTTCTTCTAATAAGCCGGCCTGCATCATTTGGTCTACCCTTCTGTGTATATTACGGTGCAGCTCTTCTTTGGGCAGTTCCAGGCCAATTTTGATGATATTGAAATCTCTTTGTGCTTTTTCTCCTTTGCGAAAAGACAGGATAGACTGCCCCGTACTTTCTTTCACTTCCAGTGCCCGCATCATCCGCTGCGGGTTTTGCATTTCACCGGCAGCAGCAAAGGCGGGGTCCTTTGCGTGCAATTGTTCCTGCAGCCAGCCGATTCCTTTTTCTTCGTAAGCAGTAATAATGCTTTGCCGTATAGCTGGATCAATTTCGGGGATACTATCCAGTCCTTCGCAAAACGCTTTTATATATAATCCTGTTCCTCCCACCATGATCACCACATCATGCTGCTGAAACAATTCCTGA
>DEHX01000049.1:679-6373 GCA_002352145.1 Chitinophagaceae bacterium UBA2789
TTTTTTCAAGAAATGATCAATATGCATTCCGACATCCGTTCCCGGATTTCTGACCTCCTGCTTCTTACTTCGTACCTTGTACTTCTTACTTTTTTCAGGCTTCCTCCTCTCCTTCCGCACTTCCTTCTTCTGCAAAACCTATATCTTCTCCTTCTTCATCTTTCTCACCAAAACCCTCTCCTACCTGGGTCAGGTCATACTTCTCTTCTATATCCGCAAATTTTTCGCCCAGCAACCCTTTGGTGCCGTACTGGCTTGGCGCTATACCTTCTGTTCTTGCTGTAGACGGGTAACTGATCTTGGGATTTTCTTCTTTTGAGACATTGATCAGTTCCAGCAGGAAGGTCCAGTTCTTATTAAAATCATACTGGTATATAAACCGCTGGTTCGGATCCCTGATTTCTGAACCAATCGTTGTTTCGCTCATAATAAGCGGTGCCGCTTTATATTCTTTTTCGTATAGCTCCAGTGATATTTCACGGCCCCTTTGCCAGTGATCATTGCTGCGGTAAAAAGTAGCCTTGTGCTTATTATCGAACTCGTATGACTTGAGTATTGCTTCGTGCAGTTCAAAGAAAGTCTGGCTGTGCCGGATCACTACATCACGGTACACACTTTCGTCTTCTTCAAAATATACCCTGAATTTTAAAATTGCCATATCACAAATTTAAGACTTCTTCAATTCCAAACCCATGCTCTTTGCCTTCTCAACAACAAAATCAACGGCTGCTTCTTTCGTATTCGGGATAATACCATCCAGCATGGCATCCTTCAGCGAATCTTTTAATATACCCACCGGTTTGGAAGGCGGCAACCCGAACATTTCCATGATCATCTCTCCATCAACAGGCGGCTGCCAGTTACGGACATGGTCTTTTTCTTCCACTTCTTTACAACGTTGTCTTACCAGCTGAAAGTTTTCTAAAAACCGCTTTACTTTCTGTTTGTTCTTTGAGGTAATATCTGCCTCGCACAGCAGCATCAGCGAATCAAAATCATCGCCGGCATCAAACAATAAACGGCGGATAGCAGAGTCCGTGATATTCTCTTTGGTCAGGCTGATGGGCCGAAGATGTAGTTCTACCATTTTTCTCACAAACCGCATTTTCTCGTTTTGCGGCAGCTTTAATTTAGCAAATATTTTGGGCACCATACGGCCTCCCACTACTTCATGCCCGTGAAAGGTCCAGCCATGCCCATCTTCATATTTCTTGGTGGCCGGTTTGGCAATATCATGCAGAATAGCTGCCCAGCGCAACCAGAGATCATCCGATTTTGCAGCAAGATTATCCAGGACCTGCAAAGTATGATAGAAGTTGTCTTTATGCCCGACCCCGTCCTTATATTCAGCACCGGCCAGTTCCACCATTTGCGGGAATATCAGTTGCAGCAGGCCGCTTTTATACAACAGGTCGAAACCAAGGGAAGGTTTTACTGATGCAATGATCTTGTTCAGTTCATCTGTTATTCTTTCCTGCGAAATGATCTTAATCCGATGCGCATTATCAATAATACCCTGCCAGGTTGTTTCTTCAATGGTGAAACCTAATTGTGTGGCAAAGCGGATACCCCGCATCATACGAAGCGGATCATCACTAAAAGTTTGTGATGGCTCCAGGGGTGTACGAATCATCTTGCTTTTGAGGTCTTTCAATCCATCAAAAGGATCAACCAATTTTCCATAGTTGTCTTTATTCAGCCCTATGGCCAATGCATTAATGGTAAAATCACGGCGGTCCTGGTCATCGGCAATAGTACCTGGCTCTACAGCTGGTTTTCTTGAGTGCGACTGGTAACTTTCCTTTCTGGCACCAACAAACTCAATATCAAAATCATCATTAACCCTGATATGAGCTGTTCCGAAATTTTTAAAGTATTCAACCTTCGGCACAGGGTTCATTTTTTGGGCTACTGCCTGTGCTAATGCAATGCCATCTCCAACACAAACAAAATCGGCGTCTTTTGAATCCCTTCCCAGCAGCTTATCCCGCACAAAACCGCCCACCAGGTAGGTCTCCATACCCAGTTCCTGGGCCGCTCCGGCAACCTTTTTCAGGATAAACAATTCCTTATCCGTGCAAGTAATATCCATACCGGGCAAAGGTAACAGTTAGCTTCTAAGGTTAAAAGGAGTACTTAAGGACGTATGACCTCAAGGTGCCCGTTGTTCCATTTTATAACAGACGAAGGCGCTGCAATGGTTTTATCATCCTGCCGGTAAGTAACTACATAATCAACACCTGATTTGATCTGCTCATTAATATCTGCAAATGTTTTAGCAGCAGGCTCACCGGAAATATTGGCTGAAGTTGAAACAATTGGTTTTCTGAAACGCTTAATAAGATGTTTGCAAAACTGTTCATTACAAATGCGAATAGCAATGCTTCCATCTTTGCCGAGCAGGTTATCAGCCAGCCCAATAGCGCCTTCATAAATCACAGTGGTAGGTTTCTTTGTCTCCTGTAAATAATCAAACACAGCCAAATCCGGGCTGGCGACATATTGCAACACATCCCGTTCATCAGCTACCAAAACGATCATGGCCTTTTGATCCGGTCTATTTTTCAGTTGGTATACTTTCTCCACTGCCTTTTCATTGGTAGCATCACAACCTATACCCCAAACAGTATCGGTGGGGTAAAGTATCAAGCCGCCGTTATCCAGCACCTGCAGGCAGTTCTCAATATCTTTTTCAAAGTCTACCATAAACTTTTATAAACTTCCATAACAGCATCCGCACATTTTTGTTGGGTAAAATTCTGTGCATGTTGCCATCCTTTTTCTTTTAAAGAATCAGCTAAATTTTTGTCTTCAAAAATCCTTTTCATTCCCCCTGCTATCTCTTCTGAAATGACCGGATTCACATAATAAGCCCCCTCTCCCCCGGCTTCCGGCAAACAGGAAACATTAGATGTGATAACAGGCAAACGACTCCATAACGCTTCCAAAACCGGTATACCAAATCCTTCAAAAAGGGATGGATAGATCATGGCAACGGCAGACTGATAAATAGCCGGGAAAATAGCAGCTGAACGAAATGCAGGGGATGTTTTTGCTTTTTCATTTTCTGACAAAAAGATCACATTCTTTTCTAGTCCGTTTTGTAACACAAAATCCTTTACCTGCTGTTTGTATTTTCCACCCTCACCGATCACCACCAGCGGGATATCAAGGTCTTCCCGTAAAAGGAAAAGTGCCTTGCACACATTGAGCAAATTTTTCCTTTCGATAATAGAGCCCACATACAAAAAGAATTGATCAGGCAGGGCATACTCTTTCTTGACAGCAGCCTTCTCCTCTTCTGATATAATTTGACCAAAGGCAGGGTTACAACTCTGGTAGCATACTGTTATTTTCTCTTCAGGTGTTTTATAAAATTCAATAATATCTCTCTTTGTTTGTTCACTGATCGCAATTACTTTATCAGAATGCTTACAGGCATACCGGAACTTTTGACTGTATATTTTGACATCTATGGCATTATACTGCTCAGGATACCTTTCATGAATCAGGTCATGAATAGTCACCACCGATTTGATTCCTGTTTTATTTATTCCAACTGGTATTTCATGGCTCAATCCATGATAGATGTCAATATGAAGGCGTTTAAGGTCTTTCTTAACCCAACTGCTCCGCCATGCTGATCGAAACAGTCTGTTGATAACACCGGAAGGTAGTACTTCATGAAGATGCTCACCTTCCATTGTAAATAAATTAGCCTTCCTGGGATTAAAAAGATAATAGTGGTGTTCGGGGTGAAATGTTGATAAAGAATGGATCAGTGTGCGGCTGTAATGACCCAGCCCCGTTCCGTTGTGAAAAGCCCTCTTTGCATCAAACCCGATATTCATTCCGCAAAAGTAACAGGGATCAGGGAATAGGCAATGATGAATGGAGAATACTACCATATGGGTAAAATATTCAGCAACGCTATTGACCATTCACTATTTTCGCAGCAAATTTTTGGAAAAATGAAAGAACTTATACTGGAAGCATGGGATAACCGTGAATTATTGAAAGAAAATAAGTACAGTGATGCGGTAAGGGCTGTAATTGAAGAAGTGGATAAAGGAAGGTTAAGAGTAGCTGCTCCATCTGACAGCGGTTGGGTGGTGAACGAATGGGTGAAGCAAGCCATCCTTCTATACTTTGGTATTCAGCAAATGCAGACATGGGATGTGGCCCCTTTTGAATTCTACGATAAAATGTTGTTGAAGAAAAACTATAAAGACCTTGGGGTAAGGGCAGTACCGCATGCAGTAGCAAGGTATGGCGCCTATTTGGCGAAGAATGTGGTGCTCATGCCCTCCTATGTGAATATCGGGGCTTATGTGGATGAAGGAACGATGGTGGATACCTGGGCAACAGTGGGCAGTTGTGCCCAGATAGGCAAAGGGGTTCACCTTAGCGGTGGCGTAGGCATTGGTGGAGTGCTGGAGCCGTTGCAAGCTTCACCAGTGATTATTGAAGATGGTTGCTTTATTGGCAGCCGCTGTATTGTGGTGGAAGGTGTAATTGTGGAGCAAGAAGCTGTTTTAGGCGCTAATGTTGTTTTGACCCAATCTACCAAAATCATTGATGTTAGCGGACCAGAACCTATAGAAATGAAAGGAAGGGTGCCGGCCAGAAGTGTGGTAATACCGGGTTCATATACCAAAAAATTTCCGGCTGGTGAATTTGGAGTGGGTTGTGCCCTCATAATAGGTCAACGTAAACCAAGTACTGACTTAAAAACAAGTTTAAACGATGCCTTGAGAGATTTCAACGTTTCAGTTTAGTCACTTATATTTGCACCCCCTAAGCCCGGGTGGCGAAATTGGTAGACGCACCGTCTTCAGGTGGCGGCGCCGCGAGGTGTGCTGGTTCGAATCCAGTCCCGGGCACAAAAGACCCTGATATTGACTATCAGGGTCTTTTGTTTTTTTAAACGGTAAGTAAGCTACAGCCCCTTAAGTCACTTCCATCCACCCTACCCAAAACTTCAAAGTTCCCATCATTTTTAATTCTGCCAGCATCATCCGTTGCAATAAAGGAGCAAGACCATATATTAGCAAGGTCTATCACATTAATGGTTCCTGATCCATACCTGATTAGCCTAAAAGGATCTTCATCATCTCTTAGTATAATTTTCATCCAGGGAGGGCATTCAAAAATTCCTTCACCCGAAGAATATGCCTGGGATAAAAGTTCCGTCATTCCATACTCTGAATGTATGGCTACTGTTGAGAAAGCTTTCATTAGTTGTTCATGCACTTCTTCCCTTATCATTTCCCTTCTTCGACCCTTCATGCCGCCAGTTTCCATAATGAAGGTATGAGCTAAAGGCATACTTATTTGCTCAGCAAGTTCTAACAGGGCAAAAGTGACCCCAATCAAAAGTGTTTTCTGCCTACTTTTTTCCATTTCAGTCAAAACGGAAGCCAACTGATCATACTCATGCAAATAAAAACCACTCTTGGGATGCCGGCTCAAGTTTATTAATTCATTGACCATGTATACCAATGATGAACCTTTACGCTCCAGGTAAGAAGGCAGCAGGCCTATAATGCACCAATCTTTGACCGAGCCGTAAAAATGTTCAAACCCCATCAAAAAACTTTCCTGGTACAGTGCCAGATCCTTAACATAATGGCGGCTGTTTATCATACCCGTAGTACCGCTGCTTTCAAAAACAGCCTCCGGCTCAAACTGAGT
>DEHX01000049.1:6470-26271 GCA_002352145.1 Chitinophagaceae bacterium UBA2789
AGACTGATCATTGCCGCCGTACTGGTATTTACTTTCATTGCCTGCAACAAAGATAAGTTCCAGACAAAACCTACCATCAGTATTAAATCTATCAATACCGAAGTAGTCCCCCAGAACGGGACATTTATTATCACTTTAGAATGTACCGATAAAGAAGGTGATGTGGAAGACTCACTGATTCTAATCAAAAAAAGGTTAAATAGAAGAGTAGTTGCTACGGTTCGTGACACATTGCGTTTTAAAATCCCAACCTTTCCTGCAAACTCCAGAACAGAAATTGAAGCTGTACTGGACTACCAGAATATCCTCTCTGCGTTAAATCCGCCTAACATTCCGGGATCTAATCCTTTACAGCGGGAATTAGACACCCTTGTTCTCAGAATGGCTGTCAGGGATAAGGCAGGTAATACCAGTGATACCATAGAGTCACGACAAATCTATGTGATCCGGTAATCTTGCCCGTCATGGGTAATACAATGTTAAGGTTTATTGTCTATTCCAACATTTTCATTGGGGTTTGCGCCCTGGCGTTAACGCTTGAAACATTTGTTTTACTCAATATTCCAATGAGCCATAACTGGTTTTTGTTACTGGTTTTCCTGTGCACTGTCTTTATCTACACATTACATTACTATATTAAAAGCAATACAAAAAAAACAGACAGTCGCCTGAACTGGTGCCGTAAAAACAGGAAGCTTTTGGCAGTAATTCTCGGAATCAGTTTATTGCTGAGTATCGGCGGTGTAGTTTACCACTTCCAGGCAATCTTTTTCTTTGAAAGGAAATTCAATTATCGTAATCTCATATGGTTTGGCATCATTCCGCTCATGGCTCTTGCCTACTCCTACCCCATTATTCCATGGAAAAGTAAAAGCATACGCCAGGTAGGTTGGTTAAAAATGGCTTCGTTAGCATTCATTTGGAGTTTCACAACAGTCGTTCTGCCTGTTTTGATGCTCGATAATGCTAAAAACTCAAATTATCCTGCAAGTCAACTCATAGTCCTGTTTATAAATCGCTTTTTCTTTATCGCAGCATTAGGCTTGCTTTTCAACATTAATGATTATGAAGAGGACAAGGAAGACAAGATTAAAACGATGGCTGTCTTAATGGGTCCCGACAAAAGCCTGTATTGGGGAAAATGGGTTTCAACTGGCATTAATACCTTAGCTGGCTTGTTGCTCATTTACTTCTTCGGTCTGCATCAACCGGTCTTTTTCACAGCAATAATTTTACCTCCCATACTTATTTTCTTCTCTTTTCACAATTTCAGATTCTCAACAGAAGAAGCTCCATTTGTATTGTGGCACGATGGTCTTATGATTATTAAAGCCATGCTTCTTATCTTCGCTGTTGCAATTAGCTCAACTTAAATCAACGGACATGGCAAAAGCAGTAAAAAAGGCAAAATCGGGTTCTGCTAAAAAATCAATTATAACTGATAAGGCATTTGAATTTTTTAAAAATTATATCAATAATGCCTCGCCAGTTGGCTTCGAAACCTGGGGGCAAAAGTTGTGGATTGAATACCTGAAACCGTATGTTGACAGCCACTACGTTGATCCATATGGAACTGCTGTTGGTATCATAAATCCGGATCATCCATTTAAAGTTGTAATNNCACGGTAAAAAAGGCCCGGTAAAAGCGGTTTTTGGCTGGCCTGCCATACATACCCGTATTGGTAACCCTGATCAGAAAGAACCCACTCCAAGAACAGATAATTTGTGGCTTGATTGCGGTGCAAGAAACCGTAAGCAAGTGGAAGAACTCGGTATCCACATTGGGGCAGTGGTAACTTACCAGGACGGTTTTGACGAACTGGCCAACGGCAATTATATTGGCCGTGCCTTTGATAACCGCATTGGTGGATTTATGATTGCCGAAGTAGCAAGACTTCTTAGAGAAAATAATAAAAAGCTTCCTTTCGGGTTATATATTGTTAATGCAGTACAGGAAGAAATAGGTCTTCGTGGAGCGGAAATGATCGCCAGGCGCATAAAACCCAATATTGCCATCGTTACAGATGTAACACATGATACTACCACCCCGATGATTAACAAAAATATTGAAGGTGATGTAAGTACAGGTAAAGGCCCGTCTCTATCTTATGCTCCAGCTGTCCATAACAAACTCCTTGCATTGGTGGAAGATATTGCAAAAAATAAAAAAATACCGGTACAATGGAGGGCTTTAAGTCGTAGCACCGGTACGGATACTGATTCATTCGCATACTCAAATGATGGCTGCCCTTCTGTTTTAATTTCTATCCCGCTGCGCTATATGCATACAACAGTGGAGATGTTGCACCGTGATGATATTGAAAATACAATCAAGCTGATGTATGAAACTGTGCTGACATTGTCTCCTAAAACAAACCTTAACTACCTGTGATATTATATTGTCTATATATTGATCCGGGAAGCGGAAGTTATTTGGTGCAACTAATTATTGCCGGTGTATTAGGAATTGCCTTTTTTTTTCGTAACATAAAGAACTACATCAAAGCTTTTTTTACCCGTTCAAACCGTAAAACGGATAAAAATTCTTCTTCCTGATGAAACCTGCTGAACAACTGTCTGCTTCCTACAGAGATCCTTCTGGATTTATGTTCAGGGTTAACGGTATTTATTACAGACAAGTAAATAAATTATTCAAAGAAGATTTTGATTATTTCATTTCTTCAGGATGCTACGATGAATTAGTAAGAACAGGATTGCTTATCCCCCATGAAACAATTAATGAGAACCTGACAGGTTCAGCCGACTGGTACCAAACCCTAAAACCAGAGCAACTCCAATTTGTATCCTATCCCTACGAATGGAGTTTTGACATGCTAAAAGATGCAGCATTACTTACATTGAAAATTTTAAAAAAGTCCCTTAAAAAGGAAATGATATTGAAGGATGCTACTCCCTTTAATATTCAGTTTCACAGAGGAAAAATGATATTTATCGACACACTTTCTTTCGAAAAATATCACGAAGAAGAACCATGGGCAGCATACAGGCAGTTTTGTGAAAGTTTTTTAGGGCCGCTGCTAGTTATGCACTACAAAAAAATACCAATACAGCAGCTTATGCTTGCCTGGCCGGATGGTATCCCGCTGTCTATACTTCAATCATTGCTTCCGGCAAAAAGCAAATTTTCATTTCATACTTATTTACATGTTCACCTGAATGCAAGATTTAGTAATAGCCCCAAATCGGCAACCAAAAAAAAGGTTCTATTTAACCGAAAAAGGCTAATAAACCTCGTTGACAGTTTGGAAATTCTGGTCAATAAACTGAAGCTTTCGTCGCAGACAAGCACATGGTCTTCTTATTATGAAGAAGCGGCGGGAAGAAACAATTACCTGGCTGAAAAGAAAAGAATAACCACCGAATGGCTCGATAAAATGGATTCAGTTAAGACAGCGGCTGATCTTGGGGCAAACAATGGTGAATTTTCACAAATGTTGGCGGAAAGAAGAATAAGTACCGTTGCAGCTGATTTCGATCCGGCTTGTATCAACAGTCTCTATAACAATATCAAAAACAAAGAAATTCAAAATATCATTCCTTTGGCAGTTGATTTATCAAATCCTTCGCCTTCGATAGGATTTAATAATGAAGAGCGGCCATCGTTTATAAATCGCAGTGCATTTGACCTTACGATTGCACTAGCCCTTATTCACCATCTTGCCATTTCAAAGAATATCCCAATCCAAAAATTGGCTGAACTTTTCAAACGTATAACAAACAAGTACCTTATTATTGAGTTTGTACCAAAAGAGGATGAGAAAGTGCAGTTGTTGCTTAACAACAGAAAAGATATCTTCTTCAACTATAACGCTAATAATTTTGAACTGTCTTTTGAAACTAATTTTCGTATTGTTGCTAAAGAGCTGATTGGAGAATCTGGGCGAATATTATACCTAATGGAGAAAAAATGAATACATCTCTAAAACAATTCCTGGAAAGGAATGTGTTATTTGTAATTCTTCTCCCTATTCTGTGGGTTTTACATGGCTATACAAATAATTTAGGATTAGTCCCCAAAAAGGATGCATTGCTGCTTGCCCTGTTTTACTGCAGTGTAGCGTTAATCCTGACAGGAATTCTTTGGTTATTTTACAGGAACATCTTTAAAGCCGCTTTGCTGACGTTCTTACTTTTATCCTTACAGTTCCTTTTTGGGCCGGTTCATGATTTTCTGAAAGGATCATTTCCTGGAACTATCATTGTTAAATACTCCTTTCTACTTCCTTTACTCCTTCTTTTAGTAATTACTGCTTCTATATATCTGAAAAGGTCAAAGAATAATTTTCACCGGATGACTATCTATCTGAATACTCTTTTTTTTGTACTGATAACTTTGGATAGTTTTTCTCTTGCGATCAGCAGGCCCAAGGAACAAAATACAAACGCAGTATTCAATTTTACCCCATGTGATTCGTGCCAGAAACCTGATATTTACTTGATTGTTGCAGATGGCTATCCTGGCAACAGACAACTGAGGGATTTATTTGATTTTGACAATAGCAATTTTGAGAATGCATTAAAGCAAAAAGGATTTTTTATTGTTGATAGCAGTATGAGCAATTATAATTTCACACAATACTCAATTGCCTCAATGTTATCGCTAAACTATTTGAAAGGGATCAAACATATTAACAGCAACAAGGATGATATTCAGATAAGCCATAATGCTTTAAAAAACAGCCCGGTCATTTCCTATTTCCAAAACGAAGGGTATACTTTTTTTAACCATTCAATTTTTGATTTTAAAGGACAACCCTCGATTACCATTCCTACATTTCTTACCCGGAAACTCGAACCTATCACCAGGCAAACTCTCACTTATAGAATAATGAAAGATCTTGGCTACCATTTTGTCACTACTTTAAAGATACCCTTCCTGGTAAAAAGGCAGTTAACTGCTGACAAGGTGAACAATCAAAAAATAATTGCTGCAACTCAAAAAACGATTCATCAAAAAAATAATAAACAAAAGTTTGTATACACTCACCTGATGATGCCGCATCATCCCTTTTTTTATGATAGTACTGGCAAAGAAGTTCCACTGGAATTACTAAAAGATGAATTCTTCTTTGATAAAGGAGCCAGGATCAGCTACCTGAAATACACCAACAATGTATTATTAAAGCTAATTGATGAAATACTATCATACAATAAAGAGAAGCCAGTTATTTTTCTTATTAGCGATCACGGCATCAGAGAGATCCGGGACAAATTTGACCCGCATTATCAATTCATGAATCTGAACGCAGTTTTACTTCCTGACAGAGATTATGATGGGCTCTACAAAGGAATGTCAAACATTAATTTTTTCAGATTCTTCCTTAATAAACAGTTCCGGCAAAATTTACCTATGCTGAAAGACTCTACAATATTTATTACGGATTAAGAATATGAAAACATAAGTTTATTTTTGAGAAATGCTTACAGTAAATAAAATACTGGTTCTTGCCCCACACACTGACGATGGTGAATTGGGTTGCGGTGGAACAATTGCAAAATTCTGCAATGAAGGAAAAGAAGTGTTTTATGCTGCCTTTTGCCTTTGCTCCAAATCCCTGCCTGAATCGTTATCAGCAAATACATTGGAAACCGAATGCAAAAATGCTACTTCAAGACTTGGCATTCCAGCCTCCAACCTGATTTTGTTTAATTATGAAGTAAGGGAACTTCCAGCATCAAGGCAACAAATACTGGAGGAATTACTACAACTAAATAAACAAATCCGGCCGGATCTGGTTTTATTACCCGCCGCATCCGATGTACACCAGGACCACCAGGTCATTCACCAGGAGGGCTTGAGGGCATTTAAGAATACCAGTTTTGCAGGCTATGAACTACCCTGGAATAATTACAGTTTCCGGACCAACTTTTTTATGAAACTTACCGAACAGGAAATTGATAAGAAAATTGAAGCGCTGAGTCAATATCGTTCGCAATCACATAGAAATTATATGAACCCGGATTTTATCCGCTCATTGGCAAAAGTAAGAGGAGTTCAATGCGACAATTCTTATGCAGAAGCATTTGAAATATATAAACTGATCAGCTAAGCCTACCAGCCAATTCGTTTACCAAAATTTCCCAGACCAAAATATTGGTTTAACTGCATATTCAACCCAAATTGATTATAAGCAGTGTTACTCTGGTAATAAGCCCTTGCATAGCGAACCTGTAATTTACCAAAGAGCACCCCTGCACCGATGGAAAAACCGTTTAGTCCATTCGATAGATTACCGATATTCAACTCCTTTCTTCGTAAGAAGTTATATCCGGCTTGTACTTCTACCCTGTCACCGGCATAAATGGTGGTGCCAATGATTAAATGATTGATCAGTTTATCTATAGTAAATTTATTTTGCCTCGCATTCTCAAACCCGTTTTCATTATTGAATAAGGTATCATTATAAAGGATATCAAACCGGTGTATTCGCTGAGCCGTAAGAGAAAAAGCTAACGGCGCTTTAGCTAACCTTTTTGTAAACCCAATCTGAAGGTCAAAAGGCAGATCATCCGCCGTAGTGCCATTGTATCGCTTCAACTGAGTACCCATATTTTTTGCTACGATGGATGCAGAAAATAAATTTACGGTATCATGAAAAAGCAAACCCAAGTCAGCCGCAATGCCACTTGACCTGAATTGACCGTAGTTTGAATTGATAAACTTAATGGTAAGACCGTAGTTCCATTTTTCAAGGTATTTTCTTGATGCAGATAATTGCATTACCCAATCTACCGGTCTGAAACTACCCAATTCATTACCCGAAGCATCTGTCTGAACAGTATTCCCATAAGCTAGATAATTCAGACCCCAGCTAAAATTAGTATTCAACTTATCATTGCGATACCCAAGTGACAAATGATAAACCTTTACGTCTCCATAGAAACTATTAAATACGGCATTCATCTGTGAATGCATGGAAGATTTTAACAAGGCCGGGTTATTAAAACTCATTCCAATATCATTGGACACACCGGAGACATTCACTCCTCCTAATGCTGATAGTTGAGGTGTATTGGCTAGTTTTAGAAAATTAAATACAGAATTGCCTCCAAGTGTTTGTGAAAAGACACTTGTGTTTAGGAAAATAGTCAGTATTAGAAAGATAAGCTTCACAGGCAACGAAATTAGGCCTTTACCAAAAGAAAATCCCCCAGCAACAGGGGGATCTTCTCACCTCAACGGTAATTAGTAAACAACCAACATGTACAGATATAACAAGATTCCTGCTAGTTGGTTGAATAACATTAATATTTATTCTACAAGCGCCAATTCCAGCACCTGGCTCATGTTTTTTACAAAGTGAAACCGGATTCCCTTTATAAAGGCAGACTCTATTTCCTGGACATCCTTTTCATTTTGCCAGCAAAGAATTATCTCCTTGAGTCCGGCTCTTTTAGCAGCCAATACTTTCTCCTTAATTCCGCCAACGGGCAATACCTGACCCCTGAGGGTTATTTCTCCTGTCATCGCCAGGAAAGGCTTGACCTTTTTGCCAGTCAGTGCGGAGGCGATGGCTGTCATCATGGTTATACCTGCACTGGGACCATCTTTGGGAACTGCCCCTTCAGGCACATGAATGTGAATATTCTTTTTCTCAAACAAAGTATGATTAATGCCATAACGCTTAGCATTGGCCTGCAAATAAGTTAATGCAGTACTGGCACTCTCTTTCATTACATTTCCAAGATTACCGGTAAGGCGAAGTTCTCCTTTGCCATCACTTAAACTTGTTTCAATAAACAAGATATCTCCTCCAACATAAGTCCAGGCAAGGCCTACGGCTACACCTGGCATGTTAGCTGTTTTATACAAATCATTACTATAACGGGGCTTGCCTAATATTTTTTCAATATCGTTAGCCGTAATGTTTGCTTTAAGCTTTCCCTTTAGTGCCAGCTCTTTGGCCTGGAATCTCATTACCGATGCCAATTGCCTGTCCAGTTCTCTTACACCACTTTCCCGGGTATAATCCTGGATAATCTTCTCCAGCATTTTATCCGAGATTTTGAAATGGCTGCTCTTCAGACCATGCATCTCTTTCTGCTTTGGTAAAAGATGGCGCTTGGCAATTTCAATTTTTTCTTCAACGGCATAACCACTGAGATCGATTATCTCTAACCTGTCCCTTAAAGCAGGTTGAATGTTCTGAATATTATTAGCTGTTGCAATAAACAATACTTTGCTCAGGTCATACTCCAGTTCGAGGTAATTGTCATAGAAAGTATTGTTCTGTTCCGGATCCAATACTTCCAGCAAAGCAGAGGATGGATCTCCGCGAAAGTCACTGCCCACTTTATCTATTTCATCCAGTATCATTACCGGGTTTGAAGATTTTACTTTACGTATTGACTGCAAAATCCTGCCAGGCATTGCACCTATATAAGTCTTTCTATGCCCCCTTATTTCGCTTTCATCATGCAGACCTCCAAGACTCAGCCTTACATATTTTCTGCCGATAGCACTGGCAATACTTTTTCCTAATGATGTTTTACCTATGCCAGGAGGGCCCACAAAACAAAGTATCGGGCTCTTCATGTCACCTTTTAGCTTCAGTACTGCCAGGTATTCCAATATTCGTTCTTTAATTTTTTGCATGCCATAATGATCGGCATCTAATGTCTTCTTTGCTTTTTTCAGATCGTAAATATCTTCTGTATAATCTTCCCATGGCAGTTCAAGCATCAGGTCCAGGTGATTATATACCACCGAAAAATCCGGTGTGCTGGGATGCATTCGCTCCAGTTTCTCTACTCCTTTCTTAAACATCTCCTTTGCTGCAGCAGGCCATTTTTTTGCTTCCGCCTTTTTCTGCATTTCTTTTATTTCCTGAGAATTCGAATCACCGCCTAACTCTTCTTTGATACTTTTCAGTTGCTGCTGCAGGAAATACTCTCTTTGCTGCTTGTCAATTTCTGTCCTTGTTTTGGTAGTTACTTTATTCTTAAGCTCAGCGAATTGTAATTCTTTCTGTAATAGCTGCATCAGCAGATCAGCTCGTTGCCTGATCTGGTTCAGTTCCAGCAGTCGTTGTTTGTCCTTAATGTCAGTATTCAGGTTGCTGGAAACAAAATGAATCAGGAAAGAAGGGTTTTCAATATTGCGAAGTATGATTGAAGCTTCCGTGGGAATATTAGGTGACAACTGTACAATATCTGCAGCCAGATCTTTGATATTGGCTACATAAGCTTTGAAATCTTCGTCTTTTGGCGCTTCTTCCTCTTCCAGTTTTTTAATTTTTGCTTTGAAATAAGGTTCATCCATCAATATGGATTCAACCTGGAAGCGACTTTTGCCCTGGATAATAATAGTAGTCCCTCCATCTGGCATCTTAATCAGCTTAACAATCCGTGCCACTGTGCCAATATCCTCAAGGTCTTTGGTCGAGGGGTCTTCTATATTGGTATCTTTTTGTGCAATAACACCAACCAGTTTATCGCCTTTATAAGCCTCATTTACGGCTTTTATGCTTTTATCCCTGCCTACGGTTATCGGCAATACAACACCGGGAAAAAGAACAGTATTTCTTAAAGGCAAAAGCGGAATTTCTGCAGGGACTTCTATGCCATCTACTCCATCATGATCACTTTCATTCAAGGGAATTATAGGAATAAAGTCCATCTCATCCTCAGATCTCATTAAATATTTTTCTATACTCATTTCAATGCTGCTTTAGACAAATTGTCACCCTGCCACTACTGTAACAGGATGCGGGTTAAAAGTAAATCGGGAAAACAGTATTGCCAAGATTCATGCCCGGCCGTAAAAACTGCCAAATTATGTAATTGAGGATGAATAGATAGCATAAAAAAGCCCTCCTGTCCGGAGGGCCTTAGTTATTCATGGCTGAGATTATGTTTAAAGAGCTAATCCAACGGAAACCTGGAATCCCTGGCTATTCCATTTATTATCATCGGTTATATCACTGATGTTATTCAGGCCGATTGCATAGCGGCCGTTGATACGCATAGGGCCCACTTTGAAGTTCAGGCCTGCAAGCATGGAGAAATCCCCTTTCTTGAAAGCATCAGCTCCATTCTGTAGTGTAGTCCTGCTCTGATCGATAAGGATGCCAAACTGAGGGCCTGCCTGCAAACTGAGAAAACTGCCTATCAGTTTGTAGTTAATTACGATCGGAATAGAAATATAATTCAGTTTGATATTGCTGTTTCCATCAAAAACATCCTGGTAAACATTCTTAAAGCTGCTGTCCAGTTTTGTGGCATACTGGTTAAAAAGAACTTCCGGCTGCAATACGAATTTATTTCCCATTCTTATTTCTGCAAAGCCACCCAGATGGTAGCCGTAACGGAACTCATCTTTAAACGATTTACCATCCACCTTGGTAATATTGGCGCCCCCTTTAACCCCAAGATGGAATTGGGCCATACTGGCGGCGGATACAAAAAAAGCTGCGAAGAGCAAAAGGAATTTTGTTTTCATGTGTATACTTTTTAAAAATGGTTAGTGAAATTTGACCCCGAAAAGTTTCAAGTATAATGCCATACAAACCAATGGCTTGTTAAATTCCATTAACGACTAATAGGTAATTTCAAAAACAAAAATTGTAACCGGCTATTGTATAAGATCTGTGAAGATTTTATTAAGGAATCAGCTGCTAAAAAATAAACCCAAGGTTCATCTGAAAAATGGCATTGAAATTATCTGCATTTGCCGGGAAATAATAGTCCAGCATTAGCTGGGGCTGAATGAAAAATTTTCCAATTGAGTATTCACCCCTCAGAAACAGTGTGAGCGAAAGTGGCTGAAACTTTATTTGATCATCCAGGTAAACGTTTTCACTGTTAAAAAGAACGTTGGTGCCGGTTCTGACAGTAGTAGCATAGGTACTGGAGGACTGGTTGAAACCGAATTTCTGGGTACCGCTTGTAAAAGAAAGTTGAGGCGTAAATCGGATATGGTCCTTATAGGTAAACACATCGAGCCAGTAGAAATCATGGCGAAGCGATGCAATTAGTGAAAAATCGCTGATAGTTTCCTCTGTATTTATATAAGTAAACCCTCTTCTTCTCAACCGGAGGTCCTGGATCAGTTCTTCTCTTTGCATGTAGTCGGTACGGCTGCCCCATCCATAGCTAGCTGCCAGCATGGGCCTTATCCACCATTTGCGGTAAGTGAAATAAGCATACAGCTCGTTTTGAATAGGTGTAGTGTAAAAAGGCAAAGAGTCTTTAGTAAAGTATTTGGTATACGAAATACCGGTTGCAAAATCCTTATTCTTCAGGTAATCGAAAGAGGGAGATATTCCTCCCTGGAATAAATTCATCTTCTGCCCGTCATCTACCAAATAACCCGTCGCTGTCAGTCCAAAACCGCTTTTATGATAATAGCCCAACATCGGTGAGTAAGTGAGCTTTTTAGTAGTGGTAATTGTTGCTGCCGATTTTGATTCAAAGTTGTAATACCCCTTCCCTATTGACAAACTGCTCAGAAAATAACTGTTGGGAGAAAGAATAGAGTCCATAAAGGCATCAAAATCCCTGAAAAGGGCATCATAATCAATTGTCGTATCAATTAGTGGAACCTCTTTGACTGGCACAATTACGGAATCGACCTTATTGTCTTGTGCAAATGTATTTACACACAACAGGCTTGCTATTATAGTAAGCAGTATGGGCCACTTTATTAGCATCAGGCAGTTACGTCGGTCTTCCGGATATTGGCGGCTTTTCCTAAAATGATCTGGAAGCGGCTTTTATGACTAATTAGTTAAAAAATGGTTTAATGCGTTTTCTGATGAATTTGAAAACGAAAAAAACACCCAAAATATTGAGAGAGAATCGATAAAAAAACGATCAGGACAGCTCCAAAACTGTGATCTCAGGTAAAATTCCCACCCGGCCGGGATAGCCAATAAAACCAAAACCACGGTTCACATAGAGCTTTTGAGCCTGAGTCGGACCTTCATTTGCCTCTTTTTCATACAAACCTGCCCATTCGCGGTAAACATATTGTACCGGGCTCCATTTTATGCCGGGAATCTCTACCCCAAACTGCATGCCGTGGGTATGGCCTGAAAGCACAAGGTTAACGTCAGGGTAAGAGGGAACCACTTCTTCCTTCCAATGAGAAGGATCATGGCTCATTAAGATTTTAAAGGGATAGTTTTCAGTTCCGGCATATGCTTTTTCCAGATCACCATACTTGGGAAACCTCGCTTTTGCACTCCAGTTTTCAATACCCAATAAGGCAATCTTGTCCCCACCTTTCTCTAAAACAACATGCTCATTCATCAACAACCTCCACCCCATGGCCGCATGTACTTGTTTCAGCCGTTCCAGGTTGGCTTTTTTATCTTCCTCACTGTCCCAATTCACATATTCACCGTAATCATGGTTGCCAAGGGTAGAATAAACCCCAAGCGGAGCCTTTAGTTTATCGAAGACATTAATGTAATCATTCATTTCCTCGGCCACATTATTTACCAGGTCGCCGGTGAAAAGAATCAAATCTGGTTTCTCTTTCAGGATTTTTTCCACCCCACGCATCACAGCCTGTTTATCCGTAAAACTGCCGGAATGAATATCGGAGATATGAACAATTCTTAATCCTTTAAAAGACGAAGGCAGGTTATCAAATGACAGCTTCACTTTTTTTACCTGGTACCGGTATTTGTTACCAAAACCATATACCAATGTGCCAAATAAAGTACCTCCCATCATCATACCTGCCCAGCTAAGAAAAGCCGACCGGGTAATATTCTCGCCAGACTGCAAATCTGCTCCTTCCGTTCTTTGAAAAAAAAGCTTGCCGGCTACCCATTGCACCCCCCTTCGAAGGTCGTCGAGTACAAAAAAGAAAGCGGCTATTAATTTGGCGAAAAACAAACCGGCAATAATGGAGAAAATAGTAGTACGGGCAAACCGGGCCTGCTTTTCAAAATGGATATAAGGCAGAATCATCAGTACAATGATGGCCGCAACTGATAAAACCCAGTAACTAGTATAAAGAATGGTTCGGGTACGGGGAGAGGCAGAATGTGCTACCACCTTCAGTGCCTGGAAAAAATAAATATCCAGCAAGGCCATGAAACCGATCAAAATCCACCAAAAAGGAGTATTACGCATAAGGAATAAACATCAAATTTAAGCTGGCCTATGTTATGGGCATTGTTTGGCTTAACACTTATTTTTGCCATCCTTCAAATTTCACAGTATGAGGTACACCTATTATGGCCATTCCTGCTTCCTGGTGGAAACAAATGGTAAAAAGCTTTTGTTCGACCCATTCATCAGTGGTAATGAACTGGCAAAGAATATCAACATTGCCGGTATAGAAGCTGATTATATACTTATATCACATGGTCATGTCGATCATATTGCAGACTGTGTAGCCATTGCACAGTCTACCGGCGCCAAAGTTGTATGCAGTTGGGAGATTTACGAATGGCTGGGCAAAAAGGGAGTAACTAAAGCTCACCCGATGAATACCGGAGGCCAATGGCATTTTGAGGGTTTCAGCGTTCGTTGCGTAGTAGCCCAGCATTCCAGCGGGTTACCCGATGGAAGCTACGGTGGTAACCCCATGGGTTTTATCATCTCAAATGAAGAAGGAAGCTTTTATTATAGCGGAGATACAGCCCTGACACTTGATATGCAACTGATCCCAAGGTGGGCAAAACTAAATTTTGCGGTCTTACCCATTGGTGACAACTTTACCATGGGCTATGAGGATGCGGTGGAAGCTGCCCGGATGATTGGCTGCAATACCATCATTGGTGTACATTACGATACATTTGGCTTTATAAAAATTGACCATACAAAAGCAACCGTTACGTTTGAAAAAGCTGGTTGCAAACTGCATTTAGTAGAAATCGGAAAGAGCATTACGTTATAAAATACAGGATTACTGAAAATGGGAAGAATCATTGGCGTTGCAAATCAGAAAGGAGGTGTTGGCAAAACCACTACCGCTATTAACCTGGCAGCAAGTTTTGCCGTATTGGAGTATAAAACATTATTGGTGGATGGTGATCCACAGGCCAACAGTACGACAGGGGTNNAAAGCAAAAGATGTGATCCTGAAAACGGAAATCCCTAACCTGGACCTTATTCCTTCGCATATCGACCTTGTTGGTGCGGAAATTGAAATGATCAACTACCCCAACAGGGAAATGGTGCTCAAGAATATTCTGGAAGCTATCCGCAATGAATACGATTTTATCATCATTGACTGCTCTCCTTCTCTTGGATTGATAACCGTAAATGCACTTACTGCTGCTGACTCAGTTGTAATTCCTGTGCAGGCAGAATTTTTTGCACTGGAAGGTTTGGGGAAATTACTCAACACCATCAAGATCGTACAAAGCCGTTTGAATACATCGCTGGTTATTGAAGGCATATTAATGACAATGTACGATGGACGTCTCCGCCTTTGTAACCAGGTAGTAAGCGAGGTTCGCCGTCACTTTGATGACATGGTATTCAGTACCATTATTCATCGTAATGCAAGACTGGCCGAAGCCCCCAGCGCCGGCAAACCTGTCATTCTTTACGATGCCAACAGCAAAGGCTCTGTGAATTACCTGAACCTTGCCAAGGAGATCTTACAAAAAAACGATATGACCAAAATTAAAAACGAGGAAAGGATTTTAGAGCTGTAACAAGTTTAAAGTTTAATGTTAATTACCTAATGCAGAAACTCAACCTTAAACTCTAAACCCTAAACCAACAACATGACCAACCCCAAACAAAATAAAGAACTACTTGGTAAAGGCATCCGTTCTTTGCTGCAGAGTATCGACTCAGACCTGAAAACAAGCAGCGGGCACCTGAAGTCAAATGTGGTGGAAAATGTAACCGGGATTAATCGTATCCCGATTGCAGATATCGAAGCCAATCCCAAACAGCCCCGTCGTGATTTTGATGAAAAGGCATTGCAGGAACTGGCGGAGTCCATTAAAATGCATGACATCATTCAGCCGGTCACTGTTTCAAAACTGCCTTCCGGGAAATATCGGCTGATCTCCGGCGAAAGAAGATGGAGAGCATCCAAACTGGCCGGCATCCAGGATATTCCGGCTTATGTTCGGCAAGCCAATGATGCACAATTACTGGAACTGGCCCTGCTAGAAAACCTGCAAAGGGAAGACCTGAATGCTATGGAAATTGCCCTTAGTTACAAACGAATGATGGAGGAACTGGACTTCACACAAGAGCAAGTAGCAGAAAGAATGGGAAAAGACCGAAGTACGGTAGCCAACTTCATCCGCCTGCTGAAACTGCCACCTGATATTCAACTGGCCGTCAGAAACGGAGAATTGAGCATGGGCCATGCCAGGGCTTTGATAAATGTTGATACAATTGACAAACAACTTTACATTTTCAAAGAAATAAAAAACAAAGGGCTTTCTGTACGGCAAACAGAGGCCTTAGTAAGAAACCTTTATAAAGATGGCGCTGTTAAAAAAACTTCAAAAAGCCAGTTACATGGCCCCTTTCAGCGAATTGAAGATAAATTAGCATCGCATTTCAGTACCCGGGTAAAACTCAGGCACAGCCGGAACGGCAGCGGACAGATCACCATTGATTATTATTCAACAGAAGAGTTGAACAAGATTCTCCGGCAAATGAATGCACCGCTTGATTAATCATGAGAATAGCTTCAGTAATCATTTTTTCGTTAATCATTCTCACTTCTTCTTGTCTATATGCACAGGAAAAAGTACCTGTTGCTGTTTCTGCCAAAGACTCAATTCCTGTAACTGGCAAAAAGAAAAATATAGGCAGTCGTTACGATTCTTTGAGCAAGGCACATAGTCCCCGCAAAGCAGCTATTCGTTCTGCCTTATTGCCGGGGCTTGGGCAGATCTATAATAAGAAATACTGGAAACTGCCAATCGTTTACGGTGCATTGGGCACCTGCGCCGGTATTTTTATTTACAATCTCGGTAACTATAAAGACACCAAGTTCGCTTACCGTGTCAAATACAATATGCGGGTTTTCCGTACCGACTCTGCTTCTTTTGTCAATATCAAAGACAACCTGAAACCGCTCAGTGAGGAATCACTCAAGTTTTACAGAAACCAGTTTCGTCGTGATATTGATTATTCTGCACTTGTTTTTATTTTGTTATGGGGATTGAATGTAGTGGATGCCACCGTAGACGCTCATCTTAAAAGTTTTGATGTTAGCCCCGACCTTAGTCTCCGGATAAAGCCCGGCTATAGTGACCTGGCCAGGACAAATGGCTTGAGTTTGATCCTGAAGATTGGCAAATAAAATCCGTACTGGCACGGGTACCTTCGCCGTTATTAATAATTACATTTGTCCAACGACATTAGCTGTTGTACATCAACATTAAACTTGAAACATGAAATTTGTATTAATTGGTTTCGGCAAAATGGGTAAGGCCATTGAAGAAGTGGCCCTGCAACGTGGCCACCAGGTAATATTGAAAATCGATCAGCCCAACCTGCATGAATTCACTAAAGAAAAAATAGCCCTTGCTGATGCAGCCATTGAATTCACCAGTCCGCACAGCGCCTATGAGAATGTGAAAAAGTGTATTGATTTTGATATACCGGTTGTCTGCGGCTCCACCGGCTGGACGGAAAAACTGAACGAAATGAAAAAACATGCTACAGAAAAAAACGTTGGCTTTGTTTACTCCAGCAATTACAGTGTTGGTGTCAACATTTTTTTTGAAGTGAATAAAAAGCTGGCTGAATTAATGGCCCCGCACAAAGAATACGAAGTGATACTGGAAGAAACGCATCACACCCAAAAAAAAGATGCGCCCAGTGGCACAGCTATTACGCTGGCTGAGCAGATCCTGGAAAAAGTGAAAAGGAAAAAGCAATGGGTAAACGAACTCAGTGATAATCCAGAGGACCTCGAGATCATCAGTCAGCGGGTAGACCCTGCCCCCGGCACACATAGCGTAAAATACTCCTCTGTTATTGATAATATCGAGATCATACACACTGCCCATAGCCGCACCGGCTTTGCCACAGGTGCCGTACTGGCTGCAGAATTCATCAAAGACAAAAAAGGTTTCTTCACCATGAAAGATGTATTAAACCTCTGATCTTTTCATGCAGCGATTCAGCCTTTTCATATCATTCCTTATCCTTTCCTTGTGCAGCATGGCTCAGCCTGATACCGACAGCTTGCGCAGGGTGATGCAGTCCAACAGGCCATATGAACAGCAGATCAACGCAGCTATTCAGCTGGTAGAAAGTTACCATCTGAAAAATTTTGACTCTACTATTATTGTAGGCGATAAGGCGCTGCAAATGGCCCGCAAAAAGGCTGATTCATCCAGTGTAGCCAAACTCAAACACCAGATCGGGGTAGCCAGCTACTTCAGCGGCAAGTATGATGTAGCCGCCAAAAATTTCATCGAGTCCATTTCCATCTTTGAAAAAAATGATGACAAAAAGAAACTGGCCCCTGTTTACAACGATCTCGCCAAATTGTATCGCAAAACAAAAGACCTTGATAAGGCACTTAGCAATTACAATAAAGCCGATGCCATCTACCGGCAACTGAACGACACCGCCGGCATCGCTATGATATTAAATGAATCTGGAGTAGTATTTGAATACCGGAACGACTATAAAGAAGCTATCAACCGCTATACTTCTTCCATGAAGCTGGCAGAAAAAGCCGGCGACTCTCTCAGCGTTTCTTATTCGCTCAGCAATATTGCCGGTGTATATGTGATCGAAAAAAAATACGATCTCGCCATTGAAAATCTGCTCAGGGCTCTCAACATTCGCCAATTGCTAAAAGATAGTTTTGCCATTGCCCTCACCTACTCCGACCTCGGTGTGGCTATGAATGGCAAAGGCGATTATAGCAAAGCCATTGAATATTTGACGCTGAGCAATAAGATGGCAGAAAAACTGAAGTACCCCGAACTGCAGTCCAACAATTACAACGAATTATCCTCCGTAGCACAAAAGCAGGGTGATTTTCAAAAAGCCTTTGAGTACTTCAACAAACGATCTGCCCTCCGTGACAGCCTTTTTACTCTTGAAAAAACAAAAGAGATTCAAAAGCTGAATTCGCAATATGAGTCTGCCCGTAAAGAGCAACAGATACAGGAACAAAAGAACCGGCTGCGGATGCAGAATTATTTGTTCATAGGAATTGCAGGCCTGATTCTCTTATTGGCTTTACTGGCACATTCGCAATACAAACGCTACAAGCTGAAGAAAGAAAGCCAGTTGCAGGCCGAGTTGATGAAACAACAGGAAGAAGCCGCCCGGGCCATCCTGGAAGCAGAAGAAAAGGAAAGACAGCGCATCGCCAAAGACCTGCATGATGGTGTGGGCCAAATGATGAGTGCCGCCAAAATGAATCTGTCGGCCTTTGAATCCGAAATGAAGTATACCAATGAAGAGCAAAAAAAGGCCCTGGAAAAAGTGATACAGCTGGTTGACGAAAGCTGCCGCGAAGTCCGCACTGTTTCCCACATCATGATGCCTAATGCCCTGCTCAAAAACAACCTCGCCACCGCCATACAGGAATTTGTGAACAAGCTCAGCAGTAAAACCCTGCAGGTAGATGTGTACACCGAAGGGCTGGAAGAAAGGCTTGATTCCAATGTGGAAACTGTCCTTTACCGGGTGGTACAGGAATGTGTGCATAATGCCCTGAAACATGCCGGCGCCACCACCCTCGACATTTCCCTGATCCGCGACAAAGACGGCATCAGCGGTACTATTGAGGACAATGGTAAAGGCTTCGATCCCAACGACAAAGAGAACTTTGAAGGCATCGGCCTCCGCAATATCATTACCCGTATTGAATACCTCAAAGGCACCGTCGATTTCGACTCCGCCCCCGGCCGCGGCACCGTCATCGGCATCCATGTCCCCCTATAACCCGAATCCCGTATCCCGAAACCCGCATCCCGCATCCCGTATCCCGTATCCCGTTGTCACCCTGAGCTTGTCGAAGGGCCACTCTCCATTTTCCTGTCCTTTAACATTTCCCCAACTGCAATCTCCCCAACCCCTGCATCCATATTGGCGTCAGTCAGAAAAAACAGAATGGCTGCAAAAACCAAATTCATCGTATTTTTCAAACCAGAACCACTCATGAAAAACGGAAAGATCACACTAGCCCTGGTAGATGACCACCAGATTGTTATCGACGGACTAACCTCGTTACTGAAAGGTCATGACAAATTCAATTTTGCCTTTGCCACNNGCCAAACAGGTAAAAGAAAAATATCCCAAAGTAAAAATACTGGCCCTCTCCATGAGCGGACAGGGCGACCTGGTCAATGAAATGATCAACGATGCCGACATATCCGGTTATGTTCTCAAAAATATCGGCAAGCAGGAACTGGTAACCGCACTGGAAAAAATTGCCAATGGCGGTATCTACTTCAGCGAAGAAGTAATAGATGAACTGCAGCGGGCCAGCAACCGCCGCAAGCAAAAAGAAGAAGCCCACCTAACCGGCCGTGAAGTAGAAATCATACAACTGATAGAAAAAGAATACAACAATAAACAAATAGCCGAAACACTATACATCTCCGAACGCACCGTAGAGACCCACCGCAAAAACATCTTCCGCAAAACAAACACCAACTCCGTTATCGGCCTGGTTAAGTATGCTTATGAGCATAAGCTGATATAAATTTTCTACGAAACCCTTCTGCAATACAAATTGCGAACGGTAGTTGTATTGCCAGAATTGCAATGAAAATTGCGAATTACAATAACTTGATTTTCAAGTCTTGTGATTTAAAATATTTTGGTGGAGTGTCGTATATTTATGTGTTACCTGCTATACTATTGAGAC
>DEHX01000128.1 GCA_002352145.1 Chitinophagaceae bacterium UBA2789
AATTTTTTGGATAAAACAATTGCTGTTGTTTCTGTTGATCCTTCCAAGAAAAAAACCGGAGGTGCTTTGCTGGGCGACCGGATTAGGATGAATGCCATATCGCATCCAAGGGCCTATATGCGGAGCCTTGCTACGAGAGACGATAATACGGCACTGAGCAGTGCAGTGCAGGAGGCTATTGATATTTGTAAAGCAGCCGGTTTTGATTTCGTTATTCTGGAAAGTGCCGGGGTAGGACAAAGTGATGCCAGTATTTTAGACTATTGTGATGTTAGTATGTATGTGATGACACCGGAATATGGTGCTGCCTCACAATTGGAGAAAATAAACATGCTGGACTATGCAGACCTTGTCTGCATCAACAAATTTGACAAGGCGGGTGCATTAGATGCATTGGCAGATGTGAGAAAACAATACAAACGTAACCACAGCCTCTGGACGGCTAAAGATGAAGAATTACCCATCATCGGCACGATGGCCAGCAAGTTCAACGATGATGGTGTGAACCACCTGTTTGAATTATTACTGAAGAAAATTGAAGCGAAAACAAAGGTCACCTTTGGTAATTTTCATTTTGCGGAAACTGCCAAAGTATCACAAGCTGTTATACCCGCCAGCCGGGTAAGATACCTGAGTGAGATCAGTGAGAACAACCGGAATTATGACCAGCTGGTAAATGATCAGGCAACTATTGCCAGTAAGCTATACCAGTTGCATGGGGCCAGGGAGACATTAAATGGCAAAGCAGATAAACTGCTGCTGGATGTGATAGAACAGCAGATCAGTTTCTATACGGAACAGCTGACTCCTGTTGCCCGTAAACTGATTACCAACTGGCCCAATAAGGTGACTGAGTATCAGAAGGATTTTTATGAGTATACGGTAAGGGATAAAGTGATTAAACAACCGATGACCACCAAAAGTCTTAGCGGTACAAGGATCCCTAAAGTTGTTTTACCAAAATATAATGACTGGGGTGATATTTTGAAGTGGCAGGCGCAGGAAAATGTGGCCGGTCATTTCCCTTTCACAGCTGGTGTATTTCCCCTGAAAAGAGAAGGGGAAGACCCAACAAGGATGTTTGCCGGAGAAGGCGGTCCGGAGAGAACGAACAAACGATTTCATTATGTAAGTGTGGACCAGCCGGCCAAACGATTGTCAACTGCGTTTGACAGTGTGACACTTTATGGTGAAGACCCTGATTATCGTCCTGACATATATGGTAAGATAGGCAACAGCGGTGTAAGTATTGCCACGGTGGATGATGCCAAAAAATTATACAGTGGTTTTGATCTTTGTGATCCCAAAACCTCAGTTTCTATGACCATTAATGGTCCGGCGCCGATGCTGCTGGCCTTTTTCATGAATGCGGCAATTGATCAGCAATGTGAGAAATGGATAATGGAAAATGGAGAAGGGAAGATGGTAGCGGATGCGCTGAAGAAAAAATATCCTGACGGAAAAATTCCTGTTTATAATAATCCATCATTCCCCGGCCAGCTTCCGGAGGGGAATAACGGACTTGGTTTAAAGCTGCTTGGCCTTAGCGGTGATGAGGTTTTGCCCGCTGCTATTTACGAACAATGCAAGCAGGCAGCTTTGCAGCAGGTAAGGGGAACGGTTCAGGCTGATATATTGAAAGAGGACCAGGCGCAGAACACCTGTATTTTCTCTACCGAGTTTGCTTTGAAATTAATGGGGGATGTGCAGGAGTATTTTATTCAGAACAAGGTGCGTAATTTTTATTCTGTTTCCATAAGTGGCTACCATATTGCAGAAGCAGGAGCAAACCCTATTACCCAGTTAGCTTTTACGCTGGCCAACGGGTTTACCTATGTAGAGTATTACCTGAGCAGGGGAATGAATATTGATGAGTTTGCCCCCAATCTTTCTTTCTTCTTCAGTAATGGAATGGATCCCGAGTACAGTGTAATTGGCCGTGTGGCAAGGCGTATCTGGGCAAAAGCCATGAAGTATAAGTATAAGGCGAACAAACGCAGCCAGATGCTGAAATACCATATTCAGACATCCGGCAGAAGTTTACATGCACAGGAAATTGATTTCAATGATATCCGTACTACGCTGCAGGCACTGTATGCGATCTATGACAACTGTAATTCATTGCATACAAATGCCTATGATGAAGCGATCACCACACCTACTGAAGAAAGTGTTAGGAGGGCAATGGCGATTCAATTGATTATAAACCGTGAACTGGGTTCAGCCAAGACAGAGAACTTTATTCAGGGATCTTTTGCGGTGGAAGAATTGACCGACCTGGTAGAAGAAGCAGTGTTAGCCGAGTTTGACCGTATAACAGAAAGAGGCGGTGTGCTTGGGGCAATGGAACGTATGTACCAGCGGAATAAGATTCAGGAGGAAAGCCTGTATTATGAACATCAGAAACACACAGGAGAGTTGCCATTAATTGGTGTAAATACATTTCTCAACAAAAAGGGAAGCCCTACGATTATTCCGGGAGAGGTGATTCGTAGCACCATAGAAGAAAAAGAGCAACAGATTGAGAACCTGAAAGCCTTCTGGACCAGGAATGAGCAGAAGTCTGGGGAGATGCTAATACGATTGAAGTCAGTTGCAATTAATAACGGTAACTTGTTTGCGGAACTAATGGAAACAGTTAAGTATTGTTCCCTTGGCCAGATTACACATGCCTTATATGAAGTAGGCGGACAGTACCGGCGTAATATGTAACAAAGAATCAGTTTTTACTTGAATAAAATTTATAGTTATGAAAAAGGTTCTGATAATGGCAGGCAGTTTTGCAATTTGTTTTTCTTTATTAGCACAAGGGAAGAGTGGTGAGAAAGGAAAGGATAAGCAAAAGAACAAGAATAATGCTGCTCAGGTTGACGATAAGGGAAAGAATAAGGATAAAGAAAAGGCAAATGACGATAAGGCAAAGAATGATGAACACGACCGAAAAATTTGGGATGGTGTAGCCGGAACCAGTGATTGCGGAAAACCTTCAAAAAATCAGCCTGCCAAAGTACGGTCAAATTTTAAGAGAGATTATCCCAATGCAATAAACGTAAGGTGGACAAAATGCCGTGGTGACTGGACTGCAACCTTTGCTAATGGCATTTTTCTGTCAACAGCCGTTTATCATGCCAACGGTGACAGGAGAGATACCCGTACACCTATAACGAGAAATGAGATACCCCGAATTACGCTTGATTCTGTATTTAAGAAAAGACCCGGGATAAATATTGGGGATGTTATCAAGATTGATCTGCCCGGAAAACTGGATGAAATATTCCGGATCAAAGCAGGAACTGATGCAGGTTCAGAGTTTTTATTTTTTAATAAACTCGGTGAGTTGGTCAAATATGACTATTAATAACTGAAATCGAGTACTGCATTATAGCCATAGCGTTGGTGTGCCTGTATAGACACACCAATCTTTTTATAAGGGCTGAGACAAACATCTCTGTG
>DEHX01000005.1:0-43398 GCA_002352145.1 Chitinophagaceae bacterium UBA2789
TGATCATCTCATAAATGCTGTTTCAGTTAATTTTGAAAGATGAAATACAGGTCACTACTTCTGCTGGCAATTAGCTATCTAGTTGCAGGTTGTAACCCAAAAGAAAAAGAACCTGACAAGAAATATGTTTCAGTTGTCTCCCTGATCAAAAAACAAGTAGAACATGTGGACACTTCGTTATACCCGATTATTAAAATAACAACGGTTGATAGTTTGCCTCCGGATACCATCTATATCCCCAGGGAAGAGTTTGTCACTGTGGCTAAAGATTTTTTGGATATACCCGATCTGTCTGATCCCAAAGTAGCAAAAAAGTACAAGGAAGAACAGGCACGGTATGATGAATCACTCAATAGGGTTGTAATCACCTATACCCCGCTAAACCCGGATAAGGAAGAGGTAAAAAAACAGGAATTACTGGTTACCCCAAGCGAAGCAGCCGGAGATAAAGTAAGCAATGTCATTGTACTAAGGGAGATCAACAACAGGGATAGCTTCTTTCAAAAAAAAATGCTCTGGCAAATGGATAAGAGCTTCCAGGTGGTAACAACACTGCAAAAACCGGGAACGCCTGAAAAAATAACTATACTGAAAGTAAGCTGGAATGAGCCTAAAGAAGAATGACACAGCAGGAATTTGAACATATCGCTCCTACTATACCGAAAGAACCGGGGATCTATAAATACTATGATTCTTCAGGAGAATTACTGTATGTCGGCAAAGCAAAGCACCTGAGAAAAAGGGTAAGTTCTTACTTCAATAAAACATTCACCACCTACAAAACGCATGAGTTAGTAAAGCGGATTGCTAGGATTGAATATACCATCGTGAACTCAGAGCAGGATGCTTTTTTACTGGAAAACAGCCTGATTAAAGAATTTCAGCCCCGATTTAACATCAACCTGAAAGATGATAAGACCTATCCCTTCCTTGTAATAAAAAAAGAACCCTTCCCCCGGGTATTTCTTACCAGGAAAAAATTGGATGATGGATCAGAATACCTGGGGCCATACACCTCTGTAAAAAAAGTTAGAGAACTGCTGGAGTTTATAAAACAAACCATTCAACTAAGAACCTGCTCCCTAAACCTGTCTGAGAATAATATCAGAAAAGGTAAATTCAAAGTTTGCCTCGAGTATCATCTTGGAAATTGCAAAGGCCCCTGTGAAGGTTTTCAAACGCCGGCCAATTACCAGGAAGGCCTTGCCCAGTTAAAGAACCTGTTGCGGGGTAATCTTTCCCCTGTAATAAAGCACTATAAAAATGAAATGAAGACATTGGCCGAAGGTCTTGAATTTGAGAAAGCAGCTTTAGTAAAAAAGAAAATTGAATTTCTGGAAAACTACCAATCCCGTTCAGTAGTGGCTAACACCCGGACCGGCAACGTTGATGTCTTTACCATTCAAAAAGTAAGCCTGTCCGACAAGCAGCAAAAAGACATCGCCTGTTTTAATTACCTGATGGTTCGAAACGGCAGTATCATCCAGACACATACAGGCAAAGTTGAAACGCATTTGGATGAAACACCGGAAGAAATTCTGTTGTATGCTATTGCCCGGGTCAGAACCACTTTCAATAGTGATGCAACGGAGATAGTCGTACCTTTTCCTATTGATTATCCTCAGCAAAACACCACTGTAACCGTACCTAAAGGTGGTGACAGAAAAAAATTACTTGAGCTTTCCGAAAAAAATGTAAATCATTTTATTGAGGAAATAAAGAATAAAGAAAGGCTTCAGCTAAATGTAAAAGGAAAAGAAAAAATGCCCCTGTTAGAACAATTGCAGGCCAATCTCCAATTACAGGATTTACCAGTACATATTGAATGCTTTGATAACTCAAACTTTCAGGGCAGCTATCCGGTATCTGCGATGGTTTGTTTCAAATACGGTGAACCAAGCAAAAAGGACTATCGCCACTTCAATGTAAAAACAGTGGAAGGCATTAATGATTTTGCCACCATGAAGGAAGCGGTATACAGAAGGTACAAAAGACTAAAAGAAGAAAACCAGCCTTTCCCGCAGTTGGTTATCATTGATGGAGGTAAGGGTCAGTTGGGTGCTGCACTGGAAGCAGCCAATGAATTAGGGCTGACCAGTTCTATCACTTTCTTGGGCCTGGCAAAGAATGTAGAGGAGATCTTTTTTGCGGGCGATAAGGAATCCCTGAAACTGCCGTATAACAACGAAAGCCTCAAATTTATCCGTCGCATTCGTGATGAAGTACACCGTTTCGGTATTTCTTTTCACCGTCAGAAAAGAAGCAAAGGCACTTTTAAAAATGAACTGGAAGAAATAAAGGGTATTGGCAAAGCCACGACCGATTTATTGCTGAAAGAGTTCAAATCAGTGAAAAAAATTAAAGAAGCCAGCACAGAGAAATTAGAAAAATTAGTGGGTAAGGTGAAGGCAGATGTTATTTCCAGGCATTTTACCAAACAAAGAGACACCTAATAGGATGGAGAAGATATGACACCTTGTAGGCAGGGAAGGGCAAAAAAAATGGGGCCAGAATAGAAATTCAGCCCCGTTTTTAAAATCCAATATCCTATGAAAAACCGAAACGAAAATACAACAATTATCCAATTATCCTATAGGACTTTTACGATTTTTGAAAGTTTTTTTAGTCNNAGCAGTGCCAGGATAGGGTCTTTAATATACTGCCTGATATTTTTATTGGCAGCGTTGTCCATCGTTGATTTCAGTATATAACTACTGAACATACGGCTTTCAAAAAGCTCTTCCCAGGTCATCCGGCTTTGACCCATGTTTTTAGGATTGTAAACCTCGTATTTAGCCAAAGTTGCCCTCAGATCGGGATAGTAGATCCAGAACATAACTGTCTGACCTCTTTCCTTACCATTTTCAGCAAAAACAGTCTGAACAGGGGCTATCCCTAAAATACGGCAAAACATGCGGCTTGATTCACGGTCAAATACCCACTCTTCCTTTATCCTTAGTTTGACAACACTATTGGGATCGAAAGTCTTTAAAGTAACAACCCTTGCAACAATCTTACTGGGGTCGTTGATATCCACCCTGTCAGCAGTATCATAACCACCGGCCACTTTTTGATTCAATTCATCCATTGAAAGCGGAGTAGTGAACCTGTCATCGGTCCAAGCAGTTACATCACCCTTTTTAACTGCTTTCAGCAGAATATCCAGGAAAATCTGGCTACCATTATCATCCTGAGCCTGGTAACGGAAAGTCTGGTTCATTTTTTCTCTCAAATCCAGCTCTCGCCAAACTTTTTCTGCAAAAAGGGCATCATCCCAGCGAAGATGCTCATAGGGCAAGGGTGTGCGGGCTGTCAAACTCCCCTTATCAAATGCATTATCATTTCGTAAGGAAGGCTTGGGAGCACCTGTAGCAGCACCGGAAGTATCGTAGGTGATGGGAACACTTACAGCAGGATTATATGTTGGAGGAGCAGTATTATTATTATTCTGCTGCTCATTACCCTGCGGGTTATTCCCCTGGTTATTGGCAGGATTATTCGTTCTCCTTCTCGGCTGACGCTGCGCATCAGCATCAGCATACAATCCGGCTACCAAAACCAGGCACACAGTTGCTTTAATAAGATTGTTTTTCATGTATTATCTCATTTACTTGATGTAATAAACCAACGACGGCACTTTCTTATTTTGACCGTCTTCACCCAACACACGAATATTATCAATATAGACAGTTTTACCCGCTTTAACCTGATCCCTGATAATCTGCTGGGCCTTAGGGCTGAATGCGTTACCAGTACATACAGCTTCCACAATATCTCCGTCATCACTGTCGGTACTGATCGTAAACTGGGTCACCGTGTATTTCAGGTCAAACGGAAAGTCTTTAATCCATGCAGCCACACCACCCTGTGCCCTGAAGGTTCCGGCAGGTATATTTTCACCACTTTGAAAACCACCTACTGTTGCTACGGCACCGGGTATCTGACGAACACGGAACTGCGCTACACCCATTACTTTACCATCAACCGTTACTGTGATTTTGCAATCATCACTTTGCTGGGTTACCCTTGCCACATATTTTCCGTTACCAACCCTGTTTAAGGATCCGCCACCACCGGAAATGGTAGCCTGAACTTTGTCATCGCCACCACCACTGGCAGAAATAGAAACAGGATTATCAACACCTATATAAAGAACATTCATTTTGTCCAATGCTATGGATGCATTGGCTGAACCTACCGTGTACTCAACATTTACTTCTTTTACTTCTTCTTTACCGGTTGTCTGGTTAAAATAAGTAATCTTAACCGGTACGCTCCGGCTACCCACACCACCTGCCTGTGTTTTATACAAGGCAAATCCTTCTTCGCCAATAGGTACTACCGTACCTCCAATGCTGATCGTAGGTTTCGCTGCCTTACTAAACGCTCCGACACCGGCTTTTATTTCAAGCTCCTGGCCGGGCATGAGGTAATTGGAGTTCTGGCCAACAATGGCAGCATAGGAGTCGAAAATTACTTCTACACTTCCCACTTCGTTATGACAGAAGGCAACTACTTTATTCTCAGCAGTTTTAATATCATTCTGGAACTTACTGAGAATGGTTAAACCAGCTACAGTTGGTACCATATTGAAATAAGCAATGTCCCATGCTTTTGTCTTGCCATCACGGCCCGGAGGATTGGATAAATCAACGAATGCATTTGTGAAAGCACTGTCAATCTTGGGATCTATGCCTTTGATATTCTTTGTATAATCTTCCAGTAACTTTTTTAGCTCATTTCCCTTGCCTTCTTTAATCATTATCCGGGTTACAACATCCAAATTATCTTCTTTGAATGATTTGTTTGGATCTGTAGTACTTCCTCCTGCTTCGGTCAGGATCTTTCCTTTTAATGTAGCTATAAAGTCATATACCTTTTTAGAAAACTCAACAACTTTTTCAGCCTTGGGCAACCAATAATTTGCCCGTTCTGCTGTCTCAGCCTTTGTTGCTTTTTCTTTCAAAGAGTTAATGATTGTCTCTGTTGATTTATTTACAGTTGTATTGGTGCTTTCCAAACTGCGGTTAACAGTTTTAAAGGCATTGAGGATCTCAGATGATACGTTGAGTGCCAACAGGGCTGTCAGCACCAGGTACATAATATTGATCATCTTCTGCCGGGGCTCTTTAGGTAAAGCCATGACTATTTAGGTTTAAATTGGATTATGAATGATGACTCTTTTAAATCTTCTTTAGTTACAGCTCCTTAGTTGCGACCCTGCATAGCAGTAAGCATGTTACCATAGATATTATTCAGGCGGCCCAGGTTAGTAGCAAGGTTACCGATCTGCTCCTGCACTCTCTTGGCATCCTCAGCGCTGTTAAGCATGGCAGAAGACGTTTCAGAAAGTTTACCATAGAATGCATTCAGGGCTTTCAGGTGGTTGTTACTTTCCTGCAACTCCAGTTCATAAATGGTATTCAAAGAAGAAAGGTTCTTAGTAAGCACTTGTATCTGCTCATGAAACACCTTTGCACCTTCAGTAGCGGTATTAAATGCCCCCACGGATGAAGCAGCAGTTGTATAGGCATCTTTTACTTTATCAAGCTGACCAGTTACTTCTCTTGTTTTAGCAGTGAATTCTGTAGTAGCAGCAATCGTATCACCAATATTATTCATACCTGAAACGGTGGTGTTCAATTGCTTGAAACCATCACCCAGGCGTCTCATAGTGTCAGGAGTGATGTCTGCTTCAGCCAGCATTTTATCCATGGCACCAAAGGCAGCCCTGGATTTGGCACCGGCAACAGAAAATTGCTCTTCGTCATGTGTCGCATCCTTAATAGGAGGATATATAGCGTATAAGATACCGTAAATAGCAAAGATGACGGCTTCGGTTACCAGACCGAACCACAAAAACGTATCAGCCAACGGGTGGTGTACAATTTTAAACAGGGCACCTAGAATTACGATGGAGGCACCGAATGATACGCCTACGTCTACCCATTTGCTAACCTTAGATGGAATTGCTGCTGCCATAAATTGGATTTTTTAAAGTGGTTTTAAGTTGAAAGTTTGAAGTGACAAAGAAGAGAGGACAGATATGTAAACTGCCCTCTCAAGAATTTTATTGTTAATAGCTGTACAAATTATTTTTTGCGGCCTTTTGCAGGAGCTGCCGGTAAGTCAATAACACAACGGAAGCCGATATAAGATTTGGTTGTATCCTGGTACTCGTATGTGCTGGTACCTGTTTGCAGGTAATAGCCCACATCTTTCCAGCTGCCGCCGCGGATGATCTTACGCTTCATCAGGGGAGGATCATCATCTTTGGCATTCCAGCGAACATCGGGGTTCATATCATGCTGGAAGTTATTACGACCTTCGTAATAAATAGAAGAAGTCCACTCTGCTACATTACCTGACATACAATACAGGCCATAATCATTGGGCCAATATGCATCGGCACGAACAGTATAGAATCCGCCATCTTCAGGGTAGTTACCACGGCCGGGCTTAAAGTTAGCCATCAAACATCCCTTCTTATTACGCAGGTAATAGTTACCCCACGGGAACATGGACTGCGAACGTCCGCCACGGGCTGCATACTCCCATTGTGCCTCAGTCGGCAGGCGGAAATCTGATTCCTGGGTTCTTTTCTTAGAGTCAAGGTATGAATTAAGCAAATGTGTTCTCCACTCACAGAAAGCGGTAGCCTGCTTCCAGCTTACACCTACCACAGGATAATTGCCAAAGGCCGGATGCGAAAAATAACGCTTGGTCATCGGCTCGTTATAAGAATAAGAGAAATCACGAATCCAGCAAAGGGTGTCGGGATAGATAGGAGTATCTTTCTTTACAATGAACTTTGAACGGGGCTTGCCGGCGTTTTCTCTTTTGGCAGCCTCTTTCAGATCAAACACTTCAGAGTGATAAATAATTTTTGAAGGGTCAATTTCTTTTTTACCAAAAATCCTGTCATCCGGGGGAAGGATAATATCAGTACTGCTGAGCTGCTCCATCACCTTCGGATCGCTCCACTTCATGGTTTGCATTTTCTTCCAGTCTACATACTCATTACCATCAGCACCGGCTTTCACATAACCCATTTTACGGGCTACCACTGAGTCACGAACCCACTGGACAAACTGGCGATATTCATTGTTGGTAATTTCAGTGGCATCCATCCAGAAGCCGCTGATAGATACAGAACGGTTACGGGCACTAAAGGCATATGCAGGATCCTCATCACTGGGACCCATATGGAACGTACCCTGGGGCACATACACCATTCCCGGGGGTTTGGGAAGGCTGTATTTGTTACCCGGGGCAACACCATGCACCTGGCCATCATTCGGCAGGCTTCCGCCTTTTCCTTTTCCATTCTTCTTTCCCAGGATACCGCAACTGGCCAGCATAGTCATGCATGCGGCTGCGTACAGGGCGTAGTAAAGGTTTTTCATTTTCATACACTTAAGGGGTATTGGGCAAATATAATGTTTTGACCTGTTTTCTGACACAACGTTAAAATTTATTTTTTTCAATACAAAGCGTCTTTTACGGGGTAAATTTTCTAACGGTATCTGACCTTGATTTATTGTATTAACAAAAAAATTATTGCCGGTTTTTGTTCTTGTCTATCAGCAACATAAGCTCATTTACGGAAAATACGGGACGCTGACAGGTGTAACTACGACAGAGATAAATAGAAGTTTTATCACCGGCAGGTTTTCCGGCTAACAATGGATAGTCCTTATCAACTAAAGAAGATGACATGATAACCCGCTGAGGAATATAAGCTTGCAATACCTGGCTGCACAATTGCCCGGCCTCTTCCCCAACAATAGCAATTTCATTAGTTCCGGTCACAAATTCCATTAATAGCCCTGCCCAATTACCAAAAGAAGTAGGATAACGAACGATCGCATTTCCCAAAGAAGCTGTCATATCTATGCTTCGTTGCCGCCATTCAGGCTTATCAAAAAGGATGGAAAGCTGCCAGAGATTTTTAGCCATCACCGAATTGCCGGAAGGAACGGCTCCATCGTATACTTCCTTTTTTCTAACAATTACATCCTTTTGTCCTGTTTTTGTGTAATAGAAAAACCCTGTTTCAGCTTCACTGAAATGACCCATTACATGCTCTGTTATTAATTTAGCTTTCTTTATCCATTCTGTATCTCCTGTCACCTCCTGTAAATGCATTAATGCCTCAATCAAAAACGCATAATCATCCAGAAATGCCGGGTACCTCGCTGTGTTGTTTTTCCAGGTATGATGAAATTCTTCAGTACCATTCACAGCAAAATATTGAAGCAAAAAGTTCATGTTTTCAATCGCCAGTTTCCGGTAGTTCTCTGCGCCGGTAGCAGCATAGGCTTTGCTGCAGGCAGTNNTTGCTCCTTGCCTGCATCAGTTTCTCTCTGCAACGATGCAAAACCTTATTCAGTTCTTCTTCAGGAATTCCATTATTGGCTGCAAAATTTATCATTGATTTTCGTACCCACAGAATATTGGTATGCTCCCAGTTACCCCCTGCTGACACATCATAATAATCACAGAACAATGTTGTATCATTTCCCAACAATTGTTCTATTTCATCTTTTGACCAGGTGTAGAATTTACCTTCCACTCCTTCGCTATCTGCATCAAGTGCAGAATAGAACCCACCTGATGAATGAAGCAATTCCCGCTGTACAAATTCCAAAGTCTCATCAATCACTTCCCTGTAACGCTTTTTACCAGTTACTTGAAAAGCCTCACATAATACCGATACCAGCAGGGCATTATCATACAGCATTTTTTCAAAATGAGGGGCCAGCCACTCTGTATCGGTGGAGTAACGGGCAAAGCCTCCTCCCAACTGATCATAAATACCTCCATCAATCATTTTATCAAGACTGAGTAACGCCTGGGTCAGGGCTTCTTTATTACCTGTATGATAATGATAGCGCAGCAGGAACTGTATAGAAAATGTTTGTGGAAACTTGGGCGCCTTACCAAAACCTCCCCATAGCCTGTCAGCACTTTTCATGATGTTTTGAAAGACGATATGGATATTTTCCAATGAGAATAATTCATCCTCATTTATTTTCTTTAAACCAAAAGCGTTGGATTGGGTTAAGTGCTCGGTAAGGTTTTCAGCCTGTGCATCTATTTCATGTCTCCTCTCACGGAATGCCTGTATTACCCTGTACAAAGTTTCCTGCCAGGAGGGACGGTTAAAAGCCCTTTGGAGGGGAAAATAGGTTCCTCCGTAAAAAGGTTTGGCATCGGGAGTCAAAAAAACATTTAAAGGCCAGCCCCCGCTTCCTGTCATCGCCTGCACCGCATCCATATAAATATGATCCAGGTCCGGACGTTCTTCCCTGTCTATTTTAATATTGATAAAATGTTCGTTCATGATGGCAGCAGTGGACTCATCTTCAAAACTCTCCCGTTCCATCACATGGCACCAGTGGCAAGCTGCATAACCAATGCTTACCAGTATCGGCTTATTCTCTTCTTTGGCTTTTTGCAAAGCCTCATCTCCCCAAGGGTACCAGTTCACCGGGTTGTGGGCATGTTGCAACAGGTATGGGCTTGACTCATTGACCAGCTGATTTGTATGTTTTGCCATAATAAAAAAGAAAGTAAATGTCGCACTAGTTAGTGGCAAAATGTAAAAAAGAGTACTGTCAAAGTACTCTTTTTTGTATCAGCTCTTTTGTAGAATTATTTCTTTTTGGCAGTTGCCGCCAGGAATTGCTCCAAAGCCGCTACCATGCTGGGGGTTTGTGGTTGTGGAGCTTTTATTTCCAGCTTCAGCCCGGCATCTTCAATGGCTTTGGATGTATTATTGCCAAAAGCGCCAATAACAGTACCGTTTTGTTTGTATTTTGGAATATTATCAAATAAACTTTTTACACCACTGGGAGTAAAGAAACAGATAACATCATATTCATTCTTCTGCAATATCTCCTTTACATCGCTGCTCACACTGCGGTACATGAAAGCGAGGGTAAATTCACAATTATTTGCCTTTAGCCAGTTGACAATCTCATTATCCTGCTGATTTTCTGAACATACATACAGGAACTTCTCATTAGCCTTGTGCTTGTTGATGACATCAAACATACTTTTATTGGTGCCATCTGCACCGTAAAATACTTTTCTCTTGCGGTAAAGAATGAACTTTTGCAGGTAAAGGGCTACGGCCTCAGTGATACAGAAGTACTTGGTGTCCTGCGATATATTGACCTTCATTTCCTCACACATCCGGAAGAAATGATCAATAGCATTGCGGCTGGTGAAAATGATACCGGTATAGTTCTGTATTTCGATTTTTTGCTTGCGGAAATCACGGGCAGGTATACCTTCCAGTTTAATAAAAGGATAAAAATCCAGCTCCACATTATACTTCCGGCCCAATTCAAAGTACGGCGACTTTTCACTGTCGGGTCTCGGTTGGGTAATCAGGATTTTTTTGATCGCTTTGGCCTGCACATCGGCCTTATTAACCCCTGTTTTAGTCATTTTCGGTTCGGCTAAAGTTGGCTGCAAAGTTAAGTAGTTATACTGAAATACAATAGCAAGCCCTTGTAAACCAGTAAAAGAGGGGCAATCTCAAAAGCACAGAGATAAAGAAAAAAATGAAAAAGGTTGACCCTGACCTGATTACGGACTGCTCCAAACGATAAGAGGAGCCTGTAAACCAACAGTCCGCCCAGGAGGCACCACGAGAGTGTGAGCCCCACCGTATACACATTCCCCACAGCGAATGCCAGGATAACTAAAAAAGGCAGCAGCAGTATTCCGATCATCTTGTTGATAATAAAAACAATGAAAATATAAGAATCAGCTGCCTCACTCCTATTAAACAACCAGCCCGAAACCTTTAGCCCGATAAACTTGACAAAATAAGCAACCGACAGACCGATGGATGCATAAAAAAAGATGAGCCAGAAATCTTCTACTGGGCTAACAGCAAAATGCTGTAATAAAAAACTAATGTACAAACCGGCGCTGATTACAAAGAAACCATTCAGCATTAAGGAGGGCAATGGGGTTTGCATCAACTGCTCCCTGATCTGGCGTTGCTTCAGGGTAGTCCGGAAGAAGAGCCGGAACAAGTCACTGAAGTATTTGGGAAATAACTGTCGTAGTACGGCAAATACTATTAGCAGAAACACTAACAGGTAAAACAAGAGTTCCTTGCCTTCCACTACCCTTTTTTCTGACACGGGGGGCGATGCCGCTTTTGTTTTAAAATCAAAATAAGGATGTTGATCAAGTATCAGTTTAGTAAGCTTTGCCGGGTTATTGATAATGTCAGAACTAATAACCCATGCAGAATCGTTTTTGGGCTTTGAGGAAACAGAATCCGCCTTGGTAACAGATAAAGCAATAGTATCCGTGGTGGCGGTGCTGTCAGTTTGCAGTAATGAATCCGGAGGTGGCGTTAAAAAAGCGGTATCCGCAGGCAATTGAGCAACTGCTGTAAAAGATAAAAAACAACAAAACAAAATGATGAGCCGGTTCAATCAGTGAAGTTGTGGCGCAAAAATATTGAAGTAAGCAACTAATCAGTTGTTCTTTTAGAAATAGTTCACAAACCCAAAATGAATTTTCGATTGGCGCAGGTTGAATTCTGTATCATTTCGTTTACCAATCGCCCATGCCAGGTTAAAAATGCCAGCCTTAGTTTCAAAAGCCAAACCCAGGCCGGTACCGAAATAAGTATAATTCAACTGCTGCCCCCTGCTGGCATCCCGGCCCCAGCCGCCATCTGCCAGCACAAAGAAGAAGGAATTTTGGCCCACCAAATACCGGTATTCCACTGTGGCCACGGCAAACTGCGACAGGTACTGGCTCTCTTCATCAAAACCCCGCAACAGTTTATAACCGCCGATCTGGAACAATTCATTGCGGAAAATATTGCCGCTTTGAAAAAAGCCCCCGTTTAACGCTGTTTTTACTGTGCTGCGCTGGTTGCCCAATGGAAAATATCTAGCCGCTGCTAACCGAAGGCGAAACTGGTAGGTTTTCAGTTTTACTGTATCATACAAACGGTCAAAATCAAAGCTGGGGTCGCCGGGATCTTTCAGGTCCAGTATTTCATTATTTTTTTTGATCTTCTTGGTACCCACAGAAGTGATAACCCTGATATCATTTCCTTTTCTCGGGTTGAACCGGTAATCAGTATTATTGAACTCATAATCTACACCTGCCGCCATAGAACTTACATCCGCTGCAGCCGGTAATCGCCGGGTTTGTATCACCTGCGGCCCGTTTACCCCGCCCTGGTTTAGAATAGTAGAAGATCGCTGAAAGAAAACCTTGCCCGCCTGGTTAGTGCTTAATACATATTGTGCACCGATCTGGAAGTTTACATTCACAAAAGAGCTGTCCTTACGAAACATATCAAAGGCAAAATCAAGCCCGAAAGGAGAACGGAATAAGTAGGGATGCTGGTACAAGAAATTCAATCGTTGTGATTCCACCTGTAAAGCCTGGAAATTCAATCCGATGGTTTCACCGGAGCCTAATGCGTTTTTCAGGTTCAGGTTTCCCTCACCGGTAATGAGCATTTTTTTGGATGCCAGTTGGTCATTGTTGGGCAAAAAACCAATGAGAATATTAACCTGGCTGCTCTTCTTTTGTTTAAGGTACATATTTAATACCGAGCCGGTACCCAGCATCGTAAGATCCGACGGTTTCTCTTCCTCCACATAGGTGAGTTCACGGATCTTTTTATTGATGCGCAGCAGTTTTTCCTTGCTGTATATACTGCCATTGGGAATATCAAGGTATCGTTGCAGGTAATTGTTCGAGATCTTTGCATTGCCATACACCCGGAGGCTGTCAATCTTATACAAAGGGCCCTTGTTCACTTTAAGCAATGCGGTCACTTTATCTTCATCCAGTTGAAAACTGTCTAAGTATACTTTGGCAAAAGGATAACCGGTATTTTCAAGCTGGCTCAGGAAACGTTCCTGCCAGGTTTTTACCTGCGAAAAATCCATCGGCTTATTATCAAACATCTTAGGTCTCCAGCCCACCGCATCCAACAACTTTTCATCAACACCGCTGGCTGATAAATGTGCCCAGCGATAAAGATTGCCGGTATATAGCAGTATAAAAGTAGTATCCCCCTTTGTTTGCAGGTTGTCTATCGAAGCGCTTACATACCCTTTGGCCTGCAATAAAGCAACAAGATTATATACATACTCAGTGCTGTTCATGGGAGATGGGAAATGGCTGGTCAGTCCTAGCTTAGGTATTGTAGCAGCCGATAAACTATCAGCTCCCTTGTATATCAACTGGTATTTGTTTTGTCCAAAGAGGGAATTGGCCGCCAGAAGCAGGATGAACACCGATATTTGCAGTCTTGTTTTTAGCATCTGGCTTTTCGCCCGGATATTTTATAAGTCACTAAATTATTCAATTAATAACAAACTGCTTTGGCAGGCATCTATATCCATATTCCCTTTTGCCGCAAAAAATGCCATTACTGCAATTTTCATTTCACTACATCGCTTTATTATAAAGATGACCTGGTAAAAGCATTGGCAAATGAAATAAGCCTGCAAAAAGATTACCTGCAAAATGAAAAGGTTGAAACAATTTATTTTGGCGGAGGTACACCTTCCCTATTGAATAGTGAAGAGGTGGTATTGATTTTAAACCAGGTGAGGCGATATTTCGAAGTCACTGCCAACCCTGAGGTAACACTGGAAACAAATCCAGATGATATTACTGAGGAAAAAATAATTGCCTGGAAAGAAGCCGGCATCAATCGCTTGAGTATCGGCATACAAAGTTTTTTTGAAGAAGACCTTCAATGGATGAACAGGGCACACAATGCGCAACAGGCAAAAGAGAGCTTAAGGCTGGCGAAAAAGCATTTTGACAACATCACTATTGACCTGATTTACGGCACACCGGGATTAACCAATGAAAAATGGAAACAAAATGTGGAAACTGCTATTGAGTTAAATATACCGCACCTCTCCTGCTATGCCTTAACAGTGGAACCAAAAACGCCATTGGATAAACTGATACGGCAAAAAAAGAAAGAAGAGGTGAATCCGGATAAACAATCAGAGCAGTTTCTCCTGCTGATGGAATGGATGGAAAAAGCGGGGTATGAACATTACGAAATATCCAACTTTGCCCTGCCCGGCTGGCGAAGCAGGCATAACTCTTCTTACTGGAGCGGCAAACACTATTTAGGTATTGGTCCTTCGGCACATTCATTTAACGGAACAACCAGGCAATGGAATATTGCCAATAACAATTTATATATCGAATCTGTCCAGGCCGGAAAAGTCCCGTTTGAAAAAGAACAGCTGACCTCAACGCAGCAACTGAATGAGTATATCATGACAGCCTTGCGCACATCAGAAGGCATTGATGTAAACAAACTCAACAAGGTTGAAGCAGATAGTATACTTCAAAAAAGTAAACGATATCTTGAAGCCGCTTTAATAAAACAGGAAAACCATCACCTTATCTTAACACGGGAAGGGAAATTACTGGCTGACGGTATTGCAGCAGCTTTATTTTTCTGAACTATTTTTTAAGCCGGAGAGAATTTACTACTAAAAAAAGAGGTACTTAAAATCTCTCCGTTTCAGTGCTTATACGGCAAAAAAAATTGGCTTATTTAACCTTTTTTGATCCATGCCACAATAATGTTCAGTACACAGCCAACGGCCACAAGAGAGGTAATGATAAAATTGAACCACTTCATCGGGTATGGTTTGGTGGCGCCTTCCTTTCTGCTCTCTTGCCATAAATTAAATGTCTGCACATTTAAAACAATCATTATCACTGCAGCAATTAAAAATACAACCTGGAAAAACTGGATCATCGTATACCTTTTAGGAACTATGAAGATAAAATTTTACTCTTTGAACCAAAACATGAGTTTAAAATATTATCGTTTTACTGAACGTTGCCGGCCATAGAGGTACACTTGTCTAATAACGAGGCAAAGAACCATTATCAAAATAGCCGAAGGCGCAAATCCATGGTACGAGAGTGGCATAGGGTCTGTTTTACCCCTCAGACAAGCGTCTGTTCTATGCGTTTAAACCCATCAGACGGTTTAACATTTTCCCATAAAATCTGGTAAATCGTTTCCGCAATGGGTATTGCTGCATTCACTTCCTGATTGATATTATAGATACAACGGGCCGCATTATGACCTTCCGCCACCATATTCATCTCTAGCTGTGCTGATTGAACGGAATATCCTTTGCCGATCATATTACCAAAAGTGCGGTTGCGGCTGTACAATGAATAACAGGTTACCAGCAGATCACCCAAATAAACAGAAGCTGCATAATTAGGTGTTTTACGATGGGTGACCGGGTCTTCTCCTTCATGTTCACCAACGGTTATATGTTCAGCGCCAAATTGCTTTAGAAACCCTGCCATTTCATCAGCTGCATTGGCGATATAAACACTCAGGAAATTATCACCATAATCCAACCCATGCGCAATACCAGCACCCAGGGCATAAATGTTTTTTAACACAGCTGCATATTGTACTCCTAAAATGTCATGATTGACGATTGTATTGATATAAGATGTAGTAAAATGTGCGGCCAGTTCTGAAGCTGTATTAGTATCGACTCCGGAAAAGGTGAGGTAAGATAATTTTTCAGCTGCCACTTCTTCCGCATGGCAAGGCCCCAGCACGGCAAAATAATTCTCAAGCGGCACACCAAATTTCTCTTGCAGGTAGTAATTCAAAAGAATATTCCGGTCGGGCAAGAGGCCCTTAATAGCAGAGATCACCTTTTTCCCGGCCCAGTCGGCAGTTGATAAATTTTTCAGTGCATCTTCTGCATAAGCAGAAGGAACCGCCACAACTATCACATTGGACTGGCTCACTACTTCTTTTACAGAGGCAGACATATTCAGCAAGGAGATATCAAACCCCGCTGTACGCAGGTAATGGGGATTGTGATGATGCTTCTTGAAATAGGTTATTGATTCGGTATTCCGTATCCACCAGTTTATAGGATGACGGTTATCAGTTAGAATCTTGGCCAGTGCCGTAGCCCAGCTGCCGTTGCCTATTATACCAAACGCAGAACCATGATTCATGGATTAATCAGGATTAGTGGGATAAAGGTAACAGTTATCTGATTTAAGACTACCGGGCAAATATTTTGAAATTACCGGAAGCCACTCCTTGTTTCATTCACTTTACTATAACCGAAGCTCTCTTATTTCTCAAATAGTTTTTCCTTCTCCACCACTTTCACCTTGGCTCCGTCTTTCAGTGTCTTGCTGATCGCATTATAAGGTGCAGACACCACTTCATCACCGGCATTTAATCCGCTGAGTATTTCAATATAATTGATATCCTGTATACCTGTTTTTACCACTGCTTTCTTCACTGTTCCGTCTTTTTGTAATACAAATACTACTTCCTCGAGTTCATCGCCACCGCCGGCTTCTACGGTCACATCTGCATCAGCTCCCTGTTTTTCTTTCTCCTCTTTCTGTTTATCGGCCATGCTCTTATCGCTGCCCTTCACCCTGGCCCCTACAGCCCCGATGGGAACAGCCAGTACATTATCAACTCTTTTGGTTTTAATATCAGCACTGGCATTCATACCGGGCCGGAAAGGAAATGTTTTACCCGCCAGGTCCTGGTATGAGGACTTATCCAATCGAATACGTACTTCATAATTAGTAACATCATTTGACGTAAGCGAAGCAGCCGATGTCTTGGTACTGCTGGCAATTTTAGTCACCACACCTTTGAACTTTCGGTTATTGTAGGCATCCACTTCCACATCTGCTGAGTCGCCGATATTTATTTTTACAATATCATTCTCTCCCACATCTACCCTTACTTCCAGAACAGCCATATCTGCAACCGTCATCATCTCTGTACCAATATTAAAACTGTTACCGGCCACCCTTTCTCCTTTTTTGATCTTGAGTGAAGAAATAACACCGTCCATTGGCGCCGTAAGTACAGTCCTGCTCAGGTCTTTGTTGGCCCGGTTTAGACCAACCTGTGTACTTTGAACCCCGGCTTTCAGGCTTTTGATATTTTGTTGTGCAGCTGTGTAATTGGCTTTGGCCGAACGAAGCGTAGTTTCGTATTGCTCCAGTTCAGCTTTGGAAATCACCTTATCATCATACAATTTCTTATAGCGGTCAAAAGTTTGTTGCGCCAGCTCCATATTAGCCCTTAATGACTCCAGGGCAGCCTGGCTGTTATCCACGGTGGCGCTTGATTGATTAACCCTTGATGCAGCCTCATCTCTCTGCAATGCATAAATATCCGCATAAATACGGGCCAGTATCTGGCCTTTTTTCACACTGTCTCCTTCTTCCACATTCAGCTCCGTCACCTCCCCTGAAATATCCGGGCTGATCTTTACTTCAACTTCAGGATAGATTTTTCCGCTTGCATTCACCGTTTCAATAATTGTTCTTTTAGCAGCCTTTTCAGTAGCTACTTTCTCCGTACTGCTGCCACTGCCTCCCACCGCTTTTGCAATAACAAAAACAACTGCAAGACCCCCTGCTACTATCAACGTCCATTTTAATTTCTTATTCATGATCTGAAATGATTTAAAGTTTTAAACCCTGGCCCCGGTAAAATTCCAGCAATTTCATTTTGAAGACATAATCAAATTGCGAATACAAGGCCTGGATCTTTGCCCGAAGCACATTGTTCTGGCTGTTCACCAGGTCGTAGGTAGACAACAAATTCAGCGCATATCTTTTATTGGCAAATTCGTAAGCCTTCTCAGCAGTTTGTACTGCCTTCTTATCTGCATTAAATTTTTGTATCGCAGCAGTAGCATCAGTATATGCTTTATAAATATCCTGCTTCAGTTGCATGTCACCCTGTTCTTTTTGCAACTGCCATTGCTGAACAGTGAGTTTTGAACGCTCCCAGGCAGTGCGGGAAGAACGGCTATTAAATATGGGCACATTCAAACCAATGCCTATACTCTGGCCAAAGTTGTTGCTAAACTGCCGGGGAAAACTGCCCGGCTTAAAATATCCAACTACATTACTCCCGTCTATAAAGTCGGGAACTTCAACCGGGTAAAATGTTCCCCCACCTGCATTAGCCCGGGCCCCTGTTGGTGCATACCCGTTCAGTATTTGTTCATAAATAGGTTTCTTAAATGAAATGGCATTTGTACTTAAGCTTCCAAAAGCAGATATCGTGGGATATAAAGCTGCTTTAGCAGCAGCAACAGATTTCTGTGCAGATTGTATGCGCAACAGGTTTACTTTTTGCTGAGGCATGGTGCCAATTGCCAATGCATAAACCGCATCGGGTTGTAGATCAGCCAGTGGTTCGATGGGTATCAATGATACCGGGGGTGTTTCAATATCAAAAACTGTTCCTGCATCTAAATTCAGCAGGGCTTTCATTTGCAACAAAAACTGCTGTACCGATGCCTCAGCTGATACAAGACTTGAACTGTCCCTTGCCAACTGGGCTTCCAGCTCCGCGGCATTCAATTCGGGCAAAACACCTGTTTCTACTCTCTTCCTGGTCGTTTCCAGTTGGGTTGAAGTTTGTGCTACCTGTACTTTCGCAATATTGACTTGTTCTTTTGCCAGTAATATCTGCAGGTAGGCCACAGCCACATTCAGGGCAATATCGTCTTGTGATTTTTTAAGCTGTTCTTTATCTGCTTCCCAGCTCAAACGGCTGGCCTCAATGGTATTCTTGCGGGAAAACCAGTTGAAAATGGTTACCTGCGATTGCAATTGCATGCCAAGATTAAAAAAATTATTATCCTCCAGCACACCCGTTGTAGGATTTTCGGAACGGCCAAGCCGGTAACCGGCGCTGCTTCCAAAATTGAGAGTGGGCAACTGGGATGATTTATTCTGCTGGTAGGTTAATGCAGAAAAACGGCTTTGCAAATCAGTTTGCCTGACAGAAATATTGTTTTTGATAGCATGTTCAACGCATCTTCTGATATCCCATTTTTCCTGGCCGGATGACATGATAAATATCACCAGTGCAGTGGCCAGCATAAGGCTCCTTTTCATAGGCTGCAAAAATAGTATGATTATAGGGCCCTCTGTATGATTTTTTACAGATGGTTTTTTAAATACTGTTGAGTGCCTGTTCCAGGTCAGCAATAAGGTACTGCGGATCTTCTAATCCTACATACATACGGATATACCGGTGCTCTCTGTTGGAAGTGTCAAATTCGGCCATCGGAATGCCAGCACATTTGGGTATTACCAGGCTTTCATGCCCGCCCCAGCTAACAGCCATCATAATATGTTTCAGTGACTCACAAAATTGTACAATACTATCTCTTTTACCTGTTTTAAGTGTAAAAGTGAATAGGCCGCAGGCCCCTTTCATTTGATCTTTGGCGAGTGCAAACTGGGGAAAGCTTTCATCAAGCGGGAAAATGAGGGATTCCACCTTCGGGTGCTGTTTCATGAATGAAACAACTGTCGCGGTAGATTTTGTTATTCGTTCAATTCTTGCCGGTAGGGTTCTAAGACCACGGATCATCAGCCAGGCGTTGAAAGGTTGTATACCGCTGCCGATATTCAGGTATTCACTGTCGAATATTTTTTTCATCATGGTATGTGAACCACAAAGTACCCCTCCCAATGTATCACTGTGCCCCCCGATATATTTGGTGGCAGTTTGCATCACCATATCAATCCCCATTTCAATGGGTTTTTGATAAAGCGGAGTACAATAGCTATTGTCAATTAGTGTAACAATGCCTTTTGACCTTGCTAATTCTGCCACTTCACGGATTGGTTGAATGGCAAAATCCCAGCTGTTAGGAGATTCCAAATAATAAAAGCTTGTATTTTCTTTGGTTGCATTTTTCCAGTTAGCGATAGAAGTTCCGTCAATATAAGTAACGCTTACATTGAACCGCGGTAATATCACATCAAACATTCGCTGCACCCAGGTATAAGGCGCTTTTACCGAAACAATATGATCGCCTGATTTGATATTGGCAAAAATACCGGCGAAGATGGCCGCAGCCCCGTTGTTAAACACCAGGCAATCTTCCGCCCCATCCAAAGCCGCCAGTTTTTTGCGCAATATATCAACAGTCGGATTTAGACCGCGGCTATACAGGTACCCTCCCATTTCATCTTCAAATGCCTTTGAAAGAGCTGCTACATTCTTGAAAGCAAAATTGCTGGTCTGTATAATGGGCGGGGCAATAGCGTTGAAATAATGGTCCCGGTCTTCCCCCAGTTCATTGATGATTTGTGAAATATCCATATCAGGAATTTTGTTGATGGCCGGGTCGTAAGGCCTTCACGGCAAAATAAATAAGAATAAAGCCGGCTAGTACACCCAGCCCAATTAGTGATAATTTGGTTTCATTAATAAGCAGGCTGATGGCTACAAATGAGTAGGCTGCTATAAAGACAAGGGGCAGCAATGGATAAAATCTCATACTGTATATACCGGTGCCATTCAAATTAGCTGTCCTTTTTCGGATAATAAAAATACTGCCTGCAGAAAGCACCATCCCGAAACAATCAAGAAAAATAGTAAAGCTTAAAAGGGTATCAAATTCTTTGGCCCAGAAAACAATCAGGGCTGCAATCACGGCAAATAAGGTCAGGGCCAGCGTAAGGGCGCCCCGGCTGTTTCGTTGCTGAAAAGCAGCCGGCAGTATTTTATCTTCACTCATGGCCACCATCACCCGGGGATTACTTAAGAGTAAAACATTGATATAAGCCAGTACACTTAAAAACAACAAAACAGACAAAACCCTCTCTGCCTGCACTCCAAAAATTTTGGAAGCCATGATCGCTGCAATGTTCTTGCTGGTTTTCAGCTCTTCAAAACCAATAACCTCTACATAAGCATAGTTAATGGTAAGGTAAAGGGTAATAATGATAAAAATACCCATGAAAATTCCCCTTGGAATATTCCGGTTGGGCTTTTCCACTTCCGCCCCAAAGTTGATGGTCTGCTGGTAGCCTCCGTAAGTAAAACTAACAGCCACCAAGCCTACACCAAAAGCTTTGATATATTCTTTAAAACCGGGATCAATGGAAGGAGAAATCAGGGAAGACACACCATTATCACTACCTGATGCAAAAAATAATGGGGTTATCAGTAGTAGTACCAGCCCAATTTTAATGATGGTAAGCACCGTCTGTGTTTTGGCACTTAAACGAAGCCCAAGCATATTCACACCATAAAAAATTGCTATCGCAGCAAGGGCGATGGTTATATGGATAGTTTGAATATACGCTTTGTCGGTTGCATGTGGTAATATAACTCCGGTGATATACTCACTTCCTACCAAAGCTACAGCGGCCCCCGAAGCCGCATTGCTTACCAGTATAATACAGTTGATAGCAAAGGCAATGGAAGGATGATAAGCATAGGAAAAAACTTTGTAATAACCTCCCATTACCGGCAAACGGGATCCGATCTCAGCATAAGTTAGGGCACCGCACAAAGCCACAATGCCACCCGCAGCCCAGGCAATAAAAAAAATAAGCGGAGTAGGTGATGCAGCCGCTACATTGGCGGGGGTTCTGAAAATACCCATACCAATCACAAGGCTGACAACGATCATGGTTAAATCAAAGAGTCCTAACTTGTTCCTGGATGTCATGGCTTGAAGATACAAATAAAAGGTTCTAACTTTAACCAGCTAAAATCCTGTTTCTGTGAAGAAGACCATCCTGTTTGTTGTGCTTTCACTTCACCTGTTGTTCAGCCATGCTCAGACTGAAAAAGCAGACACTTCAAAAACATTGGACAGTATCATTGTTCAATCTTTTGAATTGAATAAACCTGCTACATTCTCTGCTATACCCGTCAGCAGGTTATTGGTTAGCATCGCTGATTTTTCCAATAAAACTTCTTTGGTAAACGGGTTGAATGCAGTAGCTGGTGTTCGAATGGAAGAAAGATCTCCGGGTAGTTACCGAATTAATATCAGGGGTAGTTCTCTTCGATCTCCTTTTGGTGTCAGAAATATAAAAGTGTACTGGAATGGTATTCCTGTAACCGATCCCGGTGGCAATACATACTTCAACCAGTTCGCCTGGAATAATTTTTCATCCATTGAAATTACTAAAGGGCCATCCGGCAGTATGTATGGAGCCGGTACTGGCGGGTTGATACTCCTGAATAATTTTGAAGGCTATTGGCAACCGGGTGCAAACCTGGAATACAATACCGGCAGCTATAACCTGCACAATATTTTTACTTCGGCAAAATTTGGAAACAAAGACAACAGAAGCTACATCAGCTATGCACATACACAAACAGATGGTTACCGGGTACAAACAAATATGCGCAGAGATAATTTTTCCTGGCAAACCAAATGGAGCAAAGAAAAATATGAACTGACAGCTTCTGTATTGTTTACTGATATGTATTACCAGACCCCCGGCGCATTAACCTTGACAGAATTCAGTAATAATCCGAAAGCCGCCCGCCCTGCCGGCGGAGGTTTCCCCAGTGCTGTAAATGCAAAAGCAGCCATCTTTCAAAAGAATTTCCTGGCAGGCATTAACAACTATTTTATCATTTCTCCTTCCATAAAGAATAACACAATTATTTACGGATCTTACGCACAGGTAAAAAATTCAGCTATCAGGAATTATGAAAGAAGAACAGAACCGTCATTCGGCGGTCGTTCTGTTTTCAGCTGGAGAAAAAGCAATCCTCAATCTGATTGGAATATAATAGCAGGGGCAGAATTCCAGCAAGGTTACTTTAACACACAGGTATCAAAGAATAAAAACGGCAACCCGGATACCTTACAAACAAACGATGATATTGTTACAAGCAACCTGAGCATTTTCACACAATCCAGTATTGACATTGGTCAAAGTTGGTCAGTCATCGGGGGAATTAGTATTACTAAAACAAAACTGGAGCTGACAAGGCTTAGCAGTTACCCGGTTATAGCACAATCCCGAACCTACCGAAATGAGCTGGCCCCAAGACTATCAATGATGAAAAAAATAAATGAAAACATACACTGGCTGGCTGCAGTATCAAAAGGTTTCTCCCCTCCAACTGTTGCAGAAGTATTGCCCTCTACCGGGGTCATCAGTACTTACCTCGAAGCAGAAAGAGGCTGGAACTACGAAACAAACTTTCGTTTTTTTCTGCTGAAAAACCGGTTAAAGCTGGAACTTACCGGGTTCTATTTTAAGCTTGACGAAGCATTGGTACAGCGAAGAGATGCTGGGGGAGCCGATTTTTTTATCAATGCCGGAGATACTAAACAAAAAGGCATTGAGTTCCATGCCGATTATTCAAAAAACTGTTTTGGCAACATCATCAGCAAATTCAATATCCGAACAGATTTTACTTTCAATCATTTTCGGTATGGGTATTTTGTAAAAGGCACTGACGACTTCTCCGGGAATAAAATACCTTCAGTTCCTTCCACTGTGTTTACTGTACTGGCGGATCTGTATTCTTACCAGGGCATTTATGTAAATGCAAATTACTACACCGCTTCTTCCATTTACCTGAATGACGCCAATACTGCCAAAGCCGAGCCTTACCACTTGATAGGTTGCCAGCTGGGCTGGAAGAAAAGAGAAAAAGGACCTTATCGTTTAAATATCTACGCTGGTGTTGACAACCTGCTGGATGAAACATATAGCCTGGGCAATGATATCAATGCAGCAGGTGGCCGCTATTACAATGCCGCCCCAAAAAGAAATTTCTATATCGGCATTGCCTTGCAATGGTTGAAAAAATAAAAGTCACTATCATTAGTACTTAACAACAGGGCACCCCAGTATATCTTTTTGACCAATACGGTAACTGACCCCGGCAGAAATGGTATGATAATGATCGTTCTTCTCCGGGTTGGCTGCTTTGCTGAATCCATCCAGGTAATCGGTAAACAACAAACGGTAAGATGATTCCACATTAACACCAATACGCTGGGTAAGCCGGTAACGAAACCCTGCCCCAACAGGTATAACGGGTATGGAACGGGGTGGCCTTTCTGCCTGGTCCTCTCCCAGTCTTTCAATTAGCTCTGGTTCTTCGCCAAAATGTGATGCATTGAACTGGCTCCAGTCTCGTTTGATACGCAAAAAACTAATCCCCCCGCCTGTAAACAAATAGGGTGAAATTCTGCGGCTATCATACTGATCAGCTAAAGGGCTCCAGGATAGTAATACACTCAATTCTGTTACCGGTGTTCTGAAATTAAAATTCCGTTGTTGCCGGTAAACAGGATATTTATATAAAGCATCATCGCCTCTTAAGCCACCATAAGAAAAATTACCCCGCAGGGCAAAGGATGGGCTCAGCAATAAACTGCCGAACAACGAAAATCCCAACCGGGTGGTTTCAAAAGAACCAAAACGTTGGGGGGTCAGGTCGCCCTGGTAAACAAATCCGCTTATTAAAGCGCCAATTTCATACCGGGGACGGTTAAGTTGTGCAGCGACCGGCTCACTTGACAAAAAAGAGGATACACAAATAAGCATCACTTTCATCAGGCTGTTGTTCATAGTTCACATGTTTAAAGAAAGCAAAGGCTTTCCGGGGTAATGAATAACAGCAGCTTTGGTATTAGAATTTCCGGACAGGTTTACAAAAACTGGAATGGTCAACGCATTATCGTTGACAAAAATGGAGGCTCATTAACTATTCAGGGGATTTTAGAATTGCTTCATACAGTATCGTTTTCACAGACCGGTATTTAACAGCAAAGTTTATTCCAGTAATGATTTTANNTGACGGCGGTTTAATAATTAATAACCTTTGTTAATAACTCTTTCAACAAAAATCAATCATCCCCCTACTTTTGCACCGGTTTGGTTTCCCGGTACATATTATCGGGATTAAAAGGGAAATCCGGTGTACTTGCCTGCCGAAGGCTCGGAGTCCGGTGCTATCCCCGTAGCTGTAAAGCCTGTGAATGGGCAAAAGGTCAACAAAAAAGAATTCATTATTTATTATTGACCACCCTCCACTCACCTGCTGAATTTGTAAACCACTGTTGTAAAAACAACGGGAAGGTGTTCAGCACTAAGCTAAGCCAGAAGACCTGCCAGATCAACGTAAACATTTTTCAGCTTTCGGGTGAAAGGCTTGAAGATTTAAGAGTGTAAGGGCATTCTTTTATTTTCTACTTTTTTATTTCCTGGAAGCAGTCACACAAAATTTCATTAACAAATGAAAAGAAACTTTTTTGTGCTGGCTGCTGTCATTATCAGCACACAGCTAAAAGCGCAACAAGACACCACACAGTTGGAAGAAGCCGTTATCACGGCCAGTAAGTACGAAAGAAAACAGGCTGAAACAGGCAAAGTAATGACCGTCATCAGCAGGCAGGAATTAGAAAGAAACAGTGGCCGAACATTAGCTGAGTTATTAAACACTACAGCTGGTGTCAATATCGTTGGAGCCAATAATAATGCAGGAACCAATCTGACTACCAGTATCCGCGGGTCTGCAGCCGGCAATGTATTGATATTGATTGACGGTATTCCTGTTAATGACCCGTCGGTAATAACAAACTATTTTGATCTCAACTTTATGGTCACCGACCAGGCAGAACGAATAGAAATTTTGAAAGGAGGTCAGTCTACGCTTTACGGATCGGATGCAGTGGCAGGTGTAATAAATATAATCTCCCGGCAGCAGCGGCAAAACGGAGTAAAAATAAATGGCAGTTTTACGGGAGGAAGTTTTAATACACTCAAACAACATATCGGCCTGAACGGACGTAACAACAAAACCAGCTACGGTATCAACTACACACACACCAGTGCTGACGGATTCTCATCTGCCTATGATTCATCAGGATCTGGTACGTTTGACAAAGATGGTTTAAACCAGCATACCCTGGCAGCCAGGCTGGGATTTCCGCTGTCAAAAAGTATTACGGCAGATTTTTCAGGCACCTATAATCATTATAAAACAGACTTGGATGCAGCAGCTTTTACTGATGAAAGAGATTTTACTGCTGTAAACCAGAATAAACAATTTGCCGTTGGTCTTACCCATAAACATAGTAAGGGAGCAGTAAGATTAAACTATCATTACAACTGGCTGCGCAGGTATTACCTGGATGACTCTTCACATAAAAGCAGCCCATACATAGATTATGTAAAAAGTAATTATATCGGCAGAACGCAGTACTGGGAAGTATTTTCCAACTGGCGACTGACTAATTGGGAGATATTGGCCGGAATGGACTACCGCCTAAACACAACCGATCAATGGTATTGGTCAACGGGTGCATTTGGACCTTACGCCCCACCCAAATTGAATGCGGAAATGAAACAACTCAGCCCCTATGCATCGGTAGTATATAAATACAAAAAACTAACTGTGGAATTGGGAGGTCGTTTTAATAAACATTCAGAATATGGTAATAATTTCACTTTCACATTCAATCCCTCGTGGAGATTGAATTCAGGCATAAAAGCTTTTGCCAACCTGTATTCTGCATTCAAAACACCCACACTCTACCAGCTCTTCGATGATTTTGCAGGAAATCCCGGCCTCACTCCTGAGAAAGGCATAATTGCTGAAGCAGGGGCAGAAATGCTAAAAGGAAAAAGTTTTACAGCAAGAGTGGTCGGCTTTTACAGGAAAACCAATGATGTTATTATCTATTCATTTAATCCCTCCGATTTTACCAGCAGGTACATCAATGCCAGCAAGCAAATCAATTACGGCGCTGAACTGGAAGCTGGTTACAACAAAGGACCCTGGAAGATCAGTGCCAANNGCCGGATTCCGGGTTAATCAATCATTGTATGTTAGTACACAGTTACGCAGTATCAGCAGAAGAGAAGAATTCATCTACGGCGCTCCGCCCGCCACTCTCGATGCCTATAACACCATTGATATGTATGGTGAATACAAATTCAGTAGCCTGATCAGAACATTCATTCAATTGAAGAATATTACAAACAAGCAATATTTTGATATTCTCGGCTATAATGCAAGAAGATTTAATATCACGGCGGGCATTAATTTTCAGCTCTGAATCAGTTCAATATGTCTGCACAAGAATTAAAAAGCTGCCCCCGCTGCAATAAAACATTTGAATGCAATCCGGGACATATAGCACAATGCCAGTGCCATGGCATTGTGCTATCGGCAGAACAAAATGCCTGGATGGAGCAGAAATACACCGGTTGCCTCTGCTGTAATTGCCTGCAGCAATTAGCCCTGGAATTAGATCTCTTTAAAGAGAAATATATTTTCAGATAGCTACATTTGCACAAAACCAACAGCTATGCAATTTCACCTGCAGGAGTTTCTGACACTCACCTTTACACTATTTGCTGTTATTGATATTGTTGGCTCTGTGCCGATGCTGATTTCTATCAAGCAAAAAATGGGAGATATTCATCCGCTAAAGGTCACACTGATTTCTGGAGCATTGATGGTGCTTTTTTTCTTTATTGGCAAACCATTCCTGAATGTGCTGGGAGTTGATATCAAGTCTTTCGCTGTGGCAGGTTCTTTTGTAATATTTATCCTCGGGCTTGAAATGATCCTTGGTATTGAATTCTTTAAGGCCGAAAAAGGAACACCTTCCGGCACAGTAGTACCCATTGCCTTTCCGCTGATTGCCGGAAGCGGTACCCTGACTACCATCATGTCATTAAAAGCCACATTTGAACGAAGTGAGAAGAATGAATACATGATACTGCTGGCCATCCTGGTTAACCTGATTGTCATTTTCCTGGTTATCCGATCACTCAATCTCATTGAAAAAGTATTAGGAAAGGCAGGATTAATGGCGGTACGAAAATTTTTTGGCGTAATTTTGCTGGCTATTGCCGTTAAGGTCTTTGCAGCTAATGCCCCGGGATTGATAAAATAAAAAGAACAAGATTTAATTCAATCTGAAACGCAATTTTATAATTCGTCAATCACCCCGGCCTCGTAGTACAATGGATAGTATAAGAGTTTCCGAAGCTCCAGATACAGGTTCGATTCCTGTCGAGGCTACATCTGCACTAATTTAATGGGAATTAAAAAAACAGAAAACCTTACGAAGTCCTTGACTGGTAAGGTTTTCTGCGTTTAAGTACTCTTTTTAATTCCCGTGAACTCCCGTTAATTCGTTTACGGTTTTGTTTACGGTTTTTTTAAGAAACCTAAAAACGACCTTTGTATGGTGAGTATTCCAAGTGTGGGTGTGGTGATGAACTGGAGAAATGAAAACAACAAATCGGGCCTGTACCCGGTTCATATCCGTATTAAACAAGGCAATGTTGCCCGGTACTACAGAGTACCTACTCCCATTAAAATCCGCAAAGATCAATGGACCGGGAAAGAAGGTGCCTGGATCAAACCCAGTCACCCCTTTGCTTTTGAGATCAATAATAAGATCGTTGAAATCAAAGGGCTCATTAACGAGTACATCAAACGCACGGTTAACTTCAGTAAGCCGGTAACCGTGGAGGGCATCATTGCCAGCCTTACCAACAAAGGTGACAATAAGAGTTTCCTGGATTTTATGCAACGCTATATCACCAGGCCGCCCGAGAAACTCGAACCCAATACCATTAAAAAATACGCCACTACCCTAACGCACTTAAAGAAGTTCAAAAAACAGATCTTCTTTGCCGAAATCGACAATACACTGCTTCGTGATTTTAGCCGCTTCATGCAATCGGAACTGGAACTGGGTGGTGCAGCCACCAAAAAATACCTGGAAGCATTTAAAAAAGTGATCCGTCACGCCAGACGGGAAAACTTTATATCGCCTCAGCAAATGGAATTTCTATTCGATGGATTAAATGTCCGGGTACAAAAAGCCAAAAGAACATTTTTAGATTTACAGGAAGTGAAAAAATGGAAGGCCCTGGCATTTACCGCAGATCAGCAGCATCTTGAAAGGGATAGGGATTTATTCCTGTTCCAGATTTATACTGGATACTATTTTAAAGACCTGCTGATATTTACAAAAGATCATCTGCAGATGGACGAAGAGTATGGCCATGTGATCCTTGGGGCAAGAGATAAGAACGGTAATCAAACCATCATACCACTGTTTAAGTTTCCGTATGCGCAAACGATTCTTGAACGATACCGGTCCTGTTCAAAAGACAAACTGGTGTTCGATAAAAAGTACCTGGTCGAGGAGCCAGTATACAACCGTAATCTTAAAGAGATCGCCAGGATGGCCGGTATTCATAAGAACATTACAAATAAGGTAGCCCGGCATACGAATGCCCAACTATGGATCAGGTACGGAGCAGAAGGTGCGGTGCTCTCAAAAATGATGGGGCATACCAAACAGGAAACCACCCGTAACTACTATGATGTAAACCTCCCAGAAATCGTTGAAGGAACAAAGAGGGTGGATTTTGGGGCAATGGGAATCTGAGCTCATCTAACTTTATCTGGCGTATCTTTAGATAAAATCATACCTCATTTATGAGCGGCGAAAATGTGATGGATGAAGGAACCTTTTTTATCAAAGATGTTAAGTCTATTGATCTTTGTGGGAGTACCATGTACCACTTAACAGGGTCAAATTACTCCAAACCCAAAGACTTCATACGCCTTTCCTACCCTGATCATAATTTGGAAAATTGTCCAAATTGCAAAAAGCGGTACGAAAATGCAATTAAAGTGGCTACCCAAAAATATAATGCATTTCCTGCCTGTTGTGCACCGCACAGACGACTTGTCAGTGCTCCCTGGTTTAACCGGGCGGACTTTGAAAACTTTCCGAAATTATATGCCGATAAATTACTTAATTCATGGCATCATATACTTCATCACATCAGCAAGGATGACTGGAAAGACGAAATCTTTGATTTTTGTGAATATATTATCAAGTCCTTTGGAAGTTTTCCGGAAGGTTATGGCGAAGCACTTTGCATGGGTATGTTCATCCGTGACCTGAAGGGGCTGGTGTCCACCCTGACAGAGCATCTTGATAGGAAAAAGGAAATTCTCAAATTCATTGATGATTGCTATGATCCCAAACCAACTAACAAAGCCGACCTGACCATCCTGGCTACAACTTATAATGAATGGTACAAAACCTTTCCATTTGAACTGAGCTTTCTTTCCCACCTTAAAATTCATTTTCAGAAAAATATTCCATTTCTGGAATCCATGCATACAAATAAGTACATGGGACTTACAAAAGGGACGATGAGAACGAATGAGAACCTTGTTGCCCTAATGATAAAAATCACCGAAAAGGTAATAACCCAGATCAATACGCTAAACCTGTTTGAAAGTGGAGAAATTTTCGATTTAGAAAAAGTGCAACTAGAATTGATTCTGCAGGAAAGGAAGCAAAAATTAAAAGATGGTTACAGCAATACCTCAAAAGATCCTTCTACTCGGTACCGGCGAATTCTGAAGGCATGGTTGAAAGACGAGATAGCTTTCATTAAGAAATTAAGGCCTATTGCCGAACAAATTTCAAAAAGAGTAGCGTTGCTTCATGATTCGTTGTTGCAGGCTTGCGGAAAAATGCAGGAAAACAAGGTGTTTTATGATGCTGATGAAAACACCCGTACAAAACAAATATTAGATCTTTTACCAAAAGACTTTTTTACGAAAGATCAGTCTATGTATGGCTTATCAGAAACGGGGAAAAAACAAGGTAGCGTGGACGGAGTTATTACTGACAAAAACAACATGGAATATTTCCTGGAGGCTTTTAATCTTAGTAGCATTCAAAACGAAATCATTTCCCGTCACATTCAAAAACTTGAATCAAATTATGATTCGAAAGGGCTGCGTACAAAATACCTACTGGTATATTGCAACATCAAAGATGGCACCTTCGAGACGTTTAATAATGCATACCACGAATTCCTTCAATCGAAGATGGTCTTTAAATTTAATTTGACTTCGCTTACAGAGGAAGAAACAAAATTTACCAATATCCGCCTGTTTAAATCGATGCATATAAGAGAAGGAAAGCCAGTAATCCTTTACCACGTCTTGATCAAAATGCCAATAAAAGAATAACAATCTAATTTGTCCCAAAATACCTCTCCACCTCCCGCACCGGTACATAAATCTTCCGGTCCTTCTTGATTGTTTTTACCTTATTAGCTGCCACCAGCTGATCAAACTTGGTCCGCCCGATCCCGACAGCCTGCATAAATTCCATCGCAGTAATATAAGGAACAACAGCGGAGGCAGCCGGTACCCTTCCTTTTAATTCCTGAACCAACCGGAGCAATTCCGCCTGTCCTTCAAGTATCTTCCGCCACTCGGACTCTGGAATCACTACCACATGCACTACAGTTTCCATCACACACATTTTTCATTTACACAATATCATTCTCCAATGCGATCAACCCCACCATACTCCTCCCTGGCGTGTAACTCGGCCGGTAATCAATATATCCGTACACATGCAATTCCTTTAAACACCGGTTGAGTGTGACGGGGGAATATATCTTGGCCTTTTGCATCACAATTGTACGCTGCAGGTAAAAAGGGATTGCCAGCGTATGCCCGGCCTCATGCAGCAAGGCAAAGTACAGGCTGATATGGGTTGGGCTGATCCGGTTATCAGCCCCGGCTTTTTGATAAAACAAAGTCTGCCATTCAGCCCAACCCAGCATTTATATACCCAGCCCTTTTTTGTTGGAACTGCGTTTCTTGGTCACCAGGCCGTTATCTTCTCCGGAAGAGCCACCATTTACTTTACGGCCCTTACCCTGCTTTTTTTCGGACTGGTCCTCCCTTCCCAGTTCCTGGCTTTTTTCCTTCCCCTTAGTTTGCTCTTTACCCTCCTTTAATTCAGGCTTATTCATCAGTTCCTGCCGCTGTTCCTGGTCCAGGCGCTGAAATTTACTGTTGTACAGGGTAACGGTTTTGTATTGCGGGTTGGCTTCAAGAAAGACCTTCTCGTCCTTACCGGAAATCTGCATGGTCACCATCTGAACATTCCCTTTTTCCAGCGAGCGGATCAGTTTATCCATGTCTTCCTTATTCTGCATCTCCTTGATAGGATAATAGCTCAGGGCTTCTTTCAGATCATAACCATAATTCTGATGGTACTGCTTTCTTTCAAAATTGCCATTCTTGTCTTTGGCAGAAAAATCCAGTTGTATCCACGCCTGGTATTTTTCCTGGTCCTTGTTGGTAAGTTCTTTGTGCACCGCACGGCCATTAAGCAGGTTGTAAGCCTCTTTCAGTGTCACGCCCCATCCGTTATTAATATAAAATGTTTGGGCAATGGTTTCATCCTTTTCATTCTTCAGACGGGTATCATACTTATTGAAAAAGTACAGATCGGATTCATTAGATTTTTTGAAGTAAAGCGTTGCTTCCATTTCCCGCTTATTTACTTCTGTCTTAAACGCCAGGGTAAATTCAGCCTGCCCCGATTTAAGGGCTGCTTCCAGTTCCGGCCCCAGCGACTCGCCAAAGCCGTGATTCCTGATATTTGATTTCAGGTAATCGAAATTTCGTTCATTCATAAGGTCGTATTTAATTGTTAGAAAATCTTCTTTATAGGCTTCCATCGGATGCCCCTCCCAATAGGTAGCTGCCAGTTGCAGAGCTGCTTCAGGGTCCCTGTTGTAAAGGCTCTCCCACTCAACAAGTAATGTTTCCATACGGGCCAGATCATCTTTCTCTTGTTCCGTTACGGCCTCAATATTGTCGTGGAGCGGATCGTAGAACGCTACACTCCAGTCAAAAGATTGAAACAGGTTTTCCAGTTCCTTTTGTGACAGGTTGAAATGAATATCCTCCCCATATGGCAACTGTCGCATGAGAGAGATAATGGAGGTCGCATGTATGACAGCATAGGCATCTCTGTCACTGATATTGTCATTTGCAAATTCCACCGCCTCCTCTTTATCCCGGAAAAACCACATATCCGCATTGTCCAGGAAATAGGTTTTGGTGTTGTAGGCGATCCAATTTCGGCCTACTGCAAATTCTGCCTGGGCTTCATTAAAGAGGCTATCCGATATCACATGATTTTTTTCCATAGATCAGTACAGTTCAGGCAATACCCTTGCTTTCAAAAGCTGCCCGTTATACACTTTCAGGTTAAAATGTCGTCCGCCGTTTTTCTCCATCAGCCGGATACCAAGAAATTTCGCATCGGGAATGGTGAACTTCTCCAGCGCCACGACAATTACTGAAAAGTTATAAGCCTTCACTTTGGATTTATTACCGGCTATATAGAGCGGCACCAGTTCATTTTCCTGTAGTGCTGTCCGCTTGCTTCTCTTTTTGTCAATAATATGGAATTGGAGAAGGTCAATATCAAAGTCCAGTGGACTGTGATTATGAATCTCGAGCTGNNATTACATCGTCTTTGATATAAATGCCTGTGAGTTTACTGATTACCCCACTATGCTCCACTTTCACGATCCTTTTCGGTGGATTATTCAGGATGGCATGGGCATAAGATGAAACGGTGGCTTTCTTATTAGGTGGCAGATGCATCACCAGTACAGCAGGTTGCGCTGCATAATTCACGGTGAATTCATACACATTTCCGTCTCCGGTCACTACACTTAAATTTGTCTCAGCAAATTGTTTGCTGGCAGCTTTCACCAAAAGTATCCGTTCATCTTCTTTCACCGGTTGTACGATCACATCTTTGGTTCCCCGGTCCACATACTTTATAGGGAAGGGAAATATCAGGGAAGTGGTTTTGTCCGTTGTAACCGATAAAGGTGTTTGGGCAAAGCATATATTGCCCAGTAATAACAGGATAATTAATTGTTTCATGGGTTTTGATTTTTATTATTGAGTAATACTTTGTAACCGGCTTTAACCTGAACTCGCACCAACTTTGCTTTTTTGCTGACCAATGATTTGATAGTGCCGATACCGGTAGCGGTAGCCTGTGCTTTGAGTGAAGGATCAAGAGTGGTCATATCCGCCAGTGAAAGTGAATTGTTCAGCGATTCCTTGGCTACCTCCCGGTTAATAGTTCCGGGTATATAGATGCCGGGCAGGCCGTCCATATCATAAACTTCAAGTTTGACAGTGTAAATAGATTTACCGGAGCGGATGGAATTGATCTCTACATTCAACCGCTCTCCATCAAGCGTAGCAATACCGGCTACCAAAACATCCTTGGGTACCAGTTTGCCATTGATATAAATATCATTCAATAACCGAAGTTTTACCACGGCTCCGTTGACAATCGTTTGATTCGCAGCAATGATAGCCTCAATAGCATTTTGATCGGCTCCCTCCAATTCCTTGGCGTCACTGTAACTGTAGAATCCTTTTACAATCGTATCAGCACCTGAAGATTTGCGTACCACATAAGCAGCATCCTTATTTTTTTGAGATCGTTCCTTTACCCGCTGCGGGTGCTGAATATCCAGTATCTTATCCAGTGTGTTTTCCAGCTGCTTCATTTCAGGATCATCACTACTTCCTGCTTTATTGACTTGCAGCATCTGCTCCAAACGGTCCACTTCTGATGAAAATTGATCAGAACCATTATTTCGTTTAGCCGGATCTTCATAGGTATTAATTGCCGTTTTATTCATTTCATTCTCCAGCAGCTTTAACTTTTGCATGATCTGGTCTTCCGGATAGTCAACCCCCTTCTCATAGGGTGAGGTATTGAGTCGCTGATTATACTTACCTGCTGTTAACNNCCTATCTCTTTTGAAATAAGGATCACTGCGCATCCATTCTTCTAATTTCATGGAGTCTTTATCTGCCTTCTCATAAAAGCTGAGTTTATCCATCAGTTTGTCTTCTTGCAGGTTGGCATTGGGCAAATCAAGATTCAATCCTTCAGTGGCAATACCTTTATCTTGTGTCCCCTTTCCGCCACCAAGGGCCCAGAAGGCCATTGTCAGAAACGGTATTACTAATAAGGGCAATACCAGCAGCATCTTTCTTCTCTTCACATTGTTCATACACTTCTATTTTTGTTGTTGTAAATAAATTTCCTCGAGAACCCTCATAGAGTCAGCAAGACCAGGCCGGATTGGCTCTCCGATACTGTCCATATGTCTTTTATAGTCTTGTATCTGCTGGTAAATATCATCAGGCAGGACATTTTCCATGACTTCATCACCCGATTTGTCAAAATGCTGTGGTACCCTTACCTGGTCAATCCTGAATTTGGGTTTCGGTTTAGAGACAATGGCATCTGCAAAAAAATAAATACTCAGCCCCCCGCTAACTATGCAGAATGCCAGCAGCCATAATTTGATATGTTGTGTTTTCATAGTCCTGAAATATTTATTCATCCTATCTGCAAACCCTCTTTGAATTTTAATAAACACAGTGGCTATCTTTCCGGCCACTTTATCCTGCAACGGGTTTTCCTTTTCCTCCTTTTTCTTTCGCTTAAAAAACATCACTGACGGTTTTCAATTTTTATGTCCGCATTTTCCAATGTCTTCCATCGCTCAATCAGAAAACCATGTGAATTATTATCTGACCTTGATACATTACGCAGATAACCTTCAGTCACTAAACTGCGGGTAACGATGGTGCTTGGACGAATAATTTTCTGCACTCCCTTGTAGCGGAAATGAAAAGGATAGTCGCTCGTATTGATGATGATGCTGTCCGCCTGTATTTCCTGGCTGATATTGCCGGAAATCAAATTCGTATAATACCCGTTCTCTTTCAGATTATCATACTGTTGTTTTGCAGAGCCATCTGCCAGGTAGAGGGCTTTGGTTAAATTGCTATTGATTACTTTATCGTCCGGATCAAGTGTGAAAAAGTAATGATGGAACATCTTGACATGATCTCTTGCTTCCACTGGCACATTATCTTTCCGGTCAGCAGCGTATGCTTCGAGGGCTTTACCGTTTGCCAGTATGAATATTCTTTGTTGCGATTGTGTGGCTAACTGGTAGCTTTTATACGCCATGAATAAAGTCAGTATCAGGCAAAGGCCAATCACTGCCAGGGAAAATAAACGCACCTGCTTAAAGGCGGTATCAATATTTTTCATTTTGCGAAACATTCGCTAACTGTTTTACTTTCCTTCAATTTTATCCTTAAAATATCCTCCGGATGCACCACTGTCTGCCATACTGTTGGAGATTTTATTATAAGCACCACCCAAGGCATCTCTTGTCATAGAAACGGAACCGGAAGCAACGCTTCTCGTAGACATGCTTGCCATATTAGTAACCTTCTGCAACAGGGTGTTATTACCACCGGCATGAATAATATAGTTGGCAACTGAAGGGACCGTGAAATACCCGATAATACCAATGATCATAAAAATCAGGTAGGCTGTATCAGTGGTAGAGAAAAAGGTATCGCCGTTGCTGGCGATTTGCTGCAGATCCTCTTTGAGCATATTCTCCTGGATCTTTCCCATGATACCGCCGAAAATGTTGGCCACCGGCAGCCAAAGAAATATATTCAGGTAGCGGGCTATCCATACGGTAAGGGTATGCTGAAAGCCATCAAAGACGGCAATACCAAATACCAGGGGTCCGAGTATTGCCAGCACGATCATATAGAAAGTACGGATCGTATTGATACAAAGTGCTGCGGCCTCAAATAACACTTTCAATACTTCTGCCATCCATTGCTTGATCTGGTTACGGAGATTATAACCAAACTTGTCAAAGGCGAAACGAATATTGTTGCCAATACTTTTCAGCCAGCCCTCCTTTTTATCCCCGTAATGATACTTGTACCATTTATCCCTGTCACCCCGGCCTGTTTCACCGACATACATCTGCCAGTAGGCTGTTGTTTTTATCGCTTCTTCTTTCATTTTCAATAACTGGGCTACGGCTGCATCTGAATCTTTCACCATCTGCGCTGTTCCCGTCACAGTAGGTTTCATCAGTTGATTGATAAGTTGAATAACCGAGGGAAAAATCAGGATGCAGAATCCCAAAACAAAGGGGCGGAACAAAGGATAGAAATCAATTGCTTCCGCACGGGCAATATGGCCCCATACCCTCGCAGCGATATACCACGTAGCAGCAAAGCCAGCAATACCCCTGCCAACACCTATTAACCGGCTGCACAAAGGCATCATATCATCATAAAGTTGCTCCAGTACTTCATGCATGGAACGGATGCGGGTAGCTATTTGTGCATCTGCAACAGATGGCAACAACAGAACCATTAACACACAGATCAATCTCACCAATACTCTCATAGTTTCATTTTAAGCCGTGAATCTTCCTCATTAAATCAATATCCATTTGCTCTTTCTCCCGTTGCAGGGAAAGAATGGCTGTGCCGTTATTGAATTCATTAAGGAATGTATATTGCTCCAGCACTTCATCATGTATCCGGTCAATCGCCTGCAACCGTTCATCATCGCTCATCCGCAGTTTACCTGCCGTGACCACCGTCACCAGTTCATCAAGCATTTTTAAACTTTCTTTCAGCAGGTTCGCATATACATTTCCCAGGTACTCAATTTCAGCAACTGTAAACTGCCTGCTTCCCCTGAACTCGGCCAGCGCATCTTTAGCTTCCTTGACCAGTTTCAGCTGAACCCTGATAATGTCAGCTACTTTACTATATTTCTTCACCGCAGGACTTACCTGCAGCAACCCGTCGAGGAAATCCCGGTGCAGGTTGAAATTGCCCTGCGAGATATTTTTGATCGAGGTATAGCCCTTCTCCAATATTTTGTAACCTGTCTTCATATGCGAAAGCATCAGCTTCAACTGCGCCAGTTTCTCTACATTCAGCAGGAGTTGTTTTGCTTCCTGTGATTGTCCAAAACAAATGTTTGAACTAAGCAAGACGAATAGTAATATCTTTTTCATCATTTATATTTTTAATAAGCCTCCCTTTAGGGAGGGTTTAGGGATTGGGGGTTAAACCATATAATCTTTTAACATATTCAATTTCGCCTTTCGCAGCAGCCCGTTGCAGGCTGATCAGTTTGTTCTGGTTGTTAAACTCTTTCAGGTCCATGAACCCTTTTTCCAATTCATCAGCGGCTGTATTGATGATTTTCATCCTTGCTGCATCACTCATCTGTGTGGCAAAGGCATTCACTACCATCAGCAGTTGGTCAATGGCCTTTACACTTTCACCAAGGATTCCAGTATAGACCTCACTCATGTATTCCAATTCATCTGCAGTGAGATTTCGATCTTGCCGGAACAAGGCCCAAGCTGCTTTGTATTCCTTCACCATGGCCAGTTGGTTCTCAATAATATCTTTGATCCGGTGGTAATAGGTAAGCGCAGTCTTTACTTTTCTCAGTTCCTGGAAATAATCATCATATAGTTTTCGTTGGCGCTCCACCCAACCGCTGATCTCGGTAAGCTTTGTTTTGGACAATGCATTCTCCAGTGTCTTTTGCGCATTTTGCAACCAGATTGTTTTATTCTGGAGTTTTTGAATCTTCAGGTCAACCGCCACAATGACCTTTTTTATACCAGCCTTAATAATCTCCGCTATCGGGAACTGTGCCTGGGACTGCATACTAAAGAACAAGGCCAGCACGATGATTAGTTTTTTCATACATTTACTTTTAAGGATACAGGCGTCCCCCCGCCATTTGCGGGAGGACATTCCTGTATAACCGCAACCAAGAACGGAACTTGAAAAACACTTTTTAGTTAATGGTCAGTTCGCAACCATTGCAACCACCTTCGCAGAAGTAAATTTTTTTGGTTGTTTCTTCGCCACTTCGCGAAGGAAGGTTAACCACTTTTAGCTTACAGGCCTGTGTACCCTCACAGTCGCAGGTTGCTTTCTCCAAAAAGGTTTTTTCATCCTGTACAAAAAAGAAGGAAACTCCGAGGAAAGAGAATTTTCCATAGGCTTCCAGGGGAGAAACATCTTTTGTGATATTTCTGATTTCTTCCTGTATCTCTGCCAAACTGAAAAAGCTTGTTTTATCAGCAAGGTTGATCACCCGGTCTACACTATAACCCTTGTAAGTAAACTTACCGGTGCAGGCCCCTGTACAGGATGACTGCAGGCAACCAAAACCCAAGCCCTCTGCATAAAATACCTGGCAGGCATTGTTCACAACACTGCAATAGCAGGCGTATGTGGCAAACACTGGCAACGTTCTCTCAGTCATAGACATTTCTTTAGAAAGAAAGGCATATCCCGTCGGTAACTCAACACGAACTTCCAGGTTATCATTAGTGATACACAGTTTTGTCCCCACCGGAAGTAGGATACCGGCTTCCCCCGCTTTTACTGGTTTATCAGTTACTATCTCTTTACCACAGGTAGCCATCCTTGTAATTTCAATGGCAGATTTACCCAGTTCACCAACCGGCTGTTCTTTCTTTTTACAAGCAACGAAAAGCAAGGAGCTTAACAAACACGCACAAATCATCCGCTTCATAAGTCTTAATTTTTATTGATTAAATAATGAGTAATGGCCCTTTCAATATCCCCGTCAAACTGCTCGGCCAGTTGCATCAATTTGAATTTTTCGGTTTCCTCCGTAGTATAAGCCAGGTACTCTTCAGCCGATACCTCCACACGGTACACTTTGGAAAGCATACCTCCGAGGGAAATAAAAACCTCTTTATACTTTTTACCGGGATCGTTGGCTTTGTTAATGGAAAGCACCTGGGCCCTTTCTTTTTCTGTCAGGCCTAATAGTTCCTGTATCTGGTCAAACTTATTTTGGTACTTGGATTGATCGAGGAGTATCTTGCAATCGGAATTATTAATGATGGCCTGCTTCACCACCGGAGAGGAAATAATATCTTCCACTTCCTGGGTCACTACAATGGCTTCCCCGAAGAATTTACGGACCGTTTTAAACAGATACTTGATGTACTCAGCCATACCTTCTCTGGCAATCGCTTTCCAGGCTTCTTCGATCAGGATCATCTTGCGGATGCCTTTCAGTTTCCGCATTTTGGAAATAAACACTTCCATGATAATGATCGTAACGACCGGGAAAAGTATCGGGTGATCCTTGATATTATCCAACTCAAAAACAATAAACCGCTCTTTCAACAGTTCCAGGTTCTCAGTGGCATTTAGCAGGTAATCGAACTCACCGCCTTTATAGTATGGCCGGAGTACATAGAGGAAATTAGAAATATCAAAATCTTTTTCCTTGACTTCATCTCTTTTCAATACTTCTACAAAATCCCTTTGTAAGAACTCATAGAATGTATTAAAGCAACGAAAGATTCCTTCTCCTTCCCCTTCAGGGGTTCCCGTATGGGAAAGAGCGGAGCTCCGGGATGGGGCTTCATAGTAAAGCTGCAAGGCGTTGGAAAGGGCAACATATTCGCTGCGATTGAACGTTTCATTATCCTTTTTCCAGAGAGCCAGTAGTAAGGTCTTGATACTTTCCTTTTTTTCAGTGTCCAGCACATCACCTTCCCCGATATGGAAGGGGTTGAAGCGAATGGGATTCTTTTCTTCATAGGTGAAATAATATCCTTTCACCAGCTGGCAAAGTCCTTTGTAACTATGCCCCACATCCACCAGCACAATGTGTGTTCCCTGTTCGTAGTAGGAACGCACCATGTGATTGGTGAAAAAACTCTTTCCGCTTCCTGATGGTCCTAGTATGAATTTATTTCGGTTGGTGATTAGACCTTTCTTCATGGGCTCATCACTGATGTCCACATGTACGGGCTTACCGTACTGACGGTCACCTAACCTGATCCCGCAGGGGGAAACGGAGGAACGGTAATTGGTCTCCAGGTTCAGGAAACAACAGGCTTGTTCAGCAAATGTGTCGAAAGTATCGTTCATGGGAAAGTCTGCCTCATTACCCGGTATCCCTGCCCAGAATATCTGCGGCGCTCCCGACAGCTCCTGCTTCGGTACCGCATCCATCTGGGACAGGGCTGATGATACCAGGTTTCTTGTGTCCTTCAACTCATCTTTACTATCCGTCCACACTAACACATTGAAATGGGATTTCACAGGCAGTCGTTGCTGGCTGATCGCCTCGTTCAAAAAATCATTTGTGGCGTCCCGGCTGATGGAATTCTCCCTTGAATAGGCGCTCAGGGAATGCAGCCTGAGCCTTTTACTTTCCAGTTTCTGAATCGTTTTCTGCGGATCTTCAATAAAAATGTACTGGTTATAAATATGATTGCAGGAAAGCAACTGTCCTACCGGTGAGGCAAAGCCTACACTGAATTTTGTTTTATCCGTCGAGTATTTATCATAGTTGATCCGGGAACCGCAATAAGAGGGCAGGTCAGCTGCATCCGCCAGTGTAAATAGCTGGCAATGATTCGGGCCCACCTTAAGGCCATCCTCAAAGTTTATATCATGAAGAATAAACGATTTTTCGTTGGGCTGCAGGTTCAGGTATCGTTCTACCAGCCCACAGTACTGTTGTTCTCCGCTCAATTCTTCATTGGTAAGTTTTTTCAGTTTCAACAGACCGCTATCTTTAAGGATTCGTTCAAATTGACCCGCATTATCAAGAAAGTCCTGTAAGAGCTGTGGTTTCAGTGTTTGCTCCGGAACAATGGAACGCCTCAGTAAATTGGAGAAAAGAGAAGAACCAGCTTTTCTTCCTGCCGGCTTTTTGGTCAGCATGATATAACACTGGTGATCAAGGTAGGGCCGTTCATTAAAAAATCGTTCACTGGCACGGGATAAAAAACTCACACCGATGGCGCTGAAATCAGCCGCATGTTTGGATTGTGTAAACCAGTCCTGTTTGTGAAAAACGGTTCCTGCAGGGAGTACCTTTATGGCACGTATCAACGACTGGTGAAGTACCTCATACTCCTGGTCTGATAAAGTGAAAAGTTCGGGCAATTCCACTTCATAGGCGATGGTAACATCTCCTTGCTTGGACAAGATGCAATCATGCTCTACTCCAAAAAGGGGCAATATGTCTTTTATTTGTTTTTCCACAGTTCTGTAAATACTTTTCTTGAATATATTTTTACCACTGATGGTATAGACCTTTTTGCCAGGGTCTTCATCATTCCATGCTCGCCATATTGACGGCTTAGTTTATAAACATGCATGAATAAACCTGTTCCTGCAAGGAGTATGATCAGCAAACAAACAAATGTGTTCACCCCGCAGATATACAGGATGGCAAAAAGGATCAACAGTGCCAATAAGCCGCCACCCAGGTACCAGATATATTGCGCCTTTAGTCCCTTGAATTCTATCGGGCGGTTTATTCCCTTATTGATGGAATAGATACTAGTTGACATAGACGACTCTTTGAGTGAATTTTTTGTCGGAGCTACGCAGCAAGACCTGGTAAATTNNGGTAGGCCTGACATATCAATTTGCCTTACCAGGTCACCGGAGTAATGCTGGATCATCTTTTGCCGAATGGGTTGTCCTTCCGGATTAATGACAGAACAGATATACCTTCCAGCGGGAGCATTTGCCAACCGGATAGTAAACTCACCTCCGGTGACTGGGTTGGGGTAAGTACTGAAAGATTGATCCGACAGTACTACCGGAATAGTTCTCCTTACAACAAGTATATTAGAGTACAATACATTACCTGTAATTTCAATTGCCTTTATCCGGTAATAACCTGTTGCTGCTGCCTGGCTCGTGGAATAGTTATAATCAGCCCTTTCCCCATTATTTCCGGTTGGCAATACAGTTCCGGTTGGCTGAAATAAAACACCGTCAACAGAACTTTCAACAGTATAGTTTTGAATTTCTGATTCAGTCATATTGGACCAGGAGATGGTTACCCGGTCATCAGCACTAATCTCAGCCCGGACGTTAGCAAAACGAACGGGTAGTACCACACTGCCACTAGTGTCATAAGAAAGTAATCCTCTTCGTACTAATTGCAGCGGTCCGCCACAATGAAAATTGTACAGGTTATAAGGAGGTCCGGGGAAAATGGTTCCTTCGCTAAAGTTTACATTCCCCGGATTCCAATAATAGGGGTGCATAAAATCATAATAAGGCAAGCAGATATTCGGGGCAGGAAAACATTCAATGGGTTGCATTGTGCCATAATCAATATCCCAGTACGAAACGGTGATGAATCCACAATCCAGTTCATGTCCGTTCACTACATAATGTGTCGCAACATTAGGGTTACAATCAATATAATTCAGCCCAAGTGTATTGTAATAGGAAACGGCCTTGGGAGCCGGCCAGGCATAGCCGGGATAATTATTACCGGTGGAATCAAGCACCCCGCCCATTACATTGCCATATTGCAAACCTTGCTTTTCTATCCAGATATCATAATTGGATAATACTACCGGCGTAAAAACATTCTCGGTACCGTTAAAGGTTACAGTGTAAAAAGAAAGAATAAGCCGGTTTTCCCTTTTGGGAGGATTGGGTGCATCATCCACCAACCTGGTTTCCGTATACCGGGCCCTTACACCGATATACTGTGCGAAGGCCGAATAACAAATGACAGAAAACAGCAAGCAAAAAATAAATTTCATTTTCATAAGTATTGATTTAGAATTTTAAGAATCGTTTTAATGTGCCTCTCTCTTCAGAGAGGGGTTTGTGGAGGGCTACACACCAAAGAAGCTTCGGATCACAGTTGCCACTACGACAAGGAACACGCAGGACCCGAACCAGGCAGCAGCAACTTTACCCGTATCCGGGTCACCGCTGTTCCA
>DEHX01000005.1:43443-74294 GCA_002352145.1 Chitinophagaceae bacterium UBA2789
AGGGAGATAGGGTTCGGTGCTCCATCACGTCATTTCCATAGGGTCCTCAGATCATCCTCAACCAGACGGATGGAGCATTTAATTTGGCTTTCGGAAAGAATGAACCGGTTAATGGAATCCCTGAAACCGGGATCATCTATCTCTTGGTAGGATTGGATTTTCCTCTTTAAAGCAAGAATGAGTTCGCTTTTATTTTGCTTGTCCTCAAATGTTCGCTCCAGGTCACGAAGGATAACATTTATATCCTCCCCGTCCGTTCCAGAACTGAATACAGCATTTGAAATGCGGGGTTTGAAATGGGGCAATGAAAACTTTGCCTTATAGATAATGATCCAGATAAGGAGATAATAGATTAAACTTGTCAGGATAATTACCAGCCAGAATTGCGACCAGGAAATATTTTGTAACATGTCGTTTCGTTTGTAATGCAAATATGGACTGACGGGAAAGCGATCTTTCAATAGATGTTCCCGAGTCGGGAGAAATAAATTTTCAGAAAAGGGGGAAATAATCAGAATACCTGAATAGCTGAGAGATGACTACTTAGAGGAATGGAGATTTGTCATAACAATATAAATGCATAAAAAAGGGGGGAGACCAGTGGCCAGGCAACCTTTCTAATAACCTTCATCCGCTTCATCCATCCGCTGAATCAGCCGCTCTTTCAATTGGTCCAGAAAACTACTCCTGTTTTTCTTACGGATACGCATTTCCTGGAAAACATTATAAACGTTTCCAAGATCTACCTGGAAGGTTCGTTCAAAGAAATTGGTCAGGAGCTTAATATCGGCGGTGCCATTATTGATCACCCCTGCTGTTTGAAGGGAATAGATCAATTCGATCAGGGAAACTTTAGCGCCTGTCCACTGCAGTTTCTTCTCAATGGTCTTTGGTTCCGGAGGATCTGTCAGTTGAATAGACGAAATTGCTGTATTAAGATATATGCGAAGTAATTCATAGGCAAACAGTTTTGAGACCTTATAACTTTGCGTCGTGGAGAAACTGTGATCAATGCTCAACGTAAGATCATCCGGTAAAAGCCGTACATCTTCCTGCCCCCTTATAAAATAGACTTCATCAAAATGTGTGGCACCGCTTCTGTAGTATTGATAGAAATCGAGGTTATTATCAAAAAAATGTTTGATGCGGCTCAGGTGCGATTCCAGATAAGCAATCTGCACTTTATCGCTGGCTGCGGGCCGGTTAATCTCGATATGAAATACTTTGACATGGTAAATAAACTGAGAATAGAATTTGGGCTTGATTTCTTTGAAGAACTCAATTTCCTCTTTGCTGTCCTTCAGCGGGGTTTTTTCCACCATTTTTCTTAATTCCTGAAGTGTTTCCTGGCAGACATTAATGCATTGCGAAGTCTCCTTCAGCAAAGGGAAGGACTCAGCCTGGATTTCCCGTAAACGGTCTTCCATCTTCTCATATAATCGTAGCATGACGGCTCGCATATTGTTCAAATGAGAAGTGAAATATATAAAGTCAGGATATTCTTCTAGTTGCTCAAACCGATACAAGAGCTTTTCAAAGTGAAATTCTATGCTTTCAAATAGCGCAACTCTCTTTTCACTTTGAATAACCGCTATACTGATGCAATACAGGAGATTTAGCACATGAAAAGACCGGAGCCAAAACAACTGTACATTGAAATTATCGTAGCCCTCTATGTACTGCTCTTTCTATACACGGCGATTATGAAGATTAGGGATATTCCCTTCTTTATCGGGTCCATGTCGCATACACCGATACTTCGGCCCTATGCCATCATACTTGCCGGTATGATTCCTGCCATGGAAATAGCCATAGCAGTTTTGCTGATCATCCCCCGTACAAGGCATTACGGGTTACTAACCAGTACAGGCTTAATGGGAATTTTCACTTTGTATGTGGCATTTATACTTACCACCATGAAGGATCTACCCTGTTCCTGTGGTGGTGTAATTCAGCAGTTGAACTGGAAGGAGCATCTGATCTTCAACAGTGTGTTCCTGCTGGCAGGAATGCTTGCATGTTACTGGAATAAAGGATTTATTGCAATAAACAGGAGAAGCCGAATACCTGGAATATAGTAGGCATTATTGTTCAAAAAAACCAAGAAATATGAAAAAGATGTATTTGGTGCTGATTGCTGGAATTATGGCTATCGGTTTCAGCGCATTCACTCCATCAGTGAATAAAAAAGCCATAAATGTAATTACCTATCAGGATGACAATCTGGACTGGCATGTTTTTACAGGTGACCCCTGCCCGGGCGATGAGATACCTGAGTGCTTAAAAATGACTCCGCATGGACAGCGACAGTTATTTTATAACTATGACACCCAGGATCCGGTAAAAAGGAATGCACCCTAAACCCTGAATAAAGTAGCCTTTATGATGCTTTATTATTATAAAGGCTACTTTCAAATTTATTTAATCTGCCTTCTCTGAAGCAGCAAAACTTGCATTGATTGTTCACTTAATACCAGATCCAGGCCGATTTTACGCAAGGCATTAACAACAGATTCCCTATCATATAAAACAGCCTCAAACGACAAGTCAATTGGGTAATCTATTCCAGTAGCATTAACATATGGATAATCGTCCTGTTTTGAAGATAAAAGTAAATCTATAACAGTAGAGATGTTCACACACTGGAAATTAATGCTTGTATAACTTCCGGAATATTTTGTTTGTTGATACCTGCTTTTCAATCTTTCCTTCGCTTTTGGCATTGCAATAAGCTTCCAGCAGGGCATCATACGGTCAACGACCATAGCTTCGTGTCCGAAGTAGGTTGCCAAATCGTTCCGTAAGGCTCGCCGTAATAGGGTGTTTCCAGAATCAGGAAGTGAAGTACTAAAACTGTAACTATATCGAGGCGATTTGTCCGCTAATGTTTCCTTACCAAACCCGACGGGAACAGGGTAAATTTTCCCGTAAACAGTATCCCTGGTGTCCCACCATGCCCACTCTAAGAATGCATACATATAAAGATCAGAAACTGTTACACTAAGGGCCTGGAAAAAATTACCTTTGGCGGAATACTTCAAATGCTTTGGATAGCTTGTAGATTGGCTTTTGTCCCAGCGACTGAGTACCGACCTGAATAAAAATCCTGTATCTGGTCCCCCATTCCCGTTGACTAAAAAAAGTTTAGAATCATCAAATTTTTGTTTAGTTATCACACCTTTAGTTATTATGGGTAAACCGGCGATAAACCTTTCAAAATTCGTGGGATTCAGTTCGTCGGGGCCTGTTATAGCTCTTATTACCCCGTTTTCATCAACCCATNNTCTGATATCCCGATCCTCTTTGCCAAGTAAAACAACAAGTATTGAATCACTATACTTATCTTGAAATTCCTGCATCTTAGGCATCATCCTGAAACAAACGACGCAAGAACTACCAAACAGGTCAATTATAATTTTACGACCCTTTCCCTTTCGTTCAAGTGCTAACAACTCATTAAGGTTTTTGTTAGTCTTATATGGGAAATCAGTTCCCAACTCAAGGGGTATTTTTTTTTGTGCGGGCAAAACGATTCCTGTTAGCAGTGTGGCTGCTATTAGTAAAATATATTTCATAAGTTTCAAATGGGTAAGATCAATACCCTGGATTTTGTGATAAATTGGGGTTGCGAAGGCGCTCTGTTTGAGGAATGGGAAATAAATGGTCTGTCTCATTCCAATTACTTCCCTTAATTGGTGTCATTACTCCATCAATCGTTTGTGTTCGTTTCAGGTTTATCCAACGGTCTCCTGTCTCAAACATTAATTCATATTTTCGCTCTGTCTGAATACTGTCTAGAAGGGCATCCTGACTCAAGCCATTGATAGCAGAAAGACCGGCACGCAGGCGAATAATATTGAGATCAGCTTCGCTTTCAGTAAGTTTATGCTGCATGGCTCTTGCTTCCGCCCGGATCAAAAATTGCTCGGCCAACCGTAATACTATAGTATATTCTGTAATCGAAGATGCATTTTGCCCCACTTTGTATTTATAGGGATAATAAAAAATACCTGCTGTAGTGCTGATTGATTTAGTCCATGCCAATTGTCGTCTGTCACCCGGTCTGAAAGAACTGAGAAAACCGGGGGCTATTGATATAATAGAAGGAGCAGCAGATAAAATAAAATTACCGCCGGGAAAACTGTTAAACCTGGGCACAACAGCCATCAGTTGAAAAATGGCTTCCGGACTTCCTTTGAGAAAGCTGTTATTCAAATCAGTGCTGAGGCCATATACGGGGGAACCTATAACACCAGCCGATTCAACTTCGGCCTCAGGCCACCTCCCAAGGTGCAAATACACTCTTGCCAGTAGCGCAGCAGCGCTCCATTTATTCGGCCGGACTCTTTCCGAAGAGGAAGAATTGGTTCCGCTTTTATAACCAGTGGGCAATAGCGCCTTAGCTGTTACAAGGTCGTTTATAATAAATGCATAAATCTCAGATACAGGAGATCTTGCTAAAATCGAGTTTATGGTGTAGTCGGTTGAGGAAACCGACGGAACCGGGCCATATAGATTAACCAAATAATAGTAACAGAAGGCTCTGATGAAACGAGATTCTCCTTCTAATTGCTCTTTGATTACGGGGGTTAGGGCTGTGGAGCGGTCTATACCTTCAAGAACAGCATTACACTGATAAATATACCTGTAAAGATTTGTCCAAATTGTATTAATTAGTTGATTACCTGCAGTCAGATTATTCGTTGCCAAATCAACATAATCACTAAACGTTGAGTGATTGCGAAATTCATCTCCGGCAAGTCCTGTGTAGGCCGGTAGTTGAAAAAACAGTCCTTGCGTTTCCATTTGAGAATAAATAGCCAATTGGGCAGCTGTAGCAGTGGCATCAGATGAAAATACAGACGCACTGGAAAGTTGCGTTCGGGGTTGTCCCACTTCCAAATACTTTTTACATGAAATGCAGGCTGTACAGAAAAAGATGAGCAAAATATTTTTCATAAAAAATTATTTTAAAAATTAATTTCCATACCAGCCGTAAACAGTTTAACTGGCGGTAAAAATGTCTGTGTTTCAGGGTCAAGACCCTTATAGGATGTAAACGTAACCAGGTTATGCCCCTGAAGAAAAAGGGTGGCCTTTTTTAACCCGATTTTCTTCAGGGAAGGAGTTAACGCATCAAATGCAAAATACAGGTTACGTAGCCTTATATAGGATGCATCGCTAAACCCTGCATCACTGAATTGATAATAGCTATACGCATTGTTAGCCGCTGCATTAGATACCGAATAGCGCTGAATATTGCTCTCATCACCAGGTTTCTGCCACCGGTTCATGACATGAACTGGCTGATTACTGAGTGAACCTGGCCGGGAAAACCAAACAAGATAATTAGGGGCATATGGCTGGCGTACAAATTGAACCAGGAAGGAAATAGTAAAACGGCCAAGCACCAGGTTTTGCTGTAATCCTCCGAAATAAAGTTGGGATCCATCTACAATCTTTTGTTCGTCCTGAGGAGATCCCAATTGGTTATTATTATCATAATCAATAAAAGTATAAACTCCGGTTGCAGGATTCACAGCATTAAATCCAAATCTTTTGGAAATATTAAGTGATTGACCTATCACATATGTATTTGCATAGCTGGAAGAACTCAATCCATCAAAGCGAACAAGCTTGTTTCTTGGCACTGTCAGGTTAACGGAAAAACTCCAATTTCTCCGTGTCTTTTTTATCAATGTTCCGGATAATTCAATCTCCCACCCCGTATTGCGTATTGTAGCGGGAAGATTTTTCAATACACCGAAAAAACCTGTTATTGTTGGAAGCGGGTATTGAATTAATTGATTGCGGGTAATATTGCGATAATAATTGCCGGTTAATTGCAGCCTGTCTTTCAAGAATCCGAGTTCAATCCCTAATTCTTTTTTAGTAACCTCCTCCCAGCTAAACGTTGGATTAAAAAGTTGCGTAGGATAAAATGGAGTAATTGATTGGTATGCATTGGAGTAGGCAGAATACAAATCAAGGTAACGGTAATCCCCAATCTGGTCGTTTCCGCTGCGTCCCCAACTCATTCTTAATTTGCCGAAACTAAGCATCCCTTGCTTCTGAAGCCATTTTTCCTTGCTAAATACCCATCCCATACCTGCAGAGTAAAAATTGGCGAACCGATCAGCCGGACCATATCGGCTTGATCCGTCTCTTCGGGCAGTTACGGATGCCAGATATTTTTTGTCATACTGGTAGCCAACCCTTGCAAATTGACCAGTATAACGGTACCTGGTTTCCCTGTCCACAGTGGTAGAAACTGTCGAGGCAGCCTGAATACTATATAATAGAGCATCACTGCTGTAACCTGTTCCGTTTTGCTGAAGGCTTTGCTGATCCGTTTGTTGTATTGTCATTCCTGCTACGGCATCTATTGAATGTTTCTTTTCTTGCCAGTTATAGAGGAACTGGGGTTCAGTAATCAACGTTTGCATCTCTGTTCTCCCAAACGTTGCAGAAGATGCAGATACCGTAGCAGGATTGAATGACTTTTGGGGCATAATCCCGTGCTCCTTAAGATACTGCCGGGAATATCCGTTGCTGATCTTTACCTGTAATCCTTTTGTGATCTGAAATCCGATGCTGAGGGTCGAATTGAAGACATGAGTCTTGTTATTAAACCATCTTTCAAGAACAGACATGGGGTTAATCCATGTCGAATTCTCCCAATTCAAGGCCCCGGAAGGGAGGTATAGTCTGGGGGCGTTAGGTGCAAGCGTAATTCGTCTTGATACATCTTCACGGGGAAGTATATTATTATTTATAAGATAAGAACCGGACAATGAAAATGTAAATCTCTTGTCCTGCGATTGGTGGTTTAACGAAAGAGAACCATTAATTTTTTCTGAACCAAAATCACCTGGGAAAACTGTAGTTTCTTTATAGTATCCGCCACTGACAAAAAATTGTGTAAAAGCATTGCCGCCCGACACTCCAAAATTGACATTCGTTTGATCAACAGTTTTGCCAATGAGTTCTTCCTGCCAATCGGTGTATCGGGTCGTATCCCAAAGTAACAGATCGGGAGCATTTGAATTGGTCATTGCAGTTCCATCGTTTGAAAAAGCTTCCCTGCGCATGGCTAGATATTGGGCGGTGGACATAAGTTCCATTTTTCTGGTAACAGCACCGGCTCCTCTGTGCAGTTTTACAAAAAACCGGGTTTGCTCTGTACTCGCTTTTTTAGTGGTGATAAGAATTACTCCATTAGCACCACGAGACCCATAGATGGCCGTTGCATCCGCATCCTTAAGTATATCAATCCGTTCAATATCGGCCGGATTTATATTATCCAGCGGACTGCTGTAACTGCCTGCTCCGCCAAGTGCATTATTCAGGGTCGTTGACGGAAACGGAACACCGTCCAGTATTATCAACGGGGTATTGCCGTTGGCGATACTATTGCGACCCCGTAATTGAATGAGAACCTGGGAACCCGGAGCCCCCGAGGCCTGTTTAATCTGAAGCCCGCTGATTCGGCCTTGTAAAGTAAGGATAGGGTTAGAAACGGGTTGCTTACTGATTTCTTCATGGGTAATACTGGATTGCGAACTGGTAGAAAGTCGTTTTGTTGTTTTACCATATGCAATGACAATTGTTTCATCCAACACACTCATCCGTTGTTCTACTACAATTAACTGATAACTGTTCTGGCTGGCATCAACTTCCTGTGGTATTATTTCACCGCCAGTAACAACTAAAGTGGCTTTGACTGGTAAATTCATGAAAATGAATTCCCCATACGCATCGGTCGCAGTAGCCATTCCGGTTTGTTTGATGGTTATGGTAATCCCGGCAAGGGGTTCGTTTTGCATGTCTACCACTTTTCCACGCAACTCCCTTGTAAGCGGGGTTGGTTTTTCAATAATCCTTTTTTTGACAATAATATGTTTTCCTTCTATGGTATATCCAAGCGGCTGCTGGAAAAAGCACAACCGGAGAATAGAATCAAGAGGCGTATTGTTAACTGTAAAACTAACCGGGCTGCCAAGAGCAAGTACTTCCTCGGAGTACAGGAACCGGTAATCACTCCGCTGTTCAATTTGAGCAAAAACCTTGGCAAGGGAAGCCCGTTGAAAATAAAAAGTAAACGTTTGTGCCAGCCCGTTCAGGGATACAAAAAGGACAACTAATAGTAGCACTTTGGGCAAGAATCGGTGTCTCCATTTTGGGGTTAAAAGCATAGCTTTGGGTTGTTTGGGTTAATCAATAATCGTTTCCGCGATATAGTTGGGGTAACCCAGACACGCCGGGAAGTGTTAGCGCACAACCCGGTTTTTTATTGGATTACCTTACTGAGTGACAATGATCGTATCACCTTCAATTATAAAATGCACCTGACCGGTTGCTTCCAGTAATTTCAGCAATTGGGAAATAGGCACATTCCGGTCAATGGTTCCGGTAAAGTGATCGGTTATCTTATCCTGAAAAACAATCTTTGCATCATACCATCGTTCCGCCATTCGCATCACTTCTTCAATGGTCGTATTCTTCAATTTGAATTGGTTCTTTGTCCAGGCAACAACAGGGGAAATGTCAACTGTCCGGATTTCCCATTCACCCGGTCGCAGGATGATTTGTTGCCCCGGCAATAATTGTTCGTTTCGCTGGGAAGCACTGACATTTACTTTTCCCTCTGTCAGGGTAACCCTTAATCCATCTTCATCAGGATAAGCATTGATATTAAAAGCCGTTCCTAGTGCAGTAATATCAACTCCGTTTACTGAAACAATAAAGGGATGAGCAGCGTCCTTTGCCACCTCAAAATAGGTTTCGCCGGTTACGGTGACCCGCCGTTCGCTTCCAGAGAACCGGGTAGGATAAAGTATGGAGGAACTTGAATTGATCCATGCTTTACTGCCATCGGGTAACAGCAGTTCGTAAAATCCTTTTCGGGGGATACTGATCTCATGCATTTCAGGTTCTGCAACTGTATTGCTGTAAACCACCATCCCATTTACAATCCGCACTTCGCTATTGATGATAGTATCCCGCAGATTGGTCAGGTCTATTTTATTACCATTGGCGAGGGTTAGTGTGGCGGATGCTTTTCCGGGTAATATATCTGCTGCGGTAGGAGGGTTTGACACAACTGGTCGCTGCTGATCCCGGAAACCGAAATAATAAATACCTGCACCCAATAATAATACCACACAGGCAGCTGCGGCATACTTCCAGAAGGGTATCACTTTCGGAGGTTTGGAAAATTGTAATCGTTGCTTGACCTCCTGCAGGTTTCGTTCTGTTTCCAGTTCAGCATACCATTTTAAAAAACCATCAACCGTATCTTCATTTGTCAGGTCCTCAAAAATCTGAACATTAAAATCGCTTTGCTGCATCCATAGATCCAGTTCTTCTTCTTCTTCCTCAGAAATATTTTCCTGGATAAAGTGACTGATCAAATAAGCCACCCGGAAATTATTTTCAAGTTCCGACTGGTATGGTACTGGAGCTTTCATACAATAAATTTATTAATTAGGCGCCTTAAGTATATGATCCGGAAAGGAGAAAAAGCCGGACATACGAATCCCGCTTTTTTTTCTGACAATTAATTAATCAAAGTGAAATTTTAGTTTTCCTAAGTGCCATGATGGCCCGGAGGCGCTGCCGGATCACCGTATCGGGCTCAATCTGGAGTTGCTGGGCGATTTCCCGGTTGGACTTGCCCTCTAAATAATAAAGCCGGATAATCTGCCGCAGAGCCGGTGAAAGGGTTTCAATAAACTGGTACAGTTCCCGGGCCGTTTCAGCGGCAATAACGGCTTCTTCCATGCTGGGTTCGGCTTGATCCGGCTCCTTGAACTCAACTTGTCTTTTTTGCTTTTCCAGGTATTTCAGGCACTGGTTTCGTACAGAACCATAGAGATAGCTTTTAATAGCCTTAATATGACTTAACCGGTCACGGCGCTGCCACAACTGTACAAAACAATCCTGGACAATATCTTCCGCGGTAATGGGGTTGGAGAGAATGCGGTTGGCGAAATAAGTAAGGGAGGGAAAAAATTCACGGAACAGGCAGTCAAAAGCAGCCTCCTCTCCCTGACGGAAGGAGTCAGCAAATAAAGGGTCCTTTGTTCCGTTTAGCCGAAGCAATATAGCAGTGCAATGTTGACATTTCGGGGGAGTCTTTAGTGGAGTTAAATGAATAAAAAATGACGTGGAACTCCACTTACCGCTATTGAGGCCGTCGGAGGCCTAGTCACGAATAAGGGAGCCCACGCCTAAACGTGAGCTCTTGCTTATCATCTCGTGACTTTGAAATTTCCGACGTTTCAATAGCGAGACTCAAAGCGAAAGCTTCAAATTCCTTTTTGAAGAATTCGCAATATTGTTATTTCCGCTAAGTTAGCAAATTATAAATATTTTTGTACACTATAAAGAGTATTTTATAAAGCATCCTATATTAAGGGGTTATATATGAAATACCCATCCTGTTAATTGCAGGATGGCAAAAACAACAAAAAGGAAAGAAAGAAGAAAGGCATCATTAGGACACTTTGATCATGATGCTTTTCTTCAAAAACTAAGTAAAAGAATTAAAACTGTTAGAAAACAAAAGGGGTTTAATTCTTATGAATTATTCTCCTACGACATTGAAATTTCCCGAACAGGGATGGCAAAATACGAATCTGGGAACTATGATGATATTAGAATGCGTACCCTTTTAAAAATTATTGATGGCCTTGGTATGACGCCAAAGGAGTTCTTTTCGGAGGGGTTTGATTAATTCATTGGGTCCCCACCCGCCCCAATGAAATTTTTGGGGTATCCGGTTTTTATTACTGTGTCCTGAACTAATAGGTATTCCTATTTCCAACGCAGCCACTTTACCAGGAAAAATTAAATAGTAACGAAGCAAAGACAGCATACATGATTTCAAAACAAGCACTTGGAAATATCCTTTTTGGAATGGCGGACGACCTTAGAGATAAGGTGGAAGATTACAAAAGCTATATCCTTACATTGCTCTTCTTTAAACGTCTCTCCGATAACTACGAATGGGAGACGGAAAACAAAATTGATGAGTTTGTTAAACAAAACGGTAAAATACCCAACAAAAAACAACTGGATCTCATCATAAAAAAAGCACACGACTTTAAGATTCCTGAAGATTGTTTTTGGAAAGACGTTAGAGAATCCTCGCCGGCAAAGAAAAATGATACTTTACACAAAGCAGTTACCGAGATCGCTAATGCTAATCCATCTTTAAAAGGGGTAATCAATACTGTACGCTGGAATGAACCATCCCCAGACGGTAGCGGTGGCAAAAAGTTAAGCCCTGCGGTATTGACAGCATTGATTAACCGCTTAGACGCCGTGGACCTGAGCAATAAAAACGCTTCAGTAGATGTGTTGGGTGATGCCTATGAATACCTCATAAAAAAGTTTGCCGATGAAAACAAGGGCGGCACTACGGCAGGCCAGTTCTACACGCCACAGGAAGTGGTTGATATTATTGTACGCTATACCAAGCCCAGGAAAGACGAAAAAGTATATGATCCCACCTGCGGTTCAGGTGGATTTTTAATCAATTCGGCCAAGTATGTAAAGGAAACTTTTGGCAACCAAAAAGCCATTCAGTTATTCGGGCAGGAAGATGTGTGGAACACCTGGGCCATTGCCAATATCAATATGATCTTGCACGGACTGGATGCAAAGATTGTGAAGGAAGACACCTTGCTGAAACCTCAATTCAACAATGGAAAAGAGATTGATAAGTTTGATCTGGTGCTTGCCAATTTCCCTTTTTCGCTAACCAACTGGTGGAAAAACGGAAAACCGAAAAAAGACAAAAAAGGAAACCCTGTACTGACCAAAGAAGGCACGCCACAACTCAGCTTCCCCGACAAAAACGAATTCAGCGACCCCTGGGACAGGTTTGAATATGGCGTTCCTCCATTTAGTGTTGGCGACTTTGCTTTTCTGCAACATATTGTTGCTTCGATGAACGAAAACGGCAGAGCCGGTGTGGTTTGTCCGCAGGGGGTTTTGTTCAGAGGGCAACCGGAAAAAACCGAAGAAGAAGACGGTCAAAACCGCAAAGCTGATGATGAATATGAAATCCGGAGGAAGTTTTTGACCGGGCTGGAAGACGAAAACGGTAAAAAACTGAAAAGCCAGAACATTATTGAAGCCATTGTGGTATTGCCATCCAACCTGTTTTACGGTACTACCATTCCGGGCAGCGTTGTATTCTTCAATAAAAACAAACCCAAAGACCGTAAGGACAAAGTGCTGATGATTTATGCAGCCCGTGAAGGCTGGTATAAAGAGGAAGCCAATATGAATGTGCTGCTGCCGCACGACATCCTCCGCATAATGACCATGCTGGAAAGTTGGGGCGAAATAGAAAAAGCCCGGAAGTTTATCCCTGCGCAGGAAGTACGGCTGCACAAGAAAATACAGGACGATCTTGATTTTAAATTAAGTGAGATTGAAATAAAATACCAGGAAGATATTGAACTGGCTGAAAAGAAAGTCAGCGAACTGCAGGCCAAAGAAAAACGCAGCAAAGGGCAGCAAAACGATCTGGCCAAAAAGAAAGAAGCCCTGCAAAAACTATTAAACAAAAAGAACGGCGAAATCTTTGATGTCAAGGCACAGGCAGCCAAAGAAAAACTGGCCATTGAAAACGTAAAGAAAGAACTCCTGGAAATGTTTGCCGACCCTGAATTACGCAAACGCTATTTTTCTATTGTGGATATGGACGAATTGGAAGAAAACGAATACAACCTGAACATACCCCGCTATGTGGATACCTTTGAACCTGAAGAGGAAATTGATTTGCAGGAAGCGATTGCGGAGTTCAATTCATTTATTGATGCAGAAGAAAAAGCGGATAAATCTCTTTTTTCAATTTTAAGTATAGCAAATGCTGGTATATAGGCAAAAAGAAGACTTTTACCTTGACGATGATTTTGGAGAGATTCCAAAGGGATGGTCTTTAAAAAAGTTTATAAAATGCTTCGAATTTTTTCCGACCGCTTCCTATTCAAGAGAACAGTTAAGTGAAAGTGGAGACTGCTGCTATATTCACTATGGAGACATTCACACAAAGTTTGATGGCTTTATTGATTTCAAGAAAGAAAATTTGCCTTTCGTTGAGAAGAAAATGGCAAGTCGTTTTTCGAAGCTGAAAGAGGGTGATTTAATTATTGCAGACGCTTCTGAGGATTACGATGGTGTTGGCAAAGCCGTAGAAGTAATAAATATTGGTAATGTCGATGCTATTGCAGGACTTCATACACTTCATTTAAGAGCAATTGACAATTGTTTGGTTAACGGTTTCAAAGCTTACGTGTTGAAAAATGGCTCAGTAAGAAATAAAATACTTCGTTCTGCAACAGGAATAAAAGTATATAGCATTTCGAAAAGCAGTCTGAAAAACATACTGATTCCCGTTCCACCACCAACCGAACAACGCATCATTGCTTCTATACTTTCTAAAGTAGATGAAACCATAGCCGCTACCAAAAACAGCATAGCCAAAGCCGAACGCCTGAAAAAAGCCCTGATGCAAAACCTGCTCACCGGCAAACTAAAACCCAATGGCACCTGGAGAAAGAAAGATGAGTTTTATAAGGATGAGAAATTTGGGAATGTGCCGAAGGGGTGGAAATATGACAGGTTAGAAACAGTTCTTTCCAATTGCCAATATGGGATTAATGCAACTTCAGTAGAAGATGGTAAATTCCCGATGTTGAGGATGAACAATATTATTGGTGGGAAAATGGTGAACCAACCAATGGTTTATATAGATCTTGACAAAAAGCTTTTTGAGAAATATAAAGTCAATTCAGGAGATATATTGTTTAACAGAACAAACAGTATGGATTTGGTAGGGAAACTAGGAATATTTAAGCTGGAAGGGAATTATGTGTTTGCTTCTTACCTTATTAGATTAACAGTTAACCAAAATAATATTCCTGAATATTTCAATTATTATCTAAATTCTTATGAAGGTCAATGCAAACTTCGTTCAAAAGCGACACCTTCAGTTAGTCAGGCAAATATTAATGCAGGCAATGTTAAGAGACTTATTGTACCAATCCCACCAAAAGACGAACAACTTCTTATTTCAAATAGAATAGAAGCAATAGAAACTGTCCTGACATCAAAGCAAATCAAAATCAAAAAATTGGAGCAGCTAAAAAAAGCCCTGATGCAAAATTTATTGACTGGCAAGGTGCGGGTAAAAGTGCCAAAAGAACAATTACTAACAGAAATATGGTAAGGCATGAAAAAAGAACAGATACAACAACTTTTTACACAATTTGAAAATGCCCGGCAACAGGTAGAGGGTATTGAATGCTGGAGTGCCCGTGATTTGCAGGGCATATTGGGTTATGCCAAATGGGATAATTTTTTTAAAGTGATTGAAAAAGCAAGAATAGCTGCTGAAAGCAGCGGCATACCGGTTGCCGACCATTTTGCCGGTGTCGGGAAAATGGGGCCGCTGGGCAGTGGCGCCGAACGTTAAATTCCGGATGTAATGCTTACCTGTTATGCCGGCTGACGAAGATGTACAAAAGGTAAGACGCAGATTAGAAAGCGATGAGAAGCAACTGCTAAAAGAGTTGAAAAAAACAAAAAAGAAAAAGTAAGTCAATGCCTCAGCTATCTGAACTAAACGGAGTAGAACGCCCTGTTTGCGAATGGCTCAGCAAAATGGGATGGAACTACGTTTCATTAGAAGATTTGCAGTTCTTCAATCGTCCGTTTTCCAATCCCATTATTGAACCCATTTTATTGGAAAAAATTAAAGATTTCAACGGCTTAACGGATAACGATGCACAAAGTGTGCTGGAAACCCTTACCCAAAACCTGAACAACCCCACCGCTATTGATGGCAACGAAAAATTTCTGAAGCGCCTGGTTGAAGGCACCACAATAAATATTCAGGGCGAGCCAAAAGATTGTAAATACATTGACTTTGAAAATATCTGGAACAACGATTTCAAAGTCACACAACAATATTGGGTGCAGGGGTACAAAATGGTAAAAACCGATATTGTATTATTGGTAAACGGGGTTCCCTTAGTTCCCATAGAAGCCAAGCAACGGGCAAGAAAAGGAACCAACTGGCTGGAAGGAGTAAAACAGTTCAGCACCTATCAGCAGCGGGCCACGCAATTCTGGATGAGCCACTGCTTTGCTGTGGCTTGCAACGGCAGAATAACCAAATATGGCATTCCGGGGGCTTCTGCTTCTTATTTCAATGAATGGAAAGACAGCATCATTGATACCAGTTTTGACAATCCGATATTGGCACCAGGAAATGACCTTTGCGAGTGGGAAGAAAAAGACGGCTACAAGCATTTTAAAATAAAATACCTGCGGGCTTCTGATGGCAAACTAATTCCGGAAGAACAGATGAAATGGGGCATTTTAGGGCTACTGCAACCTGCTCGGGTACTGGATATTCTGCAACACTTCATTGTTTTTGAACGCACAGAAGACAGCGGCATTATCAAAAAAGTAGCAAGATACCAGCAACTGAGGGCGGCTAACAAAATTGTTGACCGTGTAGTGAAAGAGGAATTGAAGCAGGGCGTAATCTGGCACACACAGGGCAGCGGAAAAAGTTTAACCATGCTTTACACCGCTTACAAACTTCGCCAAAACGAAAAACTCAAAGACCCAACGGTGTATATTGTGGTTGACCGCAAAGATTTGAAAGAACAAATCGGTGGCACGTTTGACGATTGCGAGTTTCCGAATGTGGAAACCATACGCAACATCGGCGACCTGAAAGCTAAAATTGATGACCGCCCGGCAGGTGTATTCATTACTACCATTCAAAAATTCCGTGAATTAGGCGACCGGAAAGATGACCGCACCAATGTGATCTTGCTGATAGACGAAGCGCACCGCACCCAATACGGAGATTTTCAAATTGAATTGCAAAATGTGTTTCCCCAGGCAAGGCGATTTGCATTTACAGGAACACCGATTCCAAAAACGCACCGGGATTTTGGCATTCGTGAAGGCACAAAACTCGTGGAAGCATATCTTGACCAATACAACATAAAAGATGCCATTGAAGACGGAGCAACAGTGGCAGTTCGCTATACGTTTGGACCAATCAAATGGCATTTGGACAAAGAGAAATTAAAACAAGGTTGGGATGAAATAACAGCCGAACTGAACGAAGATGAAACCCGGCTGGTAGAACGCAGAACACAACCCTGGAAACAGTTTTTAAAACACCCCGACCGTGTAAAAACACTGGCACGGGATATTTATGACGATTACCGAAATGTAGTTGAACCATTGGGATATAAAGCACAGGTGGTGGGTTGCGACAAAGAAGCCTGTGTATTATATTACAACGAACTGCTGAAATGTGGTTTTGACAGAAGTGAAATCAAAGTTATTTTCAGCGAAAGCAATTATGATGAAGCTGAACGCTATGAACTTTTTAAAGATCATTACCTTAGCGACGGCGACCGCAAGAAACTGATTAAGCAGTTCAAACGCAGAATTACCGATGAAGAAATTGCCAAAGGGAACAATCTGAAAATTTTCATTGTGTGCAATATGCTGCTTACGGGCTTTGACGCACCCGTAGAGCAAACCATGTATTTAGACAGCCCTTTGCGGGATCATAATCTTTTGCAAGCCATTGCCCGAACCAACCGGCCTTTTGATGATAAGGTTACTAAAATGAGTAAGGAGTTTGGGCGAATTGTGGATTATGTAGGTGTCTTTACCAATTACACAGAAGCATTGAATTACGACCCGGACGACATCGGAGAGTTTGAAGATGTGGACAAACTGGTAGAGGAATTTCCAAAACATCTGGACAAAGCAATGGAACCGTTCAAAGACATTGTTTTGCAGGATACTTACGATTGCAGCATTGCCATTGTACGAACACTTTCCACACTTGATCAGGGCAAATTTGAGACTGAAGTCAAACAGGTCATTCAGTTGTATGAAAGCATTTCGCCACACCCGAAATTGAGAGAAAGCCGTGAAAAATATTTGTGGTTGAATGAGATTTATGAAATCTACCTGGAAGAGTTCAAACGCCTTGATTTTGATGCAGAAATCTATGCCGTAAAAACAAGGAAACTCATTCAGGAAAGTGCAACGCTTTTAAGTTACAGAGGTCACTTGCCAGAAATCAGCATTGACGAAAAGTATTTGGATAATCTGAAAAAGGCCAAACTCAACCCAAGTGACAAAGCAGAAAAAATTATTCGTGATATTGAAACGGTAATTCGCAAGAATGAAATTGAAAGTCCTGTTTTTGTGGAGTTTCAAATACGATTAGATGACCTGATAAAACGAAAAGAAACTGAAGCTGAAAGCATAGAAAATATTTTGCAGAATCTCGAAGGCTTGTATTCCGAAATTGATGATGCAGCTTCATTACCGCAACGGATGGGCTTTACCGACAGGGGCAGTTTTGATATTTATTCGGAAATAAAAAACACACAGGGTGAAAACTTCCAGGACGAATTGAGCAAAGCATTTGCAAAAGCGGTTGTTTCACTGGTTCAATCAAAAGTGTATATCGGCTGGCAAGACAATGAGAAAGAAGTAGAACGCATAAAAACCGACATTGAAATTCTTGCTGTTGACGACACATTTGAAACTTTGGATATTGATGATAACACCGAGCTGATGGACAGTATTATGAAAAGAGTAATTCAACACTACGGACTTGACTAATGACAATGCCTGATAATTTTATATTGGAACGCAAAAAAGTAAAGCATGCAAGGATAAGAGTAAGCGAAAACTTATCCGTAAGAGTGTTAGTGCCGGAGAATTTTGACAACACCGACATTCAGAACCTGCTTAAGAAAAAGCAAAGCTGGATTGACAAAAACCTCAATAAGTTCAAAAGCAGAACAGAAAAAATAAAATTGCACGACAATCAAATTCTGTTATTTGGCAACAAATACACTTACTTCTATCGTGCAGAGTATCACAACAAAGTGGTGATAAATAAGGAACACAAAACCATTCAATCCAAAATAAATCTGCTGGACAAAGACCAGCAACTGAAATGGCATAAGCGTTACGCCAAACGACACATCACAAAACGACTGAAAGAGATAGCCAAAGAATATAAATTCAAATACAATAAGGTTTTCATTCGTGACCAACGGACAAAGTGGGGCAACTGCTCAACACAGAAAAACCTGTCATTCAACTGGCGGCTAATCAAGACACCAGATTTCGTGATTGACTATTTAATTTTTCACGAACTGGTTCACACACGGACAATGAACCATACTGCCAAATTTTGGACAGAATTAAGAAGTTTATATCCCGAATATCCGGAAGCAGTTAAATGGTTAGACAGGTACGGAAATAGTTTATAACCCAACTCAGGTCTCCCATTTTTTTTGTTTACAGTAGATGAGACAAAGTCTCCCTCTGATGTCTCTGCCGGGGTCGTAACTGAATCTCAGTTAGGTTTATCACTGTCTACTCACCTTCACTACACCATCACCCTGAATTTTTTACTAGTTCTTCTGGAGAATTTTCAAGTCTGACTGTAGATTAAGCATTCCTTCAGGTACCCTTTTCCGTTCGGGACACCACACTACTGCCCAAAAAGAAATTTAGGTTCCGTTTAAATACTTAAGAGCAATCTCATTATCGAATATTTTCGTATCATTTCGTATCAAATTAATTTTGGAATTATCGTTTCACTTTCGGATATTTGCGTATCATTTCGTATCATTAAATATGGGAACGCAGATATATACTTTCCAATTGGCTCCAGACTGGAAACTGATCAACCAGCTTAGCCTTATTGACCGTTTTGGCGGCTCATGGGCGGCTATCGAACGCCGGGAAGGTCAAACCCTCAAACAGCTCAAATCCATTGCCACAGTCCGTAGTATTGGCGCTTCCACCCGTATTGAAGGTTCAAAAATGACCGATGATGAGGTTGAAGCGTTGATCAGGAACCTGGAGATTGCAAAACTGGAAGAACGGGACCAGCAGGAAGTGGCCGGGTATTTTGAGGCACTCGACCTGATTTCCGAGTCTTTCCGGGATATTGAGATTACGGAAGGGAATCTGAAAAACCTGCACAATCTGCTGATGAAATACAGCGAAAAGGATGCCTGGCATAAAGGAGGTTATAAACAGGTTAGCAATGAAGTAGAGGCCACCAACCCGGATGGCAGCAAATACACAATTTTCAAAACCACCGAACCCGGACTCGCAACAGAAGAAGCCATGCGCAACCTGGTAGAATGGTATAAGACCGATACCGAGGCTCATCCATTAGTAAGGGCAGCCACTTTTGTATATGATTTTTTAAGCATACACCCCTTCCAGGATGGTAATGGCCGGTTAAGCCGTTTACTGGCAACACTACTATTGCTCAGGCAGGGTTATTCATGGATTGAATATGTCAGCTTTGAACAGGAGATTGAAAGCCGGAAATCTGAATATTACCGTGTTTTGATGAATTGTCAGCGACAACGGCCGGGAGAAGATATTCATGACTGGGTATTGTTCTTTTTGGATTGCCTCTCTAATATTCAGGGACTGTTGATGAAAAAACTGGATACACAAAATGTCGCTACCAGGATGTCACCCAGGGAAAGAAAAATTTATCAGTTTATTGAGAATCATCCCGGAACCAAATCTGGTGAGATGGCAGAAAAACTCGGTATCCCCTTACCTACTATCAAAAGACTCCTGTCTGATATGGTAGCCTCGAAACTTTTGCAAAAGCATGGCACAGGAGCTGGAACTAATTATTCAATTGAAGAAGTGGTAACAGTCAAAAAGGATCTGCTGATGAAATTTTCCAATAGTGAACGCAGCAGGGAATTTTTTTTGAAAAATGACAGCTCTTTTATCGAAATAAAGAAAATCATCCTTTCCCCGAAGTTTGACTGGACAAACCCTGATGAATGGGCGGCAAAGCTTATTCAGGATGGATTATATATGCTGGTAACAATCACGACAAATAAGGAAGCTATATTCAAACAACCTTATACACTTTCGGGATTTAATAATCCCTACCTGTTTCAGCCGGTATTTACATTGTCGCAACCTGTCAGAATCCCAAAATCTGTTACCACTGATGACCTGTATGAAGTTCACTATCCCCTGAAAATAACAGTGGAGTTATTGGGTTCTGTTGAGGAGTATAGTTTTGATGTGCTGGTAGTTTACGATGAAGCATAGCAATATTTATTAAAGTCAATCCCCGCAGAATTGCGGGGATTGCTAATCAAAAACCATTAACCATTAAACCTTATCCTATGAAAATTCAGGTTTAAAATTATAAACTTTTCAGCCATACCCAACTTTTTCTAAAAGCCTCTTCTTTGTTTTCTCCAGTCATTCGGGGTAATCTTAAACCGCTTCCGGAATGCATTAATAAAACCCGGCAATGTTTGATAGCCCGCCAGGTCAGCGATCTCTTTCAGTGGCTTGTCGGTTTTTTCCAGCAACAATTTGATATGTTCCATTTTCCGCTGCATCAACCGGGGAAACAGGCTAATACCAAATACCCGTTCATAGTTTTTCTTCAGCGTCACAAAATTAGTTCCCAGTTGGCGGGCCAATTCCGGGATGGTGATCTTGCCATCCAGGTTATTGGCCATGATCCGGTCGGCCTCATGCATCTGACCGATTTGTTCGGGGCTTAATTCCCCGGGTAAAACAACAGGCAGCGATACCGTGTGGGTAAACAGGATCTCCCGGACTTTATTGGCATAGTAGAAGTCTCTGAGTGATTCCTCGAAGGGGCATTTCATGATTTCATACAGCATTTCCAGCAGATGCTTTGGAACCGGCCCCGGCTGCCGGGTGCCAAGAGTTTGTTCACTACCAATAGCCCCAAGCAGTTCGGGTGAAAAATGGATGGTAAAGTAGCTACAGGGCACATTTTCTGCATAGTCACTGACAAAAACAGGTTGTTCTGTTAAATGGTAGGTACCGGGATTCAATTGAAAGCCGGGACCATTTTTATAATTCATTGAAAATCTTCCGCTTAACGGCACTTCAAGACGTAACCATTTGTCGGGTTCAGTTGTGATGATCTGGGTCGTTTTTGCAAAATGAAATTGGCGGAGCGTAATGGTATATAATCGGTGCTGGTAAATATGCAGGTGTATTGATTGCCCGGCCCTTTCTGAGCTATATAAATTGCTGCCGGGAATCCGGAGCCCCGTGAATTTTCGGTTCGGTGATGGCTTTAGGTGGAGCGGCTCACCGGAGGACAGGCTTATTCGAATCATAGATCACTCTTGCATCATATGAAATTTCGGTCTTTGGCCGTAGTATTTGTTTTTCAAAGTGATAAAATAGTTTTCCTAAATCACAAAACAAACTGGCAGCTACAAGTCGCCTGAGGGCAAAATTAAAATAGTTACATAATATGTTAACAAACAAAAAATGAACAATAATTGAGCATTTCAAAATATCGGGACATAAAATTGATATTGATTAATCAGTAAAATAATGAGATCCAGTATTGTTGGAAATAAGTATAAAAATCGCAGCGCATCTGCGGGAATATCTTAAATGGTTCAAGCCGCTTACGAACCTCAGCGTTGTTTAGCTGATAGAAACAAAAAAGTATTGCCCTGATAAAGCGCCTTTGGTTATTTTGAGCGCAGCATTCAAAAAAAGATGCTATTGTAATTAATGCTGACATTTAAAAATATGTACTCACTCCAAACTGAAACCCCGCCAGTTTAGCCGGTGGGTTACCCAATATATCTTTCTGCCAGTTGTAACGATAATTGAGCCGGATGACCGTTTGTGCTGTTGGCCGCCAGCTAATAGCAGGAACAATGGAGAACAACTCATCTGAAATATTACCCCCTGTTGATTTAAATGTTCCCTTATTCCAGTCAACATATTCCAACCTGAGTGCTGCATTAACTACTGATTTATCAAAACCAAACAATGGCTTTTTGAAAACAGGTTGTACAAAATCAATAAAGCCGCCCTGTTGCTTTCTGCCAAACTGTTCGGTATATGTATCGGGCACATTTACGTTTACCCATGCACACTCTGCGTTGATATAAGTATTGAGTTTAGGCAGGGTGGTATTAAAATCCAGAGCATATACATTCACTTTACGCTTTTCATCAAGCTGTAAACCATCTTCCTCGTATTTGTTATAGATACCACCCATATAAGACAATCCAAGCTCACCAATATTCCTGTTTCTTACAGCCACTTTGCCGGTGAATAAAGGACTTCCATTAAAGCTTTCTTCAAATCTGTCTTTGTTTTCTTTACTGGCAGGAAGAAAGGTTTTGTTTTCTGCATTGTCAATAATCTTATCATCAAAGCCATTAGTCAGATATGCTTCATAAGCATATACCCAATCCTTTGTATATTTTTTCCCGAAGATTCCAAACCCTACATTGCTCCAGGTGGCCGGTAGCATTTGTGTAGCAGATATTGGCCTGTCAACAAACTCCCATTTCGGGCCATCATGATTTTGATTAAAAGCACCGATAGGATTCATAACAACACCAGCACGAAGGTTCAGCAATGGAGCAAACTCAAAGTCAACAGAAGCAAATTCAATATTAATTTCCTTTGTGCCATCTTCAAATTCAATTTCACTTAAAAATTTAATTCGTTTAGCAATGGAAGATGACACAAACAAGGTTAACCGCCGCATCTGAAACTGATGGCCTTCTGTTATTCCATCTTCCTGCAAGTATTGATAATTTGCTTCTGCGTAACCGCCTAATGCTACCGGCAGTTTTCCTAACTGAAGAAAAGGCCTGTTATAAACGGCATCCATATTCATCATCATACCAGATGTATCGCTTACCGTTTTTCGTAGCAAAACAGGGTCTATCTGCGAGTAGGATGCAGTTGATAAAATAGCTAAGAGTAAGGTTGTGAATACTTTTCTCATACTTTTCGCAAGTCAATAAATAATTGGTGATTGTTTACTGTTACAGGAAACGTTCTTAGATCACGGTCGGCAGGCCCGTTTGTAACTTTTCCCATGCTGTTGTATTCACTTCCGTGTGCGGGACATTGCAGGTATTCGCCAGCAACGTTTAATTCTGCACCCTGGTGAGCACATTGCATCCATAATGCAGCATAGTCATTTTCGCTAAAGCGGTAAACACATACTGGATAAAGCAATTCATCATTACGAACAACGATGTACAGGCGATATTTTCCTTTTTCTTTTGTTTCAAATTCCTTTGTATCTATAAGCAAGCCATCTTTGGTAAGCTGGCCTGTTGTAAACTGCGTAGCAGCACAGGAACTGAGCAGCCCGGAGATTGCCGCTGCACCTAAACATGCACCACAGGTTTTTACTATAAATTCTTTTCTATTCATTTTATATTGACATCAAGATGATTTGAACAGGTTCGACTGAATATTTTTCAATTCCTACTATTTAAAAAAAGACCAGCAGCCTTGATACAGTACAAGAGTGCTACGCAACAGATGTTTCATAGCAGTACATAAGCCTGGTTCATCATTAGTTTTTACAGCGATTCTAAAAATTTAATCAGTTTTTGCTTTTCTGCTGATGAGAGCTGTTGAAAATTATCTTTACTACGCTGACCTTCCCCACCATGCAGATTAACGGCTTCTTCAATACTCTTTGCACGGCCATCATGCATCAGAAAGTATTGCTCTCCCTGCGAATTAGGCGAAAGCCCCAAACCCCAGAGCGGTGGCGTTCTCCATTCTGATGTTTTAGCACTTCCTTCTGTGTACCCATCATCTAAACCCGGTCCCATATCATGCAGCAATAAATCAGTATAGGGATGAAATGTTTTGCTAGATAAAGCGGTGATTGAAGAAAAACCTGTTTTCAAAGATTGCTTGTGACAACTTTCACAACCTAATTGGATAAATATATTTTTACCTGCTATTACATCTGCATCATTCTGTTTACGCTGAACCGGTGCTTTTAATGTTTGCAGATAAAAGACTACGTTTTGCACTGTGAGGTCTGAAACTTCGGGGTCAATATTTTGACCAGTATAAACATCTTTTGGTTCAAAAGTAGAAGTGATGCCTATATCTTGGTTATACGCATTTACAGTTTGATGCAGCAAATTATAAGCGGCTGCCTTTTTACCAAACCGATGAATGTATTTTCCATTACGTGGAATGGCGTTGGCAACGGGTGTAATGAACGAAGGGAGAAACTCATAGTTAGGCACACCTGAAATCCCATCGCCGTCTGCATCCGTTGGATCGGCCATTGCCAGTATATCCGCATCGCTTACCAATTCTAAAAAGCCCAGGCCGGTATTTGCAGGAGGGGTGAATTTTGAGAAAGTTGCCCCGGCAGGTATTGTTTCAGGCATATAACCGGGCAGGGCCCTGTTTTGTAATTGAGGCCCTCCTAAATGAAGGAATTGATTACCTGTACTGTCGGTTTGTCCAAACCTTGTAAGAGTCGTAAAAGGATGGCCTTTGCCATCACCCGCATGNNGTGAATACCTCATCATTAAAAGCCACATCGCCTGCAAGAAAACGCCTGTTTTGTTCATAGCTGAGACCTTCTATCGGACCGTCGAGCAATTCATCTTCAGGCGGGGCCAGAGGCAGCATTTTCTCACAGGCAACGAGTGCCGTAATGACCAACACAATCAGCAGTATTATCTTAAACTTTTGCATATAGACGGGTAAAATTATATATTTAGAACGATATAATAATATATTTAGGTTCGTCTAATTTAAAATTTATGCCTATTTAGCTAACTTCGGGGGATTAAATTTTTCTATTGTGCATTCATTTACCGAAGAAAACTATCTGAAGGCTATTTATAAGTTGCAGGAAACCAATGGTGAAGTAGTGGCCACTTCTGCATTAGCCCAGGTGATGGGAGTTCATGCTCCCTCCGTGACAGATATGCTCAAGCGGATGGGTCAGAAGAAACTGGTAAGCTACCAAAAATCCAAAGGTGTTAAACTAACGGAGAAGGGAAAACAGGTGGCCATTGGCATTGTTCGTAATCACCGGCTTTGGGAGGTATTTCTGGTTGAAAAATTAGGCTACCGCTGGGATGAGGTGCATGATATTGCCGAACAACTGGAGCACATACAGGGTGAAGAGTTGATAAACAAGCTGGATGCTTATCTGGGTTTCCCAGAGGCTGACCCTCATGGCGATCCCATACCGAATGCAAAGGGAGTGTTGCCAAAGTTGAAATCGGTTTTACTATCGAGTTTAAAGGAAGGCGACCAGGCAACTTTCACTGGTGTTTCAGACCACAGCACTTCCTTTCTGCATTACTTAGATAAAGCTGGCATTGCTTTGGGTGATACGCTGAAAGTAAAAAGCATTGAGCAATATGATCAAACCTATACGCTTACGTTGAAAGGTAAAAAAGAAGTAACTGTGAGCCTCAAAGTAGCTAACAGTATTTTAGTAAGCTAAATCCCCAAGTGAAATAACTTTTGTACTCAGGCAAATCAGTTTTTCGAACAGCAGGATTCATTCATCTGAATTGGCGGGCATTTTACTGTACCGTAGCTGCAAAACACACAACAATCTCCTTGTTGAGGCTTAAGTATAGATTCGCAATTTGTACACTTATAAAAATATTGACAAGCATCTACAGGCATAGTTTCCTTTTTCTGAAAACCACAATCAGGGCAAGTGATTGTTGAGTGTAAAGTGATTGTTTTGTCCATAATGGTTACTTTTTTTTACAACATGACTTTGTTACGTTAGTACATGATGAATCTTCTCCTGAACACATGTTGGTAGTATCGGCGATAACATAATGGCTTTTTACCTTATATCCCGTTTTATTAATAGCCGATTCAATTGTTCTTACGGTAACTTTTGATTTGTCAAAAGTTACCAGGCTACTCCGGTTAGCATACGAAGTTTTATAAGCCAAAACACCATTTACTTTGGAAAGTTCATTATTTACATGCTCCTCGCAACCTTCACAAGTCATGCCCTGAATGGTAAATTTTACCTGTTGGTTGTTATCAAATGCTGTAGTAGATGCCGCCCGTACTTTTGGCTCTGGATAAAACATTTTTGCGTACAAAGGAAAGGTCATCATCAAAATTGAAAAAACTGTAACAATACCTAAAAACGTTTTGGATTGAAAGAATGATTGCTTTTTCGTTGGTTCGCAATTGCAATCCGGGTTTGTTGATTTTGCAGGTCTCAACTTAAAATACCAGGCTAATGCTAGTACGGCAACGGATAAACCGATTAAATATGGTCTTGCCGGTTCTATCCATGAGAAGTTTGCTGCTATGCTGCTGCTACCCGCAAGTAAAGCAATCACTGGTGTGATACAACAAAGCGAAGCTGCAATAGCGGCAAATAAACCTGCACCTGAATAAGCGCCTGATGGTTTTAAGTTTATCATATCGTTTCCAGTTTTTGAGTTTGCTGGTAGATATGTTTAAAGAAGGGTCTTAAAATCTTCAAATTCTCCTGAGTCAGGGTATAATAAATAGTTTGGCCTTCTTTTCTTGTTTCAACGATATTGCCATCTTTTAATTTTCTAAGATGCTGTGATACTGCCGGAATCGTCATGCCTAAGATGTCTGCAAGATCGCAGGGACATAGCTCATTTTCTTCTTCCAATAAATAAACCATTTTCAGCCTCACTTCATTGCCTGTTAATGCCAATATGTTTGACAGGCTTGCAAAAGATTTTTGTGCAGTCTTCAACTTGCTTTTACAATTCTTTATTTGCAACTGGTCTGCAAATAACCTGATACAAGTATTACTTTCCATGAAGCAAAGATAGGGTAAATAAGTATTTAAGCAAATACTTAAATAATAGAATTGAGTATATCGCCCTATTTTTTTTTAAACCTTCATCCTTTGAATCCGCACTGCGTTCAATATAGCCAGCAATGCTACCCCCACATCAGCAATTACTGCTTCCCATAAAGTAGCCACACCACCGGCACCCAAAATCAGTACGAACACTTTTACTGCCATTGCCAGGATGATATTTTGCCAGACAATATTTCTTGTAATTTTTCCAATCTTAATGGCTGAAACGATTTTATGCGGCTGGTCATTTTGAATAACAACATCTGCTGTTTCAATAGTGGCATCACTGCCTAAACCACCCATTGCAACACCTACATCTGCGAGTGCTACAACCGGCGCATCATTTACACCATCGCCAACAAAAGCAATATGCCTGCCTTCATTTTTCAACTGTTGCACTTTTTCTACTTTACCTTCCGGCAACAGGTCGCCATAAGCATCATCTATACCTACTTTCCTTGCAACTACATCTACTACTGATTGCTTATCGCCTGAGAGCATTACCGTTTTTATATTGAGGCCATGCATGTCTTTAACAGCTTGCACAGCATCTTCTTTTATTTCATCGGCAATGGTGATATAACCAGCGTATTGATTGTTGATGGCTGTTACTACAATCGTGTCAACGATATTTTCAATTTCCGCTGGATAGCTAACGTTGAATTTCTTCATCAATTTCACATTACCTGCAAGTATTTCTTTTCCTTCAACATTCCCTTTCAATCCATGCCCTGAAATTTCTTCTACCTGTTCTGCTTTTATTCCATTATTTATATTACCTGCATAGTCTGTAACTGCTTTTGCAATCGGATGGGTTGAGTTTTTCTCTAACGCCGCTGTCAGCTTAACTAATTCCTTTTCATCTACACCATTTGCAACTACCTGCTGTACTTTAAACACACCTTTAGTTAGCGTTCCGGTTTTGTCCATCACCACCGTATTCACTTTGGTCATTACGTCTAAGAAATTCCCACCTTTAAAAAGAATTCCGTTCCTGGAAGCAAGCCCTATACCACCAAAATATCCCAATGGAATGGAAACCACCAATGCACAAGGACAACTGATTACCAGGAAAACCAAAGCCCGGTAAAACCATGTTTGAAAATTATATTCAGCAACAAAAAAATAAGATACAAAACAAAGAGCTACTGCAAGAAAAAAGACAATGGGCGTATATACTTTTGCAAATCTTGAAATGAACAACTGTGTCTGCGATTTTCTTGCTGTTGCATCCTGCACCATTTCCAGAATCTTACTGAGCTTACTGTCTTTGAACAACGACTTAACCTTTACTTCAGCTACAGTATTCAGATTAATCATACCTGCAAGAATAGTTTCACCTTTATACTTTGTATCAGGTTTGCTTTCCCCGGTTAAAGCGGCAGTATTGAACGAAGCTGTTTCTGAAATCAATTCGCCATCTAAAGCAACCTTTTCACCTGGTTTTATTAGAATGATTTCGCCCAGTTCAACAATGGAAGGATCTGCTACCAGTGGCGAACCGTTTCGGATAACCGTTACTTCATCGGGTCTTACATCCAGCAATGCTTTAATGCTGCGTTTGGCATTATTGACAGCAGCATCCTGAAACCATTCGCCAATCTGGTAAAATACCATGACAGCAACTCCTTCTTCATATTCTCCAATGACAAATGCACCAATAGTGGCAACACTCATCAATACAAATTCATTAAAGAAGTCGCCCCGTTTTGACTTACGAAAGGCAAGGTCCAATACTTTGCGGCCTGCCAATAAATAAGCAACAAGGTTAATAACAAGGGAGGAGATTTTAGGCAGTTCAATCTTAAAGCCATACTCTAAAACCAGCAGAACAATCAGTATGAATAGTGCTAACAGCAAATCCCAATGTGTTTTCCATCCCGGTTGGTCTTTCTCCACAGCTCCGTGGTCGTGGCCGTCATCCGCATTGTGAATAGGTACAACCTTTGCTTCATCCTTTACTTCGTTTACAGTATGCTCTTCGTGATTGTGTTCCATAAGTTGTTAATTGATGAAAAATGAAATAATTCCTGTGATGATTAAAACAAGACCGGTTATGATACCGGCATTATGCTCCCATTTATGCCAGTTCAGTTTTAATACTCCTTTGTAGGCAATGCGTATCCAAATAAGCATACCGGCAATGGTGATGATGGCATACATTCCTGCAATAAGCGCCATGAAATACCAGCCCTTACTTCCAGCCAGCAGAAAGTAGGCTTCAATTTCCATACAGGGAGAAAGAAACATGGCAATGACCAACGCTATTATCACGGCACTCTTACTTTTTTTCTCAATCTGTTTTTTCTCCAGATGAAAATGGTGGTGTGTGTAATGCTGTTTAACAAAATATAACCCGATTAATACAAGGACTGATGGCCCAATTATTTTCGTAAAATCTTCAATATGTGTTGCCAGTTCACTGCCAATCAATGCCAGCAAAACGCCAATTGCTACTGTGCTGATAACATGCGAGATGCCTGCAATAAAAGTGATGCGTGTAGTTTCAGCCAGGCTCCAGCCTTCTTTACGGCCAATGGCCAGTACCGGCAACCAATGGTTGGGTATTACTGCATGAAGCAGGCTGATTAATAAACTACCAATTAAGACAGATGTCATTATTAAAATTTTCTTTGTAGATAGTATTATTCGTTAGTTCTACACTCTTTATCATCCCATACTTTTTACAGAATTTATAATTTCTTGTAAATCCTTGGGTATTTCCATTGGTAGCAGGGGCGGCACATTTGCGCCACCCGTGTTGCCAACAGGAACCTTGCCGACAAATGATTTAATACCGCCAATTAATAGCCTGGGTATCTGCCCCAACACTTCTTTCGTATTCTTTACTCGAATCCCAAACATCAGCATTTTCCAATGTACAGCAGTATGCTCAATTGGATACGGTTGCGATAAAATGTGAGCCCTTTCCAGGTATCGCCAACTCTCCTGGTAGTGCTGCTTATTAAAAGATTCTTTGGCAAGAGATAACTCTTGTTTGTAATACAACTTTAAGCCATGCGGCATAGTGGTATTAAATTTCATACCCTATATTTTAATGTTCGTGTTCGCCGGAATTGGTCATCTTAGCCAATACGAAAAAAGCTCCTTTGACCACAATCTTAGCATCTTTCGGAATTTCTTTTAGTAAAGTAATTTGCGTATAGCCCACTGCTGAAGCACCTTTTGCTACTGGTATAATTTCAAAAGTTACTCCCTTTTCTTCTCCATGTTCTGCTTTTAACTCTTTATGGTCATGGGCTTCTTTGGCATCATGCATCAATGTGTCCTTGCCGGCAATATGGTGTTCATTCTCTGCATGTTGATCAGTTACCATAAAAATATAATCCTGACCCTGCAATGTCACAATGGCATCTGTAGGTACAGCAGGTACAGTTGCTTTTTCCAGGCTGATAATGGCTGTAACATTCATGCCATCAATCAGGCCTGTTTTATCACCCATAACTTTTGCATGTACAGATACTGCCTTGCTTTCTCCTTCAAACGATGAGCCAAGGGAAAATATTTGTGCATCATATTCTTTACCGGGATTATTGGTAAGAGTGAAATGTATCAACTGGTTGTTCTTTAAATTTGGAAGATCCTTTTCATACACTGAAAGGTCAAGGTGCAATTGGCTGTTATCTACAATTTCCGCCACAGGTGTGGTAACATCCACATAGCTGCCCATTTTTACTTTTACATCACTCACTACACCATTAATAGGACTCATAACCGCCAGTACCGATATTAGTTTTCCGTTGGCTAGAATTGCCGGGTTAATACCCATTAATTGTATTTGTTGTGCCAGGGTTGATTTCAGGTTTCTCAATGTTTTTAATTCTGTTTCTGCTGCCTGCAGATTTTTTAATGCCCCTGCATTACCGGCATTAAGCTCCCGTTGGCGTTTTACTTCCAGTTCGGCTAAAGTAATTTTAGTATTTACATTCAGATATTCACTTTGTGCCTGTATGAAATCAGGATTGCTGATAGTAGCAATGGTTTGCCCTTTTGAAACTCTGCTGCCTGGCTGTACCAACAGCGATTTTACAACGCCGTTGTAAATTGTGTTTACACTTGCTTTGTTTTGATT